>JBMOGJ010000046.1:0-22863 GCA_049318425.1 Phycisphaerales bacterium | reverse complement strand
GATGAAGCCGACGTTGTCGCGGCGCCACGCGCTCAGGCGGTCGCGGCGCAGCGCGCCGAGGTCCTGGCCGAACACCGCGAGCTCGCCCGCGTCGCGCGCGAGCAGGCCGGCGAGGATCGAGATGAGCGTCGTCTTGCCGCAGCCCGAGGGGCCGACGAGCATGGTGAGCGCGCCCGCGGGGACATCGAGGTCGACGCCGCGCAGCGCGCGGACCGCGCTCTCGCCCTTGCCGAAGGTCTTCTCGACCGCGCGCAGGCGGATGGCGAGCTCGGGCGACGGGGCGCGGCCGGCGGCGGCCGGCGTGGCGGAGGCGGGCGGTGTCGGGGCGCTCGTCATCGCGTCACGCTCCCTTGAACACGTCGGCGGGATCGAGCCGCACGACCTTCCACATCGAGATCACGCTCGCGAGCACGCAGATGACGAGCACCGCGCCGGCGGCGATGAACGGGATCTGCCACAGCATCTTGAAGGCGAGCTTGCCGCCCGCCGCGTTGAGGCCGAACGCGCTCACCGCGCCGAGCCCGAGCCCGAGGCCGAGCACGCCCGCGACGAGCGCCTGCAGCGCGACCATGCCGAGCAGCATGCGGCTCGACGCGCCCATCGCCTTGAACGCGCCGAAGTAGCGCAGGTTGTCGAGCGTGAAGTTGTAGAACATCTGCCCCGCGATCGCGACGCCGACGAAGAACCCGAGCGCGATCGCGATGCCGAAGTTGATCGGGATGCCGGTCTCGCGCATCCAGTAGCCGAGGGTGCGCATCGAGTAGTCCCACGGCTGCAGCGCGGCGTAGCCGGTCTGCTCGGTGATCCGCTCGCAGAGCTCCGCGGGATCGACGCCCTCGTTGGCCTTGACCAGCACCGCGCTCATCACGCGGCGCGCGGGCGGCGCGTAGGTGAGCGCGCGCGAGTACACGGTGTAGATCGTCGGACCCGGGGTGAAGGTCTCCGGGCACCTGACCAGCCCGACCACGCGGGCGCGGCGCTCGTTGAGCTCGACGATGTCGCCGATCTGGACCGGGCGCTTCGGCCCCTTGGGATCGATGAACTGCCCCGGCGCCGGCAGCGCGCCGGGCGCGAGCTCGGCGGGGAACATCATGTTCTGCTGGCTCGAGCCCACCTGCACCATGACCGCGTCGGGCTGGCGGAGGTCGGCGACCGAACCCTCGACGATCCTGCCCGGGCCCGCGGCGAGCGTGTCGTCGTCGATGCCGACCACGTTGCAGAGCTGGCGCTTGCCGTCGGGCAGCGTCGCGACCAGCAGCCCCTTGTAGAGCGGCGCCGCCCACGCCACGCCGGTCACGCCGCGCACGCGCTCGAGGGCGGTGGTGCGCAGCGGCTTCGGCTCGTCGACGTACGACTGCGTCGGGTCGAACACCCAGATGTCGACATGGCCGACATCGCCGATGAACGCGAAGGTGCGGCTCATCAGGCCCACGAAGATCGACGCCTGCTGCGCGATGAGCAGCGACGCGAAGCCGAGCCCGAGCAGGATGCCGTAGAACTTCGCGTTGTCGCCGAAGAGCATCTTGATCGCGTAGCGGTACATGGGTCAGCGCCCCGCGCTTCCCGCGCCGCCGGCGGCGCGCCGCGACGCGCGCCACGCCACGAGCGCCTCCCAGGCGATCGGCATCACGCTCACGACGATGATCACGAGGATCACCTTCGAGAAGTTGTTCTTCACGATCGGGATGTTGCCGAACAGCGCGCCCGCGCCGACGAAGCCGACCACCCACAGGATCGCGCCGATCACGTTGAAGGCGAGGAACCGGCCGTAGCTCATGGTGCCCACGCCCGCCACGAACGGCGCGAAGGTGCGCACGATCGGTACGAAGCGCGCGTAGATGATGGCCTTGCCGCCGTGCTTCTCGAAGAAGCGCTGCGTCTTCTCGAGGTGGGCCTTCCTGAGGAAGCGGTACTTGCCGCTGAAGGCCGGCGGTCCGATCGCCTTGCCGATGTGGTAGTTGAGCGCGTCGCCCAGCACGGCGGCGACGAAGAGGAGCACCATCATGAGCGGCACGCTCAGCCCGCCCTGCGCCGCCAGCGCGCCCGCGGCGAACAGCAGCGAGTCGCCGGGCAGGAACGGCGTGACCACCAGGCCGGTCTCGGCGAACACGATCGCGAACAGGATCGCGTAGGTCCACGCGCCGTGGCGCGCGATGATCTCCGCGAGCGCGACGTCGAGCTCGGTGAAGAGCCGCAGGAACTCGTGCCAGAGCTCAGCCACGGTTCGGGCCTCCGTCGCGGTCGGCGGCGCCGTCGCCGTCCGACGCCGGCTCCGCCTTCGGCGGGATCGCCAGCGAGAGCAGCATCGTGCCGCCGATGAGCGTGACGATCACGCCGAGCGAGAGCGGGATCGGCACGTGGCCGGTCGGGTTGGTGAGCTCGTCGCGGAGCAGCCAGGGGAGGACCGTCATCTTCAGGCCGACCCACACCAGCACCAGACCGAGGCCGTACTTGAGCAGGTGGAACTTCTGCATCGCCTCGGCCACCACGAAGAACATCGCGCGCAGGCCGAGGATCGCGCAGATGTTCGAGCCGAACGCGATGAACGGCTCCTGCGAGATCGCGAGCACGGCGGGCACCGAGTCGACGGCGAAGGCGATGTCGGTCGTCTCGACCACGATCAGGGTGACGAAGAGCGGGGTCGCCGCGCGCTTGCCGTCGATCCGCGTGAAGAAGCGCGCGCCGTCGAAGCGCGGCGACAGCGGCACCAGCCGCGACAGCATGCGGATGAAGGGGTTCTTGTCGGGCTCGAGCTGCTTCTCCTCGCTGGTCACCAGCTTGATGCCGGTGAACATCAGGAACACGCCCATGCCGATCAGCACCCACTGGTACTGCACGAGCGCGGCGCCGACGCCGATGAAGATCGCGCGGAACACCACCGCGCCCAGGATGCCCCAGAACAGCACGCGGTGCTGCTTCTCGTGGTCGAGCCCGAAGTACCGGAAGATCACGAGGAAGACGAAGAGGTTGTCGACCGAGAGCGCCATCTCGACCACGTAGCCGGTCAGGAACTCGAGGAAGAACGCCGACGACGCCGCCTCGGGCGTCATCTTCGCGTAGCGCTCGCCGCTCAGCTCGAGCAGCGACGGGTTCGCGGTGAGCTCCTGCAGGGCGAACACCTTGAACGCGTAGGCGGTGCTGAGCGCGGCCACGACGCAGACGATGGTCCAGGTGACCGACACCTTGAAGCGCTTGCGCTCGGCGGCCGCGCTGTCGGGCGCGCCGGCGGTGAGGCGCTCGATCACGAACATGTCGAAGGCGAGCAGCACCGCGACGGCGGCGAGGAAGCCGGCGAGGACGGGCCAGTAGGCGATCGGCGAGAAGACGGCGGAGGCGAGAAACACGGAGCGATGGGTCCTTGAAGCGTGGTGCCCTGCGGGCGGGATGGGCGCGCAGTGTAGGGCGGGCAAGCACCCCGTTCGGGCATGCATGCGGGAACAGGGATGAAGTGAGCTCGAATCGCCGCCGATGCCCGAGTCGCGGTGGATTCCCCGCCGCACCAGGAGAGTCCCCATGAATCATGAGTCCGTGCGCACGCGCACCGCGAGCATGCATCGTTCGAGCAATCCCGCAGCGCGCAGCAGCAATCCCGCAGCGCGCAGCAGCGATCCGGCCCCGGCGCGTCGCGGCCGGCCGCTCCGTCTTCCGATCGGCCTCGCGACCGATCCGTGCGCCGACGACGAGGCGCGTGAGGCGTCGCGTGGCCGCCGCTTCGGCGTGATCGGCGCGGGCCTCGTCTCCGCCGCCATCGCCGCGGCGATCACCGCGCCCGCGGGCGCCATGCAGCCGCAGTCGGCCGACGATCCCGAGCTCGCGGGAGCCGGCGATGTGGCGGATGTCGCCGAGCTCATTCCCTCGGCGGCGTCGGGCATTCCGCCGATCCTGCCGGGCCAGGAGGCGGGCGCGCACCAGAAGCCGAAGCCCGCGGGCGATGCCGCCGCGACCGGCGACGCGCCGCGCGAGTGGTTCGGCGGCGCTCCCTGGTGGGAGTGGAGCACCATGACCGGCGACTGGGCGGGCGCGCGCACCGGGCTCTCCGAGGCCGGCATCGACTTCGCCGGCTCGGCGGTGACCGAGTGGAGCGACGTCTTCAGCGGCGGCGAGGCCGACCGTTCGGCGTTCCGCTTCCTGCTCGACCTGAACGCGACCTTCGACCTCGGCGTCCTCGCCGGGCTCGAGGGCGGCAGCGTCTTCATCGACTTCCAGACGGGCGACACCGGCGTCGGGGCGCAGTTCCACGGCGGTTTCCAGGCCTATTCGAACATCGCGATCGAGGGCAGCATCACCCAGGTGTCGCAGCTCTGGTACGAGCAGTGGCTCTTCGACGAGCTGCTGCGCGTGAAGGTCGGCAAGGTCGACGCGAACGCGGAGTTCGCCGCCATCGCGCCCGCCGCCGGCTTCATCAACGCGAGCGCGGGCTTCAGCCCGGCGATCTTCGCGCTGCCGACCTACCCGAACCCCGCGACGAGCGTGAACCTCTTCGCGTACCCGTGCGACGAGTTCTACGCGGGTGCCGGCTTCTACGACGGCGCCACCGCGGTCGACGGCGTGCCGACCGGCTCGCGCGGTCCCGCGGGCTTCTTCAACGACGACGACTCGGACGACTGGTTCGGCATCGCCGAGGCCGGCCTCCTGTTCGACGCGGTCGGGCCGATGAACTCGGTGCGCATCGCGGTCGGCGGCTGGTGGCACTCGGGTGAGTTCACCCGCTGGGACGGCGGCATCGAGGACGGCACCGCCGGCTTCTACGCGCTCGCCGAGGGCCGCTTCTGGACGCCCGCCGGCGTCGATCTCGCCGACGACGAGGACGGCCGCGGACTGTGGGGCTTCCTGCAGTACGGCGCCGCCAACGAGGACGTGAGCTCGGTCGCGCGGCAGTTCGGCGGCGGCGTGTCGCTCACGGGAACGCTGCCGGGTCGCGACGCCGACTCCGCGGGCGTCTACCTCTCGCTCGTCGACTTCAGCGGCGACCCGGGCGCGGGCTTCACCGACGACGAGTTCGCGATCGAGTTCTTCTACGACATCGAGGTCACGCCGTGGTTCCACGTGAAGCCCGACATCCAGTGGTTCCAGAACCCGGGTGGCGGCGCGACCGAAGACGCGCTCGTGGGCACGCTGCGCTGCATCATCACGTTCTGACCCGCGCGCGACGCAGGACGTTCGAACCAAGCCCACCCGCCCGACACCATCCTCCCGACACCAGCCTCCCGACACCATCCTCCCGACACCAGCCGCCAGACACCCGCCGGCCCTCACCGGCGTCCCAACCCCGCCAACGCGCCGAACGCCCCCCGTGGCGCGGCGGACGACAGACACGACCGAAACAGGAAGAGCCCCCACATGAAGATCTCCACCCGCGTCAACCTCGGCTTCGCAGCCTCCGCCGTCCTCGTCATCGCCTGCGCGGTGGCGGGGTGGTGGGGGATCCGCAGCATCGACCGCTCGCTCGAAACCGTCACCGGTCCAGCGTGGAGCACCGCCAACGAATCGATGGAGGGGTCCATCAGCGTCGGCACGGAAATGCGGCTGGTCTCGGAGATGCTCGCCAACGGCACCGCCGACGCGCGCACCATCGAGGCGCAGCACACCGAGTCGCGCACGCTGCTCGACTCGGCGGCGGACCACGGCCTGCTCCAGGGCGAGGTGGTCGCCAAGCTCGGCACCTCGTTCGACGACTACGAGCGCGACATGCGTGCGCTCGTCAACTCGCAGCAGGCCTGGGTCGAGGCGCGCTCGCGCTTCGACGCGACCACGAAGTCGTTCGTCGCCTTCGGCCGCGAGGTCGAGGAGATCGGCGACGCGCAGGTCGAGGCGATCGAGAAGAACCCCGACCAGGCCTTCACCTGGAGCGGCGGCATCTCGAAGGCCTGGGAGGCGGCCGACGGCGGCATGGAGTCGAACATCGGACTGCTCACCGTGCTGTACCACCTGCAGCGCTTCATCGCCGGCGAGCCGACGGAGAGCTGCCGCGCGGGCGTCGACGAGGGTCTCGCGTTCCAGACGGAGGCGTCGGAGGGCATGCTCGGCACCGGCGCGTTCGACATCCCGTGCGCCGACGACGCGGCGACGCGCATGAGCGACCGCTACCGCGCGATGTTCGCGTCGTTCAAGGCCGACCTCGATGGGTTCTGGGCCGCGAACGCCGCCCGCCGCGAGGCCGAGGCGCGCTACCGCACCGCGGCGCTCTCGCTCATGGCGTCGCTGACCGCGTTCGAGGAGGCCGGTGACGAGGCGATGGTCGACGAGGCCGCCACCGCGGCCACGCTGACCGGCACCACCACCACCGGCATCATCGGCATCGGCGTCGCGGCACTCGTGCTCTGCGGCCTCGCGGCCGTGGCGATCGGCCGCTCGATCAACCGTCCGCTCCGCGCGATCACCGCGGCGATGAAGGAGATCGCGTCGGGCGACGGCGACCTCAGCCGCCGCCTCGACGACCGCGGCAACGACGAGCTCGGCGACGTCGCACGGAACTTCAACGCCTTCGCCGAGAAGATCGCGAAGTCGGTGTCGGCGGTGCGCGCGCAGACCCAGGAACTCGCGGGCGGCGCGGAGAAGATCAACGAGACCAGCCGCACCATCGCGACCGACGCGAGCCAGCAGGCCGCGACCCTCGAGCAGGTCACCGCGAGCATCGAGGAACTCTCGTCGATGGTCGCGCGGACCGCGCAGAACTCGGGCAACGCGTCCGACATCGCGATGAAGGCGCGTGCGGACGCCGACACCGGCGCCGCGCGCATGAAGGAACTCGTCAGCGCGATGGACGGGATCCGCACCTCGAGCGACAAGATCGCGAGCATCATCCGCGTGATCGACGAGATCGCGTTCCAGACCAACCTGCTGGCGCTGAACGCCGCGGTCGAGGCCGCGCGCGCCGGCGACGCCGGACGCGGGTTCGCGGTGGTGGCGCAGGAGGTCCGCAGCCTCGCCATGCGCTCGGCCGAGGCCGCGCGCGACACGGCGAACCTCATCGACGAGTCGGGCACGCGCGCCGAGACCGGCGTCAAGCTCGTCGGCGACGTCGAGGATGTGTTCAGCCGCATCGTCGGCGGTTCACGCCAGGTCGCGGAGCTGCTCACCGAGATCTCGACCGCGAGCCGCGACCAGTCGGACGCGCTGAAGCAGGTCACCGGCAGCATGCAGGAGATCGACCAGACCACGCAGGGCAACGCCGCCGCGAGCGAGGAACTCGCTGCCGCCGCGAGCGAGACCAGCGACCAGGTCGGGCAGATCAAGGCGACGCTCGCGGTGTTCCGCGCCTGACGCACGACGCGGCGGCGCGCGTACCCTCGCGCGCGCCGGCACGCGTGAACACATCCCGCAGCATCCATCGCAGCGCCCGGCGGATCACCGTCGGGCGCTGTCGTTTCCAGGCGGGCGCGGCCGCGCGGCTACCGCATCCAGCGCGAGAGCAGCAGCCGGCTCGCGAGGCTCACCGAGCCGAACAGCGCGAAGCCCACGCAGGCCGCCAGCATCACGGCGACGAACACGCGGTCGGTGGCGAAGTTGCGCATCGCGGTCGTGATCATCACGCCGAGCGGCGCGCGTTCGCCCGATACCGCGGCGATGAACTCGCCCGAGATCGTGCCGATGGTCGCGAGGCCGGCGCTGATGCGCAGGCCGGTCACGATCGAGGGCACCGCCGCGGGCAGCGCGAGCTTCCACCAGGTCGCGAGCCGTCCGGCGCCGAGCACCGCGAAGAGCTCGTCGAGCCCCGGGTCGCGGGCGCGGAGGCCGGCGAGCGTGTTCGCGATGACGGGGAAGATCGACACGATCACCGTCGCCGCCACGATCGCCGGGCGGCCGTTGCCGCACCAGATCACGAGCAGCGGCGCGATCGCGATCAGCGGCACCATCTGGAAGAGCAGGGTGAGCGGATACACGCTGCGCTCGATCGTGCGCGACAGCGAGAGCAGGCTGCCGAGCGCGATGCCGCCGACGGCGGCGATGGCGAAGCCGAGCGCGGCGCTCACCAGCGTCTCCTGCGCGCCGACGAGGAACGGCGCGGGATCGTCGGCGAACGCGCGCGCCACGCCGAGCGGCGAGGGGAGCACGAAGTCCTTGATGCCGAGCACCGCCTTGAACGCGGCCCAGGCGGCGACCGCGACCACGATGGTCGCGAGCGGCCCGACGGCGGCGCGGGCGGCGCGTCCGAGGGCGGAGACGCCCGAGCCTGGTCCCTGAGGTCCGCGCGCACTCATCGCCGCGCCTCCTCGATGGCGGCGAGCAGCGCCGTGCTGGCCGCGCGCACGGTCGCGCCGAGGGCGTCGCTGGTCCACGCCGCGGCGTCGCGCGCGATCGGCGGCGTGCCGAGGTCGGCCACCACGCGCGCGGGGCGCGGCGAGAACACGAGCACGCGCTCGGCGAGGTAGACCGCCTCGGGCAGCGAGTGCGTGACCAGCACCGCGGTGAACCGCTCGCGCTCCCAGAGCGCGCGCAGCTCGCCGTCGAGCTCGTGGCGGGTGACTTCGTCGAGGGCGCCGAACGGCTCGTCGAGCAGCAGCAGCTGCGGCCGCGACACGAGCGCGCGCGCGAGCGAGGCGCGCATGCGCATGCCGCCCGACAGCTGGTGCGGGAAGCGCGCGTGTGCGTCGGCGAGGCGGACGAGCGCGAGCGCCTCGCTGGCGCGCGCCAGCCGCTCGGCGCGCGGGACACCGGCGAGCTCGAGCGGGAGCGCGACGTTCTCGGCAAGCGTGCGCCAGGCGAGCAGGCGCGGCTCCTGGAAGCAGAAGCTCACGGTCTCGCGGGCGCCATCGGTGGGGCGGGCGCCCGCGCCCGCTCGGGCCTCCTCGCCGGCGCGACGGGTGATCGTCCCGCGCGTCGGCCGGTCGAGCCCGCCCATCAGGCGCAGCAGCGTGGTCTTGCCGCATCCCGACGGCCCGGCGAGCGCGGTGAACGAGCCCGCCGCGATCGAGAGGTCGACCTCCGCGACCGCCGGCACCGCGGCCGCGCCGTCGCCGAACACCCGCGTGACGCCCGCGATCTCGAGCGAGACCATCGGTCGTGCCCGATCGGGGCGTGGTGCGTGTGCGGTCAGGTCCTGCTGCATGGGCGTGGGTGGTCCGTGCCGTCGCGCCCGCCGTGCCCGCGCGTTCGCGGGCGCCGCCGTGCGCGCCGCGTACCTTACACTCCGATCTCCATGACCACGCTCCGCCGCACCATCGCCGTCTTCGCCGCCTCGGTCGCCGCCGCGCTCCTCTCCGCCTGCGATGGCGCCTCCGACGCGCCGCTGTCGGGCGACCTCGCGCAGGGCGGTGCGGCCGCACCCAAGTTCACCAAGGTGCGCCTGCAGCTCAACTGGGTCGCCGAGCCCGAGTTCGGCGGCTTCTACGCGGCCGAGCAGAAGGCGCTCTACCAGATCGAGGGTCTCGAGGTCGAGCTCGTGCAGGGCGGCCCCGACGTGCCGGCCCCGCAGCTGGTCGCGAGCGGCAAGGTCGAGTTCGCGACCATCGCGGCCACCCAGCTGGTCGAGCTCAACGAGCAGGGCGGCGACCTGGTCGCGCTCTACGCCGTCTACCAGTCGAACCCGATGGGCGTGATGGTGCACGAGTCGTCGCCGTTCAGCACGCTCATGGAGCTGTGGCAGTCCGACGCGACCCTCGCGATCCAGGACGGCCTCGCCGACTTCCAGTGGCTGAGCACGAAGTTCCCCGGCGGCCGGCTCAAGATCGTGCCCTACACCTCGAACCTCGCGCAGTTCGCCGCGCAGCCTGCGCTCGCGTCGCAGTGCTTCGTGCCCAGCGAGCCGACCGCGCTCGAGCTGCAGGGCGTCAAGACGCGCGTGTTCATGATGAACGAGTCGGGGTTCGACCCCTACAACACGGTCGTCGTCACCACCCGCGGCTTCTACGAGCAGAACCGCGCCCTCTGCGCGAAGTTCGTGAAGGCCAGCGCCGCCGGGTGGCGCGCGTACCTCGACGCGCCCCGCCCGTTCAACGAGACCATGGCGCGCCTCAATCCCGCGATGCCGGCCGACACGATGGACCGCGTCTGCGCGGTGCAGTCGAAGCTCATCCAGAACGACGAGACCAAGCGCGTCGGACTCGGCGGCATGCGCTACGCCCGCTGGGAGGAGATCGTGAACCAGCTGCACGAGATCGGCAAGATCAAGGCGAAGCCGGATCCGCAGTCGCTGTTCGCGTGGGACACCGAGGCCGGGACCGCGAGGTGAGCGGTGGATGAGCCGCGGATGAACGACGAGCGCCCGCGCGCGGCCGGCCAGCCCCCGCGGGTGGTCCTCCACGTCGACATGGACGCCTTCTACGCGTCGGTCGAGCAGCGCGACGACCCCGCGCTGCGCGGGCGGCCGGTGCTGGTGGGCGGTCGCGAGGGGCGCGGCGTCGTGTGCGCCGCGAGCTACGAGGCGCGCCGCTTCGGCTGCCGCAGCGCGATGCCGATGTCGCAGGCGATGCGCCTGTGCCCGCAGGCGGCGGTGGTGAAGCCGCGCTTCGAGGCGTACACCGCCGTGTCGCGCGAGATCCGCGCCATCTTCGGGCGCTACTCGCCCGAGATCGAGCCGCTCGCGCTCGACGAGGCGTTCATCGACGTGACCGCGTCGCTCGCGATCTTCGGCTCCGGCCGCCGCATCGGCGAGGAGATCCGCGCGGCGGTCCGCGACGAGCTGCGGCTCACCTGCTCGGTCGGCATCGCGCCGAACAAGTTCTGCGCGAAGATCGCGAGCGACCTGCGCAAGCCCGACGCGCTCGTGGAGTTCACCGCCGACGGACTCGCCGCGACCCTCGCGCCGCTGGCGATCGAGCGCATGTGGGGCGTCGGTCCGGTGGCCGCCGCGCAGCTCCGCTCGCGGGGATACGCGACCTTCGGCGACCTCCAGCAGGCGGGCGAGCGGCAGCTCGCGCTCGACTTCGGCGACGCCGGCCGCACCTGGCACCGGCTCAGCCTCGGGCTCGACGAACGCGAGGTCGAGGTCGACCGCGCCGCGAAGTCGGTCGGCGAGGAGGAGACCTTCCCCGAGGACATCGTGAGCGTGCAGGCCATCGAGGCGAAGCTGCTCGCGCAGGCCGACGAGGTGGGCCGGCGGCTGCGCGCGAAGGGCCTCTACGCGCAGACGGTCGCGATCAAGATCCGCTTCAGCGACTTCGCGACCCACACGCACGCGAAGACGCTCGCCTCGCCGACCGACCACACGCACGAGCTCCGCGACGCGGCGCGCGCGCTGCTCGCGAGCTTCGCGGCGCGCGAGTGGCGCGCGGTGCGCCTGTGCGGCTTCGCGGCCAGCAAGGTGGGCGAGAGCGCGGGGCAGCTGCCGCTGTTCGACGACGGCAAGCGCGAGAAGCTCGCGCGGCTCGATGACCTGCGCGACCGGATCCGGTCGCGGTTCGGGGGGTGAGCGGGGAGGGTGTCCGGCGCGTGGGATTGGTGCGCGCGGCGTGGGATGGGTGCGCGCCGCGTGTCCGCTCAACCGCCGCGGTCGAGCAGCTTGATCAGGTCGGTGGCCGTCGCGATGCCGAGCGGGGTCTCGTCGGCGCGGCCGCGCTCGGTGATGATCACCGCCTCGAGGCGGGGGTTGCGCATCCAGAGCGCGAGCGCATCCTCGACCGTCGAATCGCGCGCGACGAGCGCGTACTCGTCCTTGCGGTGGTCGCGCGCCAGGACCTCGCCCACCGACACCGACGCGATCGTGCAGATGATGCGCTCGCCGTCCGTCGGCGCCACGGTCTCGTCGAGCGGGCCGGTGCTGCCGCGGCTGCCGCGCAGGGCCGACGGCAGCGCGCACGCGTCGATGTCGTGCGACGCGATCCAGCGCACGACGCCCGATGCGGTCAGGAGCGCGATGATGCGCCCGTCGCGGCGGACGGGAAAGCGGACGTATCCCTTCTCCTGCACGAGCCCGAGCACGCGGCCGACGCGATCGTCGACGCTCACGCTCACGACCTCCTTCGCCGCGAGCGCGCGCAGCGGCACGGGCTTGCGGAGCTCCTCGTCGATGGACTCGAGCTTGATCACCGTCGCGAGGGTGGGCACGGCGATGTACTCGACCGTGCCGAGCCGGTTGTGGACGAGCGCGTTGCGGAGCTCGCCCGCCTCGAGCAGGAAGTCGAGGTGGCGCCCGAAGTGCCGCCTCTCCGCCGCGATCTGGCGCACGGAGCTGGCGAAGCCGCGGCGACGGCCCTCGCGCGGCTCGTCGAGCAGGCGCTGCAGCTCGCGGTCGATGCGGTTGTAGGCCGCCTCGAACCGGTCGATGCGCGCGCGCTCGCCGTCGGAGGTCTGGCCGTTCGGGCGCGGGAGTTCGGAGGGATCGGGGGTCATGGCGTGGCGTGCTCCGAAGGGACCGACGGGTTCGACGGCATCATCGACGATTCTGCGCGGGTGCGCAGCGCGGCGAAGCGCCGCGCGAGTCGCGCGCCGCCGAGGGTGGCGTCGATCGCCTCGAGGCGGTTGAGCCGCGCGAGGATGTCGGGCGCGCGCGCGGGTTCGTCGGCGAGCATCTCGAGCTGCGCGGCCTGCGCCGACCACCAGAGGTCGTCGCGCTCGGCCGCCTGCAGTGGGGAGAGTTCCCGCAGGAGGCCGAAGGCGCGGGCGCGCAGGCGCGCGGCCTCGGCGGGATCGGAGGGCGCGAGCGCACGCAGGGCCTGCGCGAGCAGCCAGCGGGTCTCGCGGATGGCGGCGGGGTCGGCGGGCGGGGATGCGGCGTCGCCGCGCGGCGTGGCGTCGAGCAGCGCTTCTGCGAGCGAGACTGCCCGCGCGGCGTTGCCGGCCAGGAGTTCGCCGAGGACGTGGGCGCGCGTGGCCTCCGCGCCGCGGCCGAGGGGCGCGATCGGCAGGATGCGGCGTTCGGCGATGCGCCGCGCGGCGCCGTCGTCGCCGGCGTCGCGCGCCGACTCGGCCGCCGCGCGGTAGCGCGCGAGGGCGTCGTTCGCGGCGCGCGCCGCGTCGGGGTCGCGCGCGGTGAGCGCGAGCAGCGCGGCGGGTGGAACCGCGGTCGCCGTCGGCGCGTCGGCATCGAGCCGCAGGATCACGTGCCACATCTCGGCCGCGCGTCGCGCGACGCGTCGCGAGGAGGGGTGCCCGTCGTCGATCGACTCCGACAGCGCGCGCTCGACCGCGGCCAGGCCGTCGGCGTGCTTTCCCGCGGAGGCGAGCAGCCACGCCTCGATGAGGCGCAGGCGGGGGGCGAGTGGTGCGTGGTCTGACGCGGTGGAGGCGGCGCGGGAAGCGGCGTGCGGTTCGCGGTGGGCACCGTCGGTTGACGCGGTGCCTTGCACGCGCGCCGTCGCCTCGGTGGGCAGTTGCGCACGCAGCGTGCGCGCGCGGGCGAGCCGTTCGGTGGCGCCGCGGCCCGCGGCGTCGCGCGGGTTCTGCCGGACCTCGAGTTCGGCCGCGGCTTCCACCTCCAGTTCGAGCGCGCGGACGTCGCGTGCGAGCGCCGTCTCCGGCGCGCTCGAGACGAGCGTGAGCAGCTGCGCGGCGCGCGTCGCGTCCGGCGGCGCCCAGTGGGGGAAGAGCGCGAGGTCGAAGCGTTCGAACAGCCACGCGTCGCGCAGCGGATCGGCCGGAAACGCGGCGGTCGCGGTCTCGAGCGCGCGGTCGAGCGCCGACTCGCCGTTCGGCTCGCGCTCGGCGCGCGCGCGGCACGCCGCGAGCGCGAGGTCGATGGCGTCGCGGGCCTTCGGCGCCACGGGCGCGACGCGGGCGAACTCGACGAGCGTCGCGGTCGCGTCGTCGGTGCGGCCCGACTCCTGAAGCGCGCGGGCGAGCGGCACGCCGAGCCACGGCGCGAACGCGCGGTCTGCGATCAGCGGGCGCAGGCGGTTCAATGGCGCGGAAGAAATGGGCGCGGGGCGCGTGTCCGCGGCACCATCCTCGCGCGCGGGTTCCGGCGCCACCACGCACAGCGCAAGCAGCAGCGGTGGGGCATCTCCGTCGAGGGCGAGGGCGCGCAGCCTGCGGTCGAGGCGCATCGCCACGGCGACTGCGAGGCGCTCCAGCGCGAGGGCGCGCTCCGCGTCGAACGGGCCTGCGGCGAGCGTCGCCCGCAGCGCGCGCTCGAGCGGTTGCGCCGCATCGCTCAGGCTCGCGGGGGCGTCGTCGGTGCGGGCACGCAGCTGCGCGGTGATGCTGAGCAGCTCGGTGAATCGTGCATCGCCGGCGAGCGTGGGGAACGGTGGAAGCGCGGCGCCCGTCGCCACGCCCGCGCACGCATCGCGCCAGCGCTCGATGCGCGCCACGCGCGCGACCGGCTCGAGCGGCGAGTCGGCGAGCGCCGACAGGAGACGCGTCCGCAGCGTCGCGTCGTCGGTGGCGCGTGCCCGTGCGAGGTCGAGCAGCGCGCGGATCACCGGTGGCACGGGGAGTTCGGTGCGCGCGGCGTCCTCGAGCAGGCGCGAGGCCTCGCGGCGCGCACGGGTGGACGGGAGTTCGGCAGCGGCATTGGTCGCAGGCGCAGTCGGGGTGGCAGTCGCAGTTCCGCGCGCGGCCCCGCGCGATGCATCGCGCTCGTCCGCGTCCGCCAGATCGGCCGTGGTCAGGCGCGCGATGCCCGCGAGCAGGCGCACACGCATCGCGAGTGGATCGGTCGCGAGCGCGGCGGTGTCCGCGCGCGCCTGGGCGAGGAGTTCGTCGTCGAGACGCGCCGCGGCCTCGCGCACCGCCGCGCCCGCGGACGCGCGCTCGGCCGGTGTCGCGAGTCCGACCGCGATGAGCTCGTCGCTGCCGTCGACGCTGCGGCGGCGGAAAAGGAGGTCCTCGGCCGACTGCAGCAGGAGCTCGCGCGCGCACTCGGGGAGCGCTGCGGAGACCGACCGCGCGAGTTCGGTCCGCCGGTGCGCGAGATCGTCCTCGGCGTCGATCGCCGCGCGCACGCTGCGCGCCGCGCCGCGCGCGCGCATCGCGTCGCGCGTGAGGGCGGCGGCCTGCTGGAGCAGCCGCGTCGCCGCATCGGACCCGCCCGGCTCGCCGGGCGCGGGCAGCGACGCGAGCGCCTCCGCGATCGCGCGCTCGGTGTCGGTCGCATCGGCGGAGTCGCCGTTGGGCGCCGCACCGCGGGCGAGCTCCACCGCGCGCAGGTTCGTCAGTGCGCGTTGGGCTGACGCGTCGGTCGCGCGCGCTGCGCCATCACCCCGTGCGCCCTCCGCCTCGCCGATCATCGCCACCGCGGCCGCGCTTCCCAGCGCCGCACCACACCCCATCACGACAACGCCGCCGCTCGCGACCCCGCTGCATGCGGCGGTCGCCAGCGCCACCGCGAGCCAGTCGCGCGCGCGTGCGGCGGAGTTCTGGCAGCGCGCAGCAGCGCCCGCGCTGCGCGCAGCAGCATCCGCGCCGCGCGCAGCAGCATCCACGCCGCGCGCAGCAGCGCCCACGCCGCGCGCACCCGCCCGCGCACCGCGCCTCACCCGCCACCCCCGAACGCGACCGAGCGGTACCCCGCGCCCATCACCGAGCGGAACACGCCCACCACATCCTCCCAGGGCACGTCGCGCGCGGGCGCGATCCGGACCGGATGATCGGCGGCGAACAGCCCGCGCGGACGCTCCGCCGTCAGCATCGCGTCGCGCAGCACGCCCTCGAGCTGCTCCGCATTGGCCACGCGCGCGAGCCCCGCGGGCAGCACGATGCGCGTCACGCCCGTGCTCCCACCCGTGCTCCCACCATTGCTTCCTCCCGCGCCCCCGTCCACACGCTCGAGCCGGATCACAAGCGGCTCCTCCTCGAGCTCCAGCGCGTCGGTCGGTCGCGCATCGCTGCGCTGCGCGGCATCGGCGCTCGGCGTCCCCTCGCTGCGCAGCAGCCGCTCCTCCGAGCCGAAGCCCGTCGTCACCACGAAGTACACGAGCAGCAGGAACACCACGTCGATCATCGGCGTGATCGACAGCGCCAGCCGCGCGCGGCCGCCGATCCCGCGGAGATCGCGTCGGTGCTCACGAGGCATCGCGCGCGCCCCTTGCCGAGTCGTCGTTGCCGCTCGCGCCGCCGCCGCCGCCGCCCGCCAGCGGCGTCACCACGAGATCGAGCCTCGGCAGCGCGTCGCCGCCCGCCATGCGCGCGGCCGTGTTCACCGCGCGCATCGCGGGCTCGACCCACTCGAACCGCGTCGCGCGGTCGGCGCGCAGCCGCACCGCGAGGCGCGGATTGCGTCGGTACCCGTCGGCCAGCCGCTCGGCGAGCAGGGCGATCCCCTCGGGCGTCGCCGCGATCTCCTCGCCGCCGAGCAGGTAGCCCGCGGCGACACCGCCTTCGCCGGGAATCACATTGAGCACCGCCCGCGCCTCGTCCTCCGGTCGGATCGCCACGCCCTCGCGCACCGCGGGCACCGCGAGCTCCGCCTGCTCGGCGTCGGTGATCCGCATGACCAGCACGAAGAACACGATCAGCAGGAACGACACATCGATCATCGGCGTGAGGTTCGCCTCGATCTCGGCGTTGGGAAAGCGGCGGCGCGTGCGCGGCATCGCCTACCTCGCGGCGTCCTTCGCGGGGCGGAACAGCGCGATCATCCCGTCGGTCTCCGCCAGCGCCTCGTCGGACACGGCGATCGCGCGGTTGCGCACCATCGCGTACGCGCTCGTCGCGGGGATCGCGATGAGCAGTCCCCAGAAGGTCGTCACCAGCGCCGTGCCGATGCCGCCCGCGAGCATGACCGGATCGGCGCTGCCGCCGGTGGTCGCGATCGTCTGGAACGCGACGATCATGCCGTAGACGGTGCCGAAGAGCCCGATCATCGGCGCCACCTGCCCGAGCACGTTGAGCGACTCGAGCCGCCGCAGCCGCGCCGCGAGCAGTTCGTCGGCCGCCTGCTCGGCCGCGCGCGCCATCGCCTCGGTCCCGCCGGGCGCCTGTCCGAGCGCGCGCGACACCATGCGCGAGAAGTCGTCGTCGCCGCGGGCCGCCTGCTCGAGCGCGTCCTTGTAGCGGCCGGTCGCGAGCGCGGCGCGCAGCTCGTCGACCGCGCGCGCGGGCAGCATGGTGCGGCGCGCGTTCGCGGTGGTCGCGAGCACGATCAGCACCACGTTCGCCACCGACATCGCGAGCAGCAGCCAGATCATCAGGCTGCCGATCCATTCGAGCGTGCCGTCGCCGTTCAACGAGTAGAAGAAGATGCTGCCGTTCATGGTGCTCGCGTGCTGCTGGTGGAGGGGGGAGGAGTCTGGTCGGTCGGATCGGGACGCATCGCCGCGGTCACGGTCGCGCCCCGTCGAGCGAGGTCGCGCTGCGGGGGATGAAGCGGTAGCCGCCCGGGCCGAAGTGCTCGTCGGCGATCGCCCGGAGCGTCTCGCCCGGGTCGGCCTCGAGGAACTGGATGCACTGGATGCTCGCGCGCCGCCGCCCGCTCGCGGCATCGCGCGGATTGAGCCGGTCGACGAGCGCCACCATCGACGCGCGGTCGAGCTCGTGGCTCGCCGGCCCCGTGACCGTGGTCGACAGCAGGAACACGCAGTCGGCCCCGCTGCCGAGCGCCATCGAGAGCGCCTCGAGCGGGCTCGACCGGCCCGCCGGCACCACGCGCTCGCGCAGCCAGCGCACCGCCGACGCGCGCGCATCGCGGCTCGCCGCTCGCAGCGACGGGTCGCCCTCGAACGCCACCGCACCGTCCTTGCGGAAGCAGATCACCGTGAAGCGCTGTGTCGGCTCGAGCCGCAGCAGAGAGCGTTCCACCTCGTCGACGATCGCGGGAAAGCGCCCGACCATCGAGCCCGAGGCATCGACCACGTAGGCGACCTTGGTCGCGTTGCCCGCGACCAGGCCCGCGAAGCTCGCGCCGGCCGCGGGCGTCGCCGCGGGCAGGGCGTCGGCCTCCGCGCCGCGCGCGCCGGCATCGGCCGACAGGGCGTCGAAGCGCCGCGCGAGCGCGTCGAGCTCGGCGTTCGCCGCGGACCCCGCCTCCAGCGCGCGCAGGCGCTCGGCGAGCGCGTCGGCGGGGGTCGGTGTCTCGGTTTGGGCCTTGGTCTGAGTGACGGTCTGCGCCGTCTCGGCACGCGTCGGCGTCGCACGCGTGTCCGTCGGCCGCGCAGCCGCCGGCGCCGGATGCTCGAAGTCGGCCACCAGCACCACGGGCGGCAGCTCCTCCGTCCTGCGCGAGACGCCCCACGCCGCGCTCAGGATCGCGGCCGCGATCGCCCCGTGCACCGCGACCGACACGACGATGCCCCGGAGAGTGCCGCCGCGTCGCATGCCACCCCGACGCATGCCACCCCGAGGCGTCCCACCCCGAGGCGCGCCACCCCGCGGCGCCGCCGACGGCGTGTCCATGGGTGAGCGATGCGAAGACTCGGGCATGGGGCGCATCCTATGGACCCCACGCCGTGATGGCGGGAATGCAACATGTTTCCCACGGTCTCCGCGCGCACCGCGCCAAGGCGCGGCTCATCGGCGGGATCCGGGTCATTCCTCGTCGCCGCCGCCGCCACCACCACCCGCGCCACCGCGTCGGAAGATGAACGCGTCGAGGCTGAACGCACCCGCGCCGCTGAAGGCGATGCCGAGCGCGAGGGTCGCGATGGTGATCAGGCTGAGCATGCTCGCGCGCGACGGCACGTTGGTCGCCCACAGATCGGCCCAGCTGTGCCCGTGCCACGCGAACAGGCCGAAGAGGCCGATCGCCCAGAAGGCGATGCCGCCGGCCCAGACGCGGCTGAACAGCCCGACCAGCAGCAGTCCGCCGCCGACGAGCTCGAACACCGAGACCACCCACGCCGCGATCTGCGGCTTGGGCATGCCCCGTTCGTCGAAGGTCAGGGTCAGCTCATGGAGCGACCGCGCATGCAGCACGGGCTCGTAGGCGCTCCCGTCGGCGGGGGCCGACTGCTCGATGGTCTCGTAGCGGACGAGCTCTTCGCCGGTGTTGCGGGTCAGCGCCGAGGTCACGCCCAGCGCCCGAAGCCGGTCCGCCTGCGGTCCCTGGAACTCGGTCCAGTTCATCGCGTGGTGCCAGCCGGTGGGCACGAACGCCAGAAACAGCAGGATCCTCGCGAGGAGGGGCACGGCGTTCGAGGCGAAGTGGTGGAATTTCTTCATCGGTGGCCGGGGGCGGGGGTGGGGGCGAAAGCGGGGCGGACGCGCTGCGGTCCGGTGCAGGCGGTCCCCACCGTTTGGGTGGAATCGGCTCGGCCGCCCGAATTCGTACAATCTCGCCCTCCGCGGGCGTGGCGGAATTGGCAGACGCACGGGATTTAGGTTCCCGTGGGGTAACACCCGTGCAGGTTCAAGTCCTGTCGCCCGCATTCAGCAGCCGCTACCCTCCCCGAATGGCGTGGACTCCGCTCAGTTGGCGTGCCTTCCCCTCGACGCAGCAGCCGGTCTACCCCGACCAGGCGGCGCTCGGGCGGACGCTCGATGAGCTCCGCGCGCTTCCCCCGCTGGTCACGAGCTACGAGATCGAGGCGCTCAAGGCGCAGCTCGCCGAGGCCGCGCGCGGCGAGCGCTTCATCCTCTGGGGCGGCGACTGCGCCGAGAGCTTCGCCGACTGCAACTCCGCCGCGATCGCCGCCAAGCTCAAGATCCTGCTGCAGATGAGCCTCGTGCTCGTCCACGGCACGCGCCGCCGCATCACCCGCATCGGCCGCTTCGCCGGGCAGTACGCGAAGCCCCGCAGCGCCATGACCGAGACCCGCGACGGCGTCGAGCTGCCGAGCTTCCGCGGCGACAACGTGAACCGCCCCGAGTTCACCCGCGAGGCGCGCACGCCCGATCCGGCGCTCCTCCTGCGCGGCTACGAGCGCAGCGCGCTCACGCTGAACTTCGTCCGCGCGCTCGTCGACGGCGGCTTCGCCGACCTCCACCACCCCGAGAACTGGGACCTCGCCTTCGTGATGCACTCGCCGCTCGCGGCCGAGTACCAGCGCATGGTCGACTCGATCGGCGAGTCGCTGCGGTTCATGGAGACGCTCGCCGGCGGCCCCATCACCCAGATGCAGCGGGTCGACTTCTACACCAGCCACGAGCTGCTGGTGCTCGACTACGAGGCCGCGCTCACCCGCCAGGTCCCGCGCCGCGAGGGCTGGTTCAACCTCTCGACCCACATCCCGTGGATCGGCATGCGCACCAACGCGAGCGACGGCGCGCACATCGAGTTCTGCCGCGGCATCCGCAACCCGGTGGGAGTGAAGGTCGGCCCCGACACCACCGTCGAGACGCTGCTCCACACGCTGCGGACCATCTCGCCCGACAACGAGCCCGGCCGCGTCGTCCTGATCACCCGCTTCGGCGCCCACGCCATCGGCCGCGGACTGCCGCCGCTGGTCGCCGCCGTGCGCGACGCCGGCCTGCACGCCGCGTGGGTCTGCGACCCGATGCACGGCAACACCGAGACGGTCGTCCCCACCGGCGGCGCCTGGGCGGGCAAGAGCGTGAAGACGCGCAAGTTCGCCCACATCCTGGCCGAGGTCGAGCAGGCCTTCGAGATCCACCGCATGGCGGGCACCACGCTCGCCGGCGTCCACATCGAGCTCACCGGCGAGGATGTCACCGAGTGCACCGGCGGCGCCCGCGGGCTCACCGACGACGACCTCTCCCGCGCCTACCGCTCGCAGGTCGACCCGCGCCTCAACTACGAGCAGGCGCTCGAGCTCGCGATGCTCATCGCGCGCCGCGCCAACTAGGTTCCGCCCGGCGGAACCGAGGCGGGCGATCCCCGTCCTTCCTTTCTATACTCCGCGCCCTATGTCACGCCGACGCGTCGTCATCACCGGCCTCGGGCCCGTCTCCGCCCACGGCCTCGGGATCGATCCCCTCTGGCAGGCCCTCTGCGAGGGTCGGTCCGCGCTCGCACCGATCCGCGCCTTCGATGCCCGCGGCTTCGCCTCGGCCTCGGGCGGCGAGCTGCCCGAGAGCTACGACGTCAAGGACCTCGTCCCCAAGAGCTACCGCAAGGCCACCAAGGTCATGGCGCGCGACATCGAGATCGCCGTCGGCGGCGCGCTCACCGCCGTCAAGGACGCCGGGCTCTCGACCCGCGGCACCGACCCCGACCACGCGCCGACCATCGCGCCCGACCGCGTCGGATGCCACATCGGCGCCGGTCTCATCGCCGCCGACCTCGACGAGCTCACCGCCGCGCTCGCCACCTCGAAGGACGGCGCCGGCAAGTTCGACCCCGGGCACTGGGGCCAGCAGGGCATGCAGGAGCTCACGCCGCTCTGGCTGCTCAAGTACCTGCCCAACATGCTGGCGTGCCATGTCACGATCATCCACGACTGCCAGGGCCCGTCGAACACGATCACCTGCAACGAGGCCTCCAGCGGCCTCTCGCTCGCCGAGAGCCAGCGCGTGATCGAGCGCGGCGCCGCCGACGCCTGCCTCTCCGGCGGCGCCGACAGCAAGCTCAACCCGATGGCCTACCTGCGCCAGGAGCTCGCCGGCCGCCTCGCCCGCTGCACCGTCGACGAGGACGCGACCCGCAAGGTCAAGCCCTTCGATCCGACCTCGCCGGGCGCGCTCGTCGGCGAGGGCGGGGGCATCCTCGTGCTCGAGGCCGAGGAGACCGCCCAGGCCCGCGGCGCGCGCATCCACGCCGTGCTCTCCGGCACCGGCGCCTCGCAGAGCTGGTGCGACGACACCGTCGGCCTCGTGCCCGACGCCTCCGGTGAATCGCTCGCCGACGCCATCGAGGCCGCGCTGCGCGACGCGCGCCTCGCGCCCGCCGACATCGACGCCATCATCCCCTACGGCTGCGGCGTCCCCGCGATCGACGCCCTCGAGGCGAAGGCCCTCGAGCGGATCTTCGGCGACGCGCTCGGCGCGAAGCCGGTCGTCACGCTCGCGCCCTCGATCGGCGCCACCGTCGCCGGCTTCGGCACCATCGCCGTCGCGGTCGCCGTGAAGTGCCTCACCGAGCAGCGCCTGCCCGCGCGCCTCAACAGCGGCGCGACCGGCCGCCTCGCCGCCGGCGCCGCGCCGAGCGAGGCCCGCGCGCTCCGCCACATCCTCGTCTGCACCCCGAGCCTCGGCGGCCAGAACAGCGCCGCGATCATCAGCCGCCACGCGTGAACCCACACCGATGACCACCAAGACCAACAACCGTCGCGTCGTCGTCACCGGAATGGGCTGGATCACGCCGCTCGGCCACGACATCGACAGCGTCTGGAAGCGCCTCCTCAACTCCGAGAGCGGCATGGGCCCGACCACCCGCTTCGACGCGCGCACCTTCCCGACCAACTTCAGCGCCGAGGTGCGGGACTACTCGATCGACCGCTTCGTGAAGGACGCCAGGGTCCACGCGAGCGCCGGCCTCAACTCGCAGTTCGCGCTCGGCGCGGCCTGCCAGGCGTGGAAGCAGGCGGGCCTCGACGGCTTCGCCGGGCTCAACCGCAAGCGCGTCGGCCTCTACCTCGGCGCGGGCGAGGGCGTGCTGGACTTCGACAACTACGCCGCCGCGAACCTCGCCGGCTGGAACGCCGAGCAGCGCAAGGTCGACGGCGTGCCGTGGGCCGACACCGCCCACCGCGTGCTCGAGAAGATGTGCGAGGTCGAGCAGGAGCCCAACATGCCGCTCGCCCACCTCGCGCGCGAGTTCGGCATCCGCGGCCCGGCGCTCAACTGCCTCACCGCCTGCGCCGCCAGCACGCAGGCGATCGGCGAGGCGTACTCGCTCATCCAGCGCGGCGACGCCGACGTGATGATCTCCGGCGGCACGCACACGATGATCCACGTGCTCGGCGTGACCGGCTTCAACCGCCTCACCGCGCTCTCGACCTCGAAGGGCGACCCGACCAAGGCCTCGCGTCCCTTCGACGCCACCCGCGACGGCTTCGTCATGGGCGAGGGCTCGGGCATGATCGTCATCGAGAGCCTCGAGCACGCGCTCGCCCGCGGCGCCACGCCGCTCGCCGAGGTCGCGGGCTACGGCTCCAGCGCCGACGCGTTCCGCATCACCGACATCCACCCCGAGGGCCGCGGCGGCGCCGC
>JBMOGJ010000045.1:0-23663 GCA_049318425.1 Phycisphaerales bacterium | reverse complement strand
ACGCCGGGCAGCGCCGGCCCCGCGAGGGTCGCCGTGTCGCCGGTTGCGAGCCGCACGGTCGCGACCTGCGACGAGGTTTCGGTGAGCCCGTAGGTCGCGAACAGCGGCACGCCGCGCGCGATCGCCGCATCGCGCAGCGGCTGCGGGCTCGGGCCACCGCCGAGCATGACGGCCTTGAGCGAGGCCGGCACCGGCGAGGGATCCTCGAGCAACCGCGCCAGCTGCGCCGCGACCAGCGAGACATGGGTGCAGCCGTCGAGTTCGCGCCACGCGCGCGGCTGCGCGCCGAAACGCACGCGTCCGCCGAGGACCCATGCGCGCATCAGGATCATGACGCCGCCGATGTGCGAGGGCGCGAGCGAGGCGTGCCAGAGGTCGCCCGTGCCGAACGGGATCACGCGCGCGCCGAGTTCGGCGCTCGCGCGCATCGCGTCGAGCGGAAGGTCGATGAGCCGTGGAACGCCGCTTGAGCCGCTCGTCGGCAGGACGATTCCCGCCGCGGGTTCGGCGCGCAACGCGCAGGCGCGCGCGAAGAGCGCCTCACGCGCGGACGCGGGCAGCGTGCGTGCGAGCGGAAGCACGCGGGCGCCCCGCTGCCACGCGCGCATGAACTCCGGCATCGGGTCGGCGCCGGCCTCGACATCGATGGCGACGACGATGCCGCCTTCGCCGACACCGTGGCTGACACCGCGGCCAACGCCGTGGCCAACGCTTCCGTCAACGCTTCGGCCTTCGCCCCCCGCACTCACGACCACGCCTCTGCAAAGGGCGCGGGGACCGGCGCGCCCGCAAGCGCGCCGTCGATCACCGCGGCGGACGCGCAGGAATCCTGCAGCAGGACATGCGCCGTGCCGAGCCCATGCGCACGGCGGGCGTTCGGCACCGCGGCGGCGGCGTGCACGGCGAGGCGGAGCGTGTACGAGCTTTCGTACGCGGTCGAGAGCACCGCGTCGGCGCCGAGGCGCGCCGCCTCCGCCGCACGGTCGTACACCGCATCGAGCGAACCGATCGCCGACATGCGCAGCACCCACGCGGCGACGCACTTCGTGCGCGCGAGTTCCTCGCGCAGCGCGCGCGCCTCGGGCGACGCGTCGACGACGAGCTCGTCGAGCGCGATCGGCATGCCGGTCCGGGCGGACAGTTGCGCGAGTTCCGACGGATCGGCGAGCGGTTCCTCGAGGTACTCGATGCGCGCAGGATCGACGCCGCGCAGCAGCTCGGCGCAGGACGCGAGGCCCATGCGGCGATTCCCGTCGAGGCGCAGGCGCGCGTGCGGCAGCGCGTCGAGCGCGCGCGCGAGGAGCGCACGGTCGTCCGCCACGGAGGCGCGGCCGATCTTGAGCTTCACCGACCGCACGCCGCGCAGCCGGGCGACCTCGCCATCGGTGAGTTCCGCAGCGCCCGCGCCGAAGAAACCGGCGACCTCCGCGTCGCGCACGATGCCGCTGGCGAAACCCTGGCTCGTCGCGAGCGCGCACGACACGGCGAACGCCGCGCTCGGCGGAAGTTCGTCGACCTCGCGGAGGCCGTCCATCCAGTCCTCGATCGCGGCGAGCGCCTCGTCGAGGTCCTCGCGATGGAGCCCCGGAAGCGGCGCGCACTCGCCGAACCCGACGCGGCCCGTCACCTCGTCGTCGATGCGGAGGAACGCGACCTCGCGCGACGCACCGCCCACGATCGCGCGCGCGAACGGCTGGACCTCGAGCGAGACGCGCAGGATCGGGTCGATCACCGCGCCCCCCCGCTCACGAGCACGCCGATCGCGAACACCGCGCCGTAGAGGTAGAGCATCGCGCCGAAGCCGGCGAGCGTGCGGTTGAGCGCGGCGCCATCGCGGCCCGTGAGCACGGCGAGCGAGATCGGCGCGAGCAGCATCGCGAGCAGCGACGCCGCGAGCGCGCCGCGCGGCACGCCGAAGAAGTACGCCACGAACGGCACGAACGCCGCGAGCGCGTGCGCGCACGCGATCTGCACGCGGCCGAACTGCTCGCCGAAGCGGACGGCGAGCGTGCGCTTGCCCGCCGCCTCGTCGCCCGCGCGGTCGCGGAGATTGTTGGTCGCGAGCAGCGCCACGCCGATCGCGCCGGGCGCGATGCCGCAGACGATCGCCGCGGCCGACCAGTGGCCGTCGCACGCCGCGCGCGTTCCCGCGACCGCGAGCGGTCCGAAGAAGGCGAACACGAAGAGGTCGCCGAGGCCGCGGTAGGCGAGCGACATCGGCGGCGCGGTGTATCCGACGGCGCAGACCGCGCCGACGACGCCGATCGCGGCGAAGGCCCACCCCGCGTGCCACGCGAGGAAACCCGCGGGAATCGCGGCGAGCGCGAGCACGAGGAGGAGCGCGCGACGCATCGCGGCGGGCGTCACCAGTCCGCCCGCGACCGCGCGCGGCGGGCCGAGGCGCGCGCCGGTGTCGGTGCCGCGCAGCCCGTCGTAGAGGTCGTTCGCGAAGTTGCTCGCGATCTGCAGCAGGCACGCGCCCGCGAGCGCCGCCGCGACGGGCATCCACGCGAACACGCCGTCGTTCCAGGCGAGCGCCGCGCCCATGAGCACCGGGCAGAGCGACGCGCCCAGCGTCTTCGGGCGCATCGCGGCGATCCAGGTGCCGGGCGCCGCGGCGCTCACGGTGCGAACTTCCGGAAGTCGGCCTTCCGCTTCTCGAGCTGGGCGTTCTTGCCTTCCTTCGCCTCGTCGGTCATGTAGTAGAGCATGGTGGCGATGCCCGAGAGCTCCTGCAGTCCGGCCTGTCCGTCGCAGTCGGCGTTGAGCGCGGCCTTGAGCGCGCGCAGCGCGGTGGGCGAGTTGGCGAGCATCTCGCGGCACCACTGGACGGTGACCTCCTCGAGTTCGGTCACGCTCACGACCACATTGACGAGGCCCATGTCCAGCGCCTCCTGCGCCGAGTAGCTGCGGCAGAGGAACCACATCTCCCGCGCGCGCTTCTGGCCGATGATGCGCGCCATGTAGCTGGCGCCGTAGCCGCCGTCGAAGCTGCCCATGCGCGGACCGACCTGGCCGAAGCGCGCGTTCTCCGCGGCGATCGTGAGATCGCACATCATGTGCAGCACGTGGCCGCCGCCGATCGACCAGCCCGCGACCATCGCCACGACCGGCTTCGGGCAGGTGCGGATCTCGCGCTGGAACTCGAGCACGTTGAGCATCTCGCTGCCGGCCTCGGAGCGGTAGCCCGCGTGTCCGCGCACGCGCTGGTCGCCGCCGGCGCAGAAGGCGCGCTCGCCCTCGCCGCAGAGGATGACCACGCCGATCTCGGGGTCGTTCTTCGCATCGAGCAGCGCGGCGCGCATCTCCTCGACGGTGCGCGGCGTGAACGAGTTGCGCACCTCGGGACGGTTGATCGTGATCTTCGCGATCCGCTCGGCCTTGGCGTACTTCACCTCGGCGAACGGCGCGCCGCCGAGATGCATCGCGACCTCCTTCCAGGCAAGCGCGGGGCGGATCTTCTCGGTGGTCTCGGTGGTCGGCTTCGCGGCGGGATAGGCGGTGGTCATGGGTGGATCGCAGGTGGAGGCGCAGAGTGGGGCGCGGCGTGCATCACGGATTTCCGCGCAGGCATTCTTCGATGATTCGGGCACAGTCGCCGGGCGCCTCGAGCGGGAGGACGTGGCCCGCGCCGGCGACGATCTCGACGCGCAGCGCGTGCGCGCCGGCCGAGGACATCTCGCGGGCGCGCGCGGCGTACGCAGCATATCGCTCGTCGAGCGCGCCCGCGACGAACACGGTGCGCGATGCGAGCGCGGGGATCGCGCTCCAGCGCGGCGTTCCGCGGGCGGGCGAGCACGCCGACACGCAGCGCGACCAGAACGCGGCCTCGCCCTGCGCGCGCCGCAACCGCGCCGCCGAGAACGACGGATGCGCGGCGAACGGCGCGAAGATGGGCAGCCGGTACCAGCGCTCCACGAAGGCATCGAGTCCGTCGCGCAGGATCTCGGCGGCGCGCGCGTCGTCCTCTGCGGCGCGGCGCGCGCGTTCGTCGGGGTCGTCGAGCCCGGGGCTCGCGCCAAGCAGCACCAGGCGCGGCGCGAGCTCGGGCCGCGTCGCCGCGAGCTCGAGCGCGATGCGGCCGCCCATCGAGTAGCCGACCAGCACGTCGCACGGCGTGCGCGCGAGACGGACCGCGAGGCGCTCCGCCGCGTCGGCGACCGAGCCGCATCCGAGTTCGGCGAGCGGCACGCAGTCGCAGTCGATCCCCGGGGCGAGCCGCGCGAGGACCTCCGCCCAGTCGGCGGGCGATCCGAGGAACCCGTGCACCAGCGTCGCGCGCGGCATCAGCGGAAATCCCGCGCGAGCGCCGCGGTCGCGGCCCTGGCCACGCGCGCGCGGCACTCCTCGCTCGACTCGCGCGTGCACGCGATCTCGATGACGGTGGTCCCGCCGCGGCGCAGCGCGCGCGACATCGCCTTCGCGAGCGCGGCGCGCGTGCGCGGCGACTCGGTGGCGAGGCCGAACGACTTCGCGATCGGCGCGAACGACAGGCCGTGCGGCGTGGTGAAGCACGCCTCGAAGACATCCTCGTGCCGCGCGATCGGCAGGTAGCGGAAGATGCCGCCGCCGTCGTTGTTGAGCACCACGAGGACGAGCGGCGTCTCGACCTGCGCCGCGAGCTGCAGGCTGTTCAGGTCGTGCAGCGTGCTCACGTCGCCGAGGATCGCGACCACCGGCTCGGCACTCGCGACCGCGTGTCCGGTGGCGCTCGCGATGAGCCCGTCGATCCCGCTGGCGCCGCGGTTCGACGCGGTCTCCCAGCCGGCCGGCGGCGCGATGGCGAGGAAGTCCGCGTCGCGGATCGGCATCGACGAGCCGTGGAAGAGCGTGCCGTGCGGTTCGGCGGCGCACGCCGCGGTCGCAGTGGCGATCGCGGTCGGCTCGCAGAGCGCACGCTCGGCGGCGAGGGCCTTGCCGGCGGCGCGCACCGCGCAGGCGAGGGCGGCGCTCCATCCCGCGTGCGGCTCCAGTGACTTCGCGCACTCGAACACGACCGGGCCTGCGTAAACCGCGTTGGCGCGGTGCGCCGCATCGACGCGCGGATCGCCCGCGCCGAAGACAGAGATGTCGCACGACTGCGCCGCGATCCACGCATTGAGCCGCTTCGAGACCAGCGCGTCGCCCACCACCGCGATCGACGGCGGGCGGAGCGCCTCGCGCAGCGCGGGGTTGCCGCCGCCGGTGGAACCACCGGCCGCGCCACCGCTCGATCCACCCTCGAGGGCGGCGCGCAGCACGAGGTCCGCGCCCGCGGTGCCGGCACGCGCGAGCCCGCTCGTGATGTCGGCGAGCAGCGTGCCCTTCCAGTGCGCGAGCGAGTGCTCGGTCACGGGGTTGCTGCGTCCCGCGATCACGAGCGACGCGTCGACGGCGACCGTGCTCGCGAGCGGCGGAAGGGTCGTGCGCCACGGCGCGACGTCGCGCGTCCAGCGCGCGATCGACCAGAGCCACGCGATGTCCCACGCGCGCGCGTCGGGCGCCAGCGGCTCGCGGAACTGCCAGTTCACATGCACCGCGCCGCCCTGCGCGCCCGCCCCGCCGCAGGCGCGCGCGAACGCCTCGTCGACGGTGGAGAGCACGAATTCCGCGGGAATCTCGGTGGTCGGGCAGGGAAGATCCACGGTCCAGCGCGCGGCGCCCGCGAGGAGCTGCGCCTGCGGGATCGCCTGATTCGCGCCGCAATCGCGCAGCTCGGGCGGCCGGTCGGCCGCGAACACGAGCATGGGCGTGCGCGTCATCCGCGCCTCCACCATCGCGGGCAGCGCGTTGGCCACCGCGGTGCCGCTCGTCATCACCAGCACCGCGGGCGTGCCCGTCGACTTCGCGATGCCGAGCGCCATGAACGCCGCGCCGCGCTCGTCGTGCGCGACATGCACGCGCAGCTGCGGGTGGCGCGCGAACGCCACCGTGAGCGGGGCGCTGCGCGAGCCGGGCGAGATCACCGCGTGCCGCACGCCGAGGCGGTGGCACTCCTCCGCGGCGAGCATCGTCCAGGCGAGATTGATGTTCGGCGCGTCGCGCATCGGAGCCAAAGTAGCAGGTCGCCTCAGGTCGCGAGCCGCTCGAAGGCGAGCAGCTTGTGGCCGGTCTCGCGCCATTCCTCGGCGGGATCCGACCCCTCGACGATGCCCGCGCCGGCGAAGGCCGTCAGCTGGTCGCCGTCGATGCGCGCCGAGCGGATCGCCACCGCGATCTCGGCGCCGTCGCGCGAGACCACGCCGACCGGTCCCGCGTAGAGCCCACGGTCGAACGGCTCGAAGTCGCGCAACGCCTCGATCGCCTCGGCGACCGGCGCCCCCGCCACCGCCGGCGTCGGGTGCAGCGCGCGCACCAGCTCGCGGTCGCCGACGCCCGCGCGGAGTTCGGCCTGCACGCGCGTCGCGAGGTGCTGCACGTAGGCCAGTCGCAGGAGGCGCGGCTCGGCGTCGACGCGCAGGCTGGTGGCGCAGCCCGCGAGCGCCTCGCGCACGCGCTCGACGACCAGCCCCTGCTCGCGACGGTCCTTCGCGCTCGCCAGCAGCGACTCTCCGAGCAGCCGGTCGGCCACGCCGTCGACGCCGCGCGGCCGCGTGCCCGCGACCGCCTCGCTGCGCGCGATGCGCCCGGTGCGCGCGAAGAGCCGCTCGGGCGTCACGCCCAGGAACGCATGGCCGGCGCCGGCCTCGATCATGAATCGGAAGCCGCGCGCCTCGCGGGCCGAGAGCCGCGCGAGCACCGCGACCGGGTCGAGTGCGCCGCTCGCCGAGTAGCGCCGCGTGCGCGCGAGGACGATCTTGCGCATCGCGCCCGCGCGGATGCGCTCGAGCCCCGCGCGGACCGCGCGCGTCCAGTCGGCCTCGCCGCTCCCGTCGGGCTGGCGCACGAGCGCAGGCTCCACCACGCACGACACGGCGACCGCGGAGATCCGGCGCAGCGTCGCCGCAAGCGCCGCACGGTCGGTCGCGTCGGTGAGGTGGACGGCGAGAACATGCTGTGCGCCGTCGCGGCGCAGCTCGATCTCGGGAAGCAGGCACGAATGCTGCGTGAACCGCGCCCACGCGTCGTCGCGCGCGCGCGCGCCGTCGAAGGGCAGCGAGACGAACCAGGCGCTCGCGCGGCCGCCGGCAGCGACCTGGCTCCATGCCTCATGCTCGCCGAAGGCGCACGCCGCGGCGGTGCCGATCGACGCGATCTCGAGCTTCGTGCTGCGGTCGCGGAAGTAGCGCCGCGATCCGGCGGGTGCGCCGCGCAGCCATTGCAGCAGGCCGCCGGGCTCGATCCCTGGCTCCGCGGGCGCCTCGACGGGCGCCTCGATGCGCACGAACTCGCGCGCGCCGGGCAGCGCCGCCGACTCGACGCGCGCGGCCAGCTCAAGCGCCGCCCGCTCGACCACGCGTGGCGCGTCGTCGGCAGGTGCATGGCGATGGAACGAACCGGTCGGCATGGCGGGACGGAGAGCGTAAACGCTCCGCCGCCGCTTCGCCCGCCTCTGGTGGTGGATTCAACCCGCGGATTCAGCCCGTGGGTTCAGCCCGTGGGTTCAACTTTCGGACGGCGTCGCCGCGTCCGCGAATGCGTCGCGCTTGGCCGTGCGCGGCCATGTCGCCGCTGGCAGCTTCGCGACCAGCTGTGCGATCGCCTGCCCCACTGCAGCGGACATGCCCTCGGAGACTCCGCGCGGCGACCCGTCCGGCAGCGGAACCCGCGCGTCGGCGGAGAGCGTCTGCAGCACGCTGCCGACCCCGCCGCTCCGGTCGGTGATGTAGGTCCGCAGTTGCACCACCGCGATCGGCCGCGCGGGATCGGTGAAGTCGGCGTAGAAGGCCTCCATGACCGTCTCGGCCGCGAAGTCGGTCGTCGCGGTGAAGCCGGGGCCGGTCACGAGCCCGAAGCGGCCAGACTGCTCGAGACCCCGCATCATCGCGTCGGAGACCATGTCGGTCGGCTCGGTGAGGAACCCGTTGTAGGAGTCGACGCGCCACTCGCCGTTCGCGAGGCGATAGACGAACCCGCGCGAGTCGTAGGGCGAGATCGCCGTCGCGCGCCGCACGACGAGCGACCCGAGCGACGCGCCCTCCGCCCGCGGCTGCGCGGGCACATCGAGCAGGAAGTGCGATGCCGTCGGCGCGGGGCGGTCGAACATCGAGCAGCCACCCAGCAGCGCGGCCGAGCCCGCGAACACCACGGGCGCGAACGCACGGACGCACGCGCGGAGGCGCGACGGACGGGCGTGCGACGGACCGGCCAGCGGAACGATCTTGATCGAGTTGGCGTGAGGCTTCATGTCGTCGGGTTTCCTGCGTGTGTGCGTTGCATTCCCTGCGTGCGCGGAGCGTCCCCGCCTGCGTGCGTGCGCCCGTCGCGCCATCAGCGCTCGATCTCCCCCGGCGCGAGCTTGCGCGGCGGGCTCGAGAAGAACAGATGCGGCGGATCCTGCCGCGCGCGCTCGGTGAGGTTCTCGAGGTTCTCCGCGGTCTCCCGCAGCGCCGAGAGCAGCCGCCGCAGGTCGTACTCCTCGCCCGAGACGAGCGCGTTGAGCTCCGCGCCGAACTCGCCGTACTGGCGCACCGCCGCCGGCAGCGTGGCGCGCAGGTCGGCCGCGAGCGCCGACGTGTGGTCGAGCGTCGACGCGAGGTTCGGGTTCGACAGCACTCCCTGCAGCATCTCGTTCGACTTGCCCAGCTCCGCGATGAAGGCGTCCGCGTGCGCGAGCATCTGGTCGACACGGCCGTTGAGCAGGTGGTCGACGCTCGCGAGCGCGTCCTTGAGGTCGGCGCCCATGCCCTCGAAGTCCACGCGCGAGAGGCTGTTCGAGATGCGCTCGATGGTGGCGATCACCTGGTCGAGCCGGCTCGGCGCGCTCGGCACGAACGGATACTCGGGCATGTAGGCCAGCACCGGCGGCGGGAACTCGCGCGGATCCGCCATGTCGAGCTCGACGAAGATGCCGCCCGTCAGCCCCGCGCTGCGCATGCGCGCGCGCAGACCCTTCTCGACGCCGCGCTCGATGTCCTTGGTGAAGAGTTCGGACTGCGTCGGCCCGAACACATCGACCCGCACCTTCATGCGGATGATCACCGGGCTCCCGTAGTCGAACTCGGGATTCTCGCCGTCGTCGTGGTCCGGGTAGAGCCGGTCGGCGAACGAGATCTCCGACACCTCGCCGATCGGCACGCCGCGGTACTTCACAGGGCTCCCGAGCTGCAGGCCGTCGACCGACTCGTGCGTCGAGGTCTCGAGCACCTGCGTTTCCTGGAAGAGGCGCCCCGATCCAAGCGCGATCACGCCGCCGAAGAGGAGCGAGACCGAGGCGATCACGAAGGCGCCGACCTTGAGTTCAGTGGAGGGAGTCATGCCGGGAGTCCTGTGCGGTGCGTGGTGGCGGCGCGGTTCATCCGTGGTCCCCGCTCGCGGTGCGGGTGAGGAAGCGCCGCACCCACGGGTCGTCGGAGTGGTCGCGGAGCTCCGCGGGCGGGCCGAGCGCGACCATGCGCCGGCGCGCGCCGTCGAGCATCGCGAAGCGGTGGCCGATGGCGTAGATGCTCGCGAGCTCGTGCGAGATCACGACGAAGGTCGTGCCGAGCATGCGGTTGAGCGCGACGATGAGCGCGTCGAGGTCGGCGCTCGTCACCGGATCGAGGCCCGCGCTCGGCTCGTCGAGGAAGATGATCGGCGGATCGAGCGCCAGCGCCCGCGCGATCGCCGCGCGCTTCTGCATGCCGCCGGAGATCTCGGCCGGCTTCTTGTCCGCGTGCGCCGCGAGCCCGACGAGCCCGAGCTTGGCGCGCGCGAGGTCGTCCATCGCCTCGCGCGGCAGCGTGGTGAACTCCTCGAGCGGCAGCCGCACGTTCTCGAGCAGCGTCATGCCGCCGAACAGCGCGCCCAGCTGGTACATCATGCCGAAGCGGCGGCGCACCTGCTGCAGCGTGTCCTCGTCGGCGCCCGCGATCTCGATGCCGTCGATCACGATGCTGCCCGACAGCGGCGGCCGCAGCGTGTTCAGCGACGAGAGCAGCGTCGTCTTGCCGCAGCCCGATCCGCCGCCGATGAACAGGATCTCGCCCGTGAGGATGTCGAGGTCGATCCCCTCGACGATCGCGCGCTCGCCGTAGCCGATCGACACGCCCCGCAGCGCGATCGCGACCTTGCGGGGCTCGGTCGCGCGGGCGGGTGCGGGTGCGGATGGCGGCGATGCTGCGGCGGGCATGGTGTTCGACTCGGGCGCGTTCGTGCGTGGGGGTTTGCGGGCGACTCAGATCCCGAGCGTGTAGAAGAATGCGCCGAGCACGCTGTCGGCGAGGATGATGGCGACGATGCCCGCGACCACCGCGCGCGTGGTGCTGAGGCCGACCGCGCCCGGCCCCTGCCCGGTGCGCATGCCCGCGAGGCAGCCGATGCCCGCGACCAGCACCGCGAACACCGCGGCCTTCGCCAGCCCCTGGAGGAAGCCGCCGATCGTGAGCACGTTGCGCACCTCGATGACGTACTGCATGAATCCGATGCCCTTGGGCGCGAGCACGACGAAGCCGCCGAGCACGCCCAGGATCGACGCGTACACCGAGAGCAGCGGCGTCACCACCACCGTCGCGAGCATGCGCGGGATCACGAGGAACCGCACCGGATCGATGCCGAAGGTGCGCAGCGCGTCGAGTTCCTGCGTGACCTTCATCGTGCCGATCTCGGCGGCGAACGCGCTTCCCGAGCGGCCCGCGAGCACGATGGCCGTGATCAGCGGCCCGAGCTCGCGCACCACCGACACGCCGACCACGTCCGCGACCTGCAGCTTGGCGCCGTACTTGGCCATCGGGTCGTAGGTCTGGAACGCGATGATCGATCCGATCAGGAAGCCGAGCAGCCCGATCACCGGCACCGCATCGGTCCCGTGCCGCGCCATCGCGACCAGCGTGTCGTGCCAGCGCAGCAGCGTGGGCCGCCGCACGATGCGCAGCGCGATCACCGAGATCTCGCCGCAGAAGCGCACGAGGTCCGTCACCATCCCGCCGATGTCGCCCGCGTAGACGCCCACCTGCCGCACGAAGCCGACCGGCCGCGCCGGCGGCAGCGGGTCCTGCCCGCGCAGCGCGAGCTCGACCAGCAGCCTGCGGTCGCCGTCGATGCCGTCGATCTCGAAGGGAATCCCCGCCGACTTCGCGAAGCGGTGGAGCCCCACGGCCACCGCGACGCCCGAGGCGTCGATCCGCCGCACGCCCGCGAGCCCGAGCGACACGCCCCGCGGCCGCCGCGCGAGCGGAGCCCGGAGCGCCGCGTGCACCGCGCCGACGGTGTCGAGCACGAGGTCGCCCTCGATCGAGATCGCGAGCCGGTCGCCGGTCACGGCGGTGCGCACGGAGGCCGGCGCGTCGCTCATGAACCCCGGCCCTTCGCCGCCTCGTAGATGCGCACGGCGTCGGGCATCAGCTTCTCGAGGCGCGACGCGCGCGTCTCGTCGCTCGGGTGGGTCGACAGCAGCTCGGGCGGCTTGCTCCCGCCGAGCGACGCCATCTTGCGCCAGAATCCGGTGGCCGCGCGCGGGTCGTAGCCCGCGTCGGCGGAGATGAGCAGTCCGATGTGGTCGGCCTCGCTCTCCTCGCGGCGGCTGAAGGCCGTCTCGCCGAGCGCGCCGTACGCGGCGGCGGTCGCGCCGACCAGCCGCGGATCGACCTCGCCCGACGCGAGCACCGCCCCCACCACCACCTGCGCCGCCATGCCCCGCGAGATCCGCTCCGCGCCGTGGCGCGCGATCGCGTGGGCCGCCTCGTGGCCCATCACGACCGCCAGCTCGTCGTCGCTCGTCGCGACCTTGAGCAGGCCGGTGTTCACCGCGCTCTTCCCGCCCGGCAGCATCCAGGCGTTGACCTCGGGGGTGTCGACGACCGCGAACTCCCACTGGAACTGCGACACCGCCGCGCCGTAGCGCCGCTTGCTCGCCTCGGCGATCCGCTGGCCGACCCGCTGGACGCGGTCGTACTCGGGACCCGATTTCAGGGTGTTCGCCTGACCCAGCTGTTCGGTGTAGGCCGCCGCGCCCAGCGCCCGCTCGTCGCTCGCCGAGAGGACCACGAACTGCGACCGACCCGTCTCGGGCACGGTGCCGCAGGCGGCGGTGAGGCCGGCGAGGGCCAGCCCGACGACGGCGCGAACGCCGAGCGAGCGACCACGGAGGCGCCGATTCGCGGCGGATTCGCAGACGGCAGCTCGGCCCCCGACCGCACGGGCGGCGAGGGAACGGACAACGATGGTTCGATCAATGCCGGCGCTTCGACCGGCGTGCTGGGCATGCGCCACGGGTGGATCCTCCACGGAAATTGCCGCTCCGCGGCGGCACCTCTATCGGCTCGCGCATCCTTGAATCTTCACGGGCACCGAGGAGCAGGTACGCTGCCCCCATGCGACCGATCTCCCACCTCCGCCGCGGAACCTGTCTCTTCCAGCTCCTCCTGGGCTTCGCCGTCCTGGGGCTCCTGCTCCTGATCATCGGCATCGTGAGCATGGTCACCTCGAAGGCCGGCGACGCGGTGAGCCAGCTGCAGACGCAGATCCAGTCGCTCGTCGACCGCGCGACCGTCTTCGAGGCGCCCGCCTCGATCGAGGTCGAGCTCGAGCAGGGCGGCGGCATGGTCGCGCTCTCGCCGGACGGCATGGTCGGCGAGAAGCGCATCGGACCGCCGCCGGCGAATGTCAACTTCGTCGTGACGATCACCGACAGCGCGGGCAAGCCCGTCAAGTTCGAGGCGAACCAGGCGCCGCGCAACCCCGGCGCGCCGTTCGAGATGCTCGGCGTCTTCGAGACCCCCGAGAAGGGCCGCTACACCGTCGATGTGAAGACGTCCGACGGCTCCGCCACGCCCGCCGCGGTGATGATCGCCGCCGGCTCGCAGGCCGAGGCCGAGGCGCTCACCAACTCCGGCGTCGCCATCCTGCAGGGCATCGGCGGCGGCTGCGTCACGCTCTGCGGCGTGCTCATGCTGCTCGCGTTCGGCATCCCGGCGCTCATCATGCGCGTGCGCTCCAAGCGGGGCCCGAAGTCCGACCCGCTCGAGCACGTGTGACGCCGCGGTCACCCTGATCAGTAGCCCGGCTCGTACACCTTCGACCGGATCCAGGTGTGGATGTCGCGCGGCCGCTCCACCCGCGCGAGTCCGCGGTCGAAGATGAGCGTCGCCACGTCGATCGCCACCTCGACCGCCGACTGGTGGATGCGGTCGATCGGCGGGTAGATCAGCCCCACCGAGAGCTCCGCTTCGCTGGTGCGCGCCGCGAGCGATTCCGCGGCCTTCAGGAACATCTCGTCGGTCACGCGCGCGGCCTCGGTCGCGAGGACCGCGAGACCCACCGCCGGATAGATGTAGACGTTGTTGCCCTGGCCGGGGACGAGCACCCGCCCGTTGAGCGTGACCGGCGCGAACGGCGAGCCCGCGGCGAAGATGGCGTCGCCGTCGGTCCAGGTCCACGCCTGCTCGGCGGTGCACTCCGCCTTCGAGGTCGGGTTCGAGTACGGGAAGATCACCGGCCGGCGGCAGTAGGAGCGCATCTCCTCGATCACCTCGCGGGTGAAGGTTCCGGGCTGCGTGCTGGTGCCGATGAGCACGGTCGGCTTCACCGCGCGCACCGCGTCGAGCAGCGTCGGCTCGAGGCGGCCCTCGCGCACGAACTGCACCTGGTGCGGCTGGATCCCGGGGTTGTCCCGGACGACGAGCCCCTTCGAGTTCATCAGCCAGATCCGCGCATGCGCCTCGGCGTCGCCGACGCCGCGCGCCTTCATCGCCTGCACCACGAGGTCGGCGATGCCGGTCGCCGCGCTGCCGGCGCCGAAGAACAGGTAGCGGTGCTCCTCGAGCGTGGTGCCGAGCGCGCGGCACGCCGCGAACAGCCCCGCCACCGCGATCGACGCCGTGCCCTGGATGTCGTCATTGAAGCAGCACACGCGGTCGCGGTAGCGCGCCAGCAGCGGGATCGCCGTCGTGTTGTGGAAGTCCTCGAACTGGATGCAGCACTTCGGGTAGACCTCCTGCACCGCCTGCACGAACTCCTCGACCAGCGCGTCGAACTCGGCGCCGCGCGCGCGCGGCTGCCGCAGCCCCGGATAGAGCGGGTCCTTCAGGAACGCCTCGTTGTTGGTGCCCACGTCGAGCACGACCGGCATGCAGCGGCCGGGATGCACGCCGCCCACGGCGGTGTAGAGCGCGAGCTTGCCGACGGGAATGCCCATGCCGCAGATGCCGAGGTCACCGAGGCCGAGGATGCGCTCGCCGTCGGTCACGCAGATGATCCGCACGTCGGCCTCGGGCCAGTTGCGCAGGATGTCGGCGACGCGCCCGCGGTGGCGCAGCGACACGTAGAGCCCCTTCGGCCGCCGCATGATGTGGCCGAACTTCTGGCACGCCTCGCCCACCGTCGGCGTGTACACGATCGGCATGTGCCGCGCGGGATCGGCGCGCAGCAGCTGGTAGAAGAGCCGCTCGTTCCGGTCCTGCAGCTCCGACAGGAAGATGTACCGCTCGAGGTCGTTCGCCCGCATCGACAGCTGCACGAGCGCGCGCTGCTGCTGGAGCGCCGCGCTCTCCACCGCGTCGGGGAAGAGCCCGGTCAGCCCGAGCAGCTCGCGCTCGGCCTCGGTGAACGCGGTGCCCTTGTTGAGGCGCGGGTTGTAGAGGATCTCGTGCGCTTCCTGCCTCATGCGTGCTCCTTCCAGCCGCCGCGGCGCGACGGATCGGTGGGGTCCAGCCGGACGGTGCCCTCGGCGACGACGAACGCGCGGCCCGCGATGGTCGGCGTCACGCGCTCCGCGTCGACGCGGGCGTAGCTGGCCTCGAAGATGCTTCCGATCGCGGACTCCTGGCGCCACACCGCGCCCTCCGCGAGTTCGCCGCGCGCCGCGAGCGACGCCAGCAGCGCGCTGCTGCCCGTGCCGCACGGCGAGCGGTCGTAGGTGCCGTTCGGGCACAGGACGAAGTTCCGCGCGCTCGCGTCGGGCCGCGTGGGCGTGAACACGAGCTCGACGTGGTCGATCAGGCCGCCGTTCTCGTCGCCGCCGCGCAGGCCCGCGCGCGCGATGCTGCGCATGATCGCGCCGGCGTAGGCGAGTTCGTCGGCGACGGCGCGCATCGGCCGCGCCCTCGCGCCGTCGTGGCGCACGATGAAGAACCAGTTGCCTCCCCACGCGATGTCGCCGCGCGCGCTCCCGCCCTGCTCGAGCACGACCTCGACGTCGCACGCGTGCACGCGCGACGGCACGTTGGCGAAGGCGACGCGCCCGTCGGCGCGCAGCGTGGCGGTCACCTCGCCCACGCGGGTCTCGATCACGAGCGGCGCGCCCACCGCGGGTCCAGCGCCGCCGATGCGGGCGTGCGCGAGCGTGCGCACCAGCCCGACCGTCGCGTGGCCGCACATGCCGAGCGGCGCGCTCGCGTTCCAGAAGAGGACGCCGCAGTGCGCGCCCGCGTGCGACGGGCGGCAGAGGAGCGCGCACACCGTCGCGTCGGCCGCGCGCGGATTCGCGCACAGCGCGAGGTACTCGTCGGGGATCTCGAGCCGGCCGCCGCGCGTCCAGCGCGCCAGCAGCGCGGGCAGCGTGCAGTCGAACGGCCCCCCGTCGGGCGCGAGCAGCACCCGCGTCGGCTCGCCTTCGGTGTGGCTGTCGATGAAGCGGCCGATGGGCAGGGATGGATCCACCCGCGCAGCATACTGCGATCCCCTGCTACCTTGCCGCGATGACCGCTTCCGACCATGTTGGCGCGCCCTTCCGCGGCGTGATCCCCGCGCTCGTCACCCCGTTCCGCGACGACGGCTCGATCTGCACGACGCGGCTGGCCGACCTCACGCACCGCATGCTCGGCGCGGGCTGCACCGGCACCGTGTGGCCGGGCTCGCTCGGCGAGGGGCAGACGCTCTCCTTCGACGAGCGCGTCGAGGGCTGGCGCACCATCGCGGCCGCGAGCGCCGGCGCCCGCGGCAACGCCTTCGCCACCATCTCGGCCGCCTCCACGCGCGAGGCGGTCGCGCAGGTCGAGACCGCGGCGAAGCTCGGCATGCAGGGCTGCATGATCCTCCCGCCCTACGTCCACAAGGGCCCGTGGCACGAGTACCGCGCGCACTTCGAGGCCATGCTCTCGGCGGCTCCGCTGCCGATGATGCTCTACAACAACCCGCCCGCGTACATCGTCGACGTCAGCGCCGAGCAGACCTTCGCGCTCGCCGAGAAGCACCCGAACCTCGTCGCGGTGAAGGACTCGACGGGCGACGCCCGCAAGCTCACCGCGCTCATCGCGGGCAGCGCCTCGCGCCCGCGCAAGATCGGCGCGCTCGTCGGCCTCGACGACTGCGCGGTCGAGGGCGCGCGCATGGGCTGCTGCGGCTGGATCGCCGGACTCGCCAACGCCATGCCCGCCGAGAGCGTGCGGCTCTTCACCCTCGCGCAGTCGCTCGACCCGAAGGACGCCGCCGCGTGCGACGCGCTCTACCGCTGGTTCCTGCCGCTCCTGCGCCTCGACACCGTGCCCGACTTCGTGCAGCTCATCAAGCTCGTGATGGCCGAGACGCAGACCGGCGACGAGCGCGTGCGCGCCCCGCGCAAGCCGGTCGAGGGCGCCGAGCGCGCCCGCGCGATCGAGATCATCCGCCACGCACTCGCCACGCGCCCGCGCTGAGACGCGCGCTCAGCGCACGCGGTCGAGGCACAGCGCCTTCGAGAAGCGCCGCGCCGCCGCAGGCAGCCCGACCGCGGTGAAGCGCGCGTCGCCGGTCGCCGGCATCGGCCCGCCGTGCACCATCGCGGGGCTCACCGCGACGCCCGTCGGCATCGCCTCGTCGAGCAGCCGCCCCGCCTTGAAGCGCAGCACGCCGAGCAGCGTGGCGCGCGTGGCCGCGTCGGCCGCGTCGCTCACCACCGTGCACGCGAGCTGGCCGTCGAGACCGCGCGCGAAGTCCACGAGCTGCGCATCGCCCTCGACGGCGACCACGACGCCGAGCGGACCGAACGCCTCGCCGAAGACCATCCCGCGCAGCGCGCGCGCCCGCGCAGCGTCCATCGCGAACAGCGTGGGCGCGAAGCGCAGCCCGGGCGACGCCGCACCGCCGCCGCACCGCGGCGTCTCGCCCGCCGCGACGAGCGCGGCCACCGACGCCGCGAGATGCGCGCGCACGCCCTCGGTCAGCAGCACCGCCGGCGCCGCGGCCTTCATGAGTTCCGTCGCCCGCGCCACGAACCGCGCCGCGGCGCGCTCGCCCGACACCAGGATCACCCCCGGCTTGGTGCAGAACTGCCCGCCGCCGAGCAGCACCGACGCGGTCCACGCCTCGGCGACCGCCTCCGCGCGCGCCTCTGCGGCGGCCGAGGCCACGAACACCGGATTCACGCTCGACATCTCGAGGCTCGCCGGCTTGCCGAGCGCGTCGCACGCGGCCTTGAGCCGCATGCCCGCCGCGCGCGAGCCGGTGAACGCGAGCGCCGCGACGCCCGGATGCGCGAGCAGCGCCTCGCCGTCGGCGGGCGCGCAGTCGAAGAAGCACTGCACCGCCGCCGCCGGCAGCCCCGCCGCGTCGCGCGCGGCGCACGCGTGGCCGAACAGCCGCGCCGTCGTGTTCATGTGCCCGGGGTGCGCCTTCGCGATCACCGGGTTGCGCGCCGCCACCGCCGCGCAGAAGTCGCCGCCCGACACTCCGTTGAACGCCAGCGGGAAGTTCGACGGCCCGATGCACACCACCGCGCCGCCGAGCGGCACCAGCGTCGATCGCAGGTTGTTCGCCTCGTCGCGCGCGACCACGCGCCACGACTCGTCGCGCAGGCATCCCGCCGCGGCACGCAGCTGGAAGGTCGTCCGGTTGAACTCGACCTCCGACAGGCGCGGCGCGAACGGCAGCGCGGTCTCCTCGTGCGCGGTCCGCGCGATGCCCTCGCGGTCGCCCTCGAGCCGCGCCGCGTAGTCCTCGAGGAACGCCGCGATCTGCGCGCCCGGCGCATCCGCCAGGAAGTCGACCGCGTCGAAGGCCGTGCCGGCCATCGCCTCGAGGTCCGCGCGCGCCGACCGGCTGAACTCGGGACCGAACGCCTCGCCGGATGCAGGATTCACCGCGCGCATGTCACTTGTCGAGCAGCTTCGGCCGCCCGCCCTCCCAGACGATCGAGACGCCCGCCTCGCCCTTCAGGAAGCCGTCGAGCCAGTTGCCCACCGCGTCGATGCGCCAGTCGCCCGCCTCGAACAGCGCCTCGGGCTTCTGCGAGTTGCGCGTCATCCACCAGCGCGAGAGGTCGCCGCGCGTGAGCACCATGCCGGGCGCGAGACCCATCGCGATGCAGCGCGCGCTCAGGATCGCGAGCAGCGCATCGATGCGCGCGCGGTCCTCGCCCGACTCCTCGAGGCTCTTGCCGTGCTGCAGCTTCTCGGGCGGCATCTTGCCGCCCTCCTCGACCGCCTGCGCGATCGCATCGGCGTACTTCTGCGCGAAACGCTTGGGCAGCCCGCGCACCGCGGCCAGCTGCTGCGCCGACACGGGGCGCTGCTTCACGATCTCGGCGAGCGTCTCGTCGGGCATGACCACGCGGTGCGGCAGGTCCTCCTTGCGCGCGATCTCGTCGCGGAGCCGCGTCATCGTCCGCAGCACGGGGATCTGCGCGGGCTTCATCGGCCAGCTCTTCAGCGTGCGCCGCACCTGCGACTCCTCGTCGAAGCGCGCGGGGATCTTCACGCTCTGCTCGCACTCGCGCATCGCCCAGCCGAGCGATCCGCGGCTCTCGAGCTCGCAGCGCAGCCGCTCCCACACGAGCGGCAGGTAGCGCACGTCGTCGGCCGCGTAGCGCAGCTGCGACGCCGTCAGCGGACGCGCGTCCCAGTTGGTGAAGGTGTGCCCCTTCGAGAGCTTGTGCCCCGCGAAGCGCTCGACGAGCTTCTCGAGGCCCGCCGGCCACGGCATCTCGGCGAACGCCGCGGCGACCTGCACGTCGAGCGTGTTCGCCGGCTCGCGGCCGAGCAGCCGACGCACCGGCTCGAGGTCCTGCGTGCCCGCGTGCACCAGCGTGAGCAGCGACGGATCGGCCACCAGCTCGAAGATCGGCCGCAGGTCGGTCACCGCGACCGCGTCGACCAGCACCACGCGCTCGGTGGTCGCGATCTGCACGACGCAGATCCGCGGCCAGTAGCTCTCCTCGCCGATGAACTCGGTGTCGTACGCGAAGACGCCCGCCGCGCGCACGTGCGCGATCGCCTCGTCGAGCTCGGCCTGGGTCGTGACGAGCTGCGCCTCGCCCCGCGCCACCAGCTGGTGCTCGAGGTGCGGCGCGCTCGGCGAATCCTCGTCCTGCGCGGCGGCGTGATGGCGCTCGCGCTTCTTCCGGCGGTAGTTCAGGTTCATCGCGCGCCCGCCCCCGTGCGGCTGCGCACCGACGCGATCACCGACGCCGCCACGTGCTCGAGCTGCGCCGGCACCAGGTCCGGGTAGATCGGCAGCGCGATCGCCTCGAGCGCCGCGCGCTCCGCATGCGGGAACACGCCCTTGGTGTAGTTCAGGTGCGCGAAGCACTTCTGCAGGTGGAGCGGCACCGGGTAGTAGATCTCGGTGCCGATCTTGCGGTCGGCGAGGTCCTGGCGCACCGCGTCGCGGATCTCCGCCGGCACCCGGATGGTGTACTGGTTGTAGATGTGGCGCGCGCCCTTGGGCGCCGGCTTGGGATAGCGCATCGCGAAACCGCCCGCCGACAGCGGCGTGCCGGTGTCGACCGCGCCCGCGGCGGCGAACTGCGCGTCGTAGAACGCCGCGTTCCGCTGCCGCCCGGCGCTCCACGCGTCGAGGTGCCGCATCTTGACGAGCAGCACCGCGGCCTGCAGCGCGTCGAGGCGCGAGTTCATGCCGACCTCGTCGTGGTAGTACTTCGGCTCCATGCCGTGGTTCCGCAGCCGCATCATGCGCGTCGCCAGGGCGTCGTCGTTGGTGGTGATGATGCCGCCGTCGCCGAACCCGCCGAGGTTCTTCGACGGGAAGTAGCTGAAGGTGCCGATCGCGCCGCGCGAACCGACGCGCGTGCCGTGCGCGTCCTCGGTGCCGATCGCCTGCGCGGCGTCCTCGACCACGGGCACGCCCATCTCCTGGCCGATCGCGAGCATCGCGTCGAGGTCGCACGCCTGTCCGAACAGGTGCACGGGCACGATCGCCTTGATGTTGCGGTGGCAGCGGAAGGCGGCGCGCGTCGACTCGGGGCAGATGTTGAAGGTCGCCGGGTCGCAGTCCACGAACACGGGCGTCGCGCCGAGCCGGTGGACGCTTCCCGCCGTCGCGAAGAAGGTGAAGGTCGGGCACAGGACCTCGTCGCCCGCCTTGATGCCCAGGGCCTGCAGCGCCAGCACGATCGCGTCCGATCCGTTCGCGCAGCCGATCGCGTACTTCGTCCGGCAGTAGCCGGCGGTCATGCACTCCAGCTCGCCGATCTTCGGCCCGCCGATGAAGTACTGGCTCTCGATCACTTCCTTGACGACGGGCTCGATCTCGGCCCGGATGGTGGCGTACTGCGCCTTCAGGTCAAGAAGCGGGACATTCACGGCTGCAGCGGTCGCGGTCGTCAAGATGGACTCCTGTTCCTCCGGCCTACCGGAGACCCGCCATTGTGACGAAATCCGCGCGCTTTTGGTGGCGCGGAGCGACGGGAATAGGTGCCTGCCCAGCCCAGCCGCCGGTCCGTTCCCGCGCGCCCCGCCCGCGACGGCCGGTCACATGGGCTGGTGCCCGGTCCCGGTCGAGCCGAAGCCGCCCGCCCCGCGCTGGGTTTCCGTAAGTTCATTGACTTCAACGGCTTGCGCGTGCTCGACCCGCGCGATCACCATCTGCGCGATCCGCATCTTCGGCTCGACGACGAACGGCGTCCGCCCGAGGTTGATGAGCGGCACCTTGACCTCGCCGCGGTAGTCGGCGTCGATCGTCCCCGGCGCGTTGGGCATCGAGATGCCGAACTTCACCGCCAGCCCCGAGCGCGGCCGGACCTGCGCCTCGAACCCGGCCGGCAGCGCCATCGCGAACCCGCAGGGCACGAGCAGGATGTCCCCCGGCTGCATCACCACCGGCGCATCGAGGTCGGCCGACAGATCCATGCCCGCCGCGAGCTCGGTCTGGTAGGTCGGGAGCACCGCGCTCGCGCGCAGCCGCTTGAACTGGATCTGGATTCCGTGCATGCCCGCAGCGTAGCGCCACGCCGCCCCGCCGGCGGGGTGCGGGATCCCCGAGGCACGCTGGCCCTGATCGTTGGAGCCTCTCGTCCCTGAGGCCTCGTTGCTCCGGACTGGGCGCTGCCGATACGCCACGCAACGCAACACAGGGCGCCAGCCATGCTGGCGCCCTGTGCAATGCGATGTGATGTGACGAAAGACGAGATGAGGTTCGGCAAGTTCAGGCTGGCCCGACGCGCGCCTTCACGGCGCCGAGTTCCCTCAGCTCCGCCTTCAGCCCCGGCGACGCCGTCCCACGATGCCCGCGAGCGCGATCAGCGCCACCGCACCCGGAGCCGGCACCTGGCTGAACTCCTGCCGCACGAACGAGGCGGTCGAGAAGCCGTTCGCCTGCGCCGCGAAGAACTTCAGGTCCTTGTTGATCTCGAACGCGCGGAAGCCCTCGGCGCCCTCGGCGCAGAAGTCGCGACCGTCGGTCAGACGCGTGTCCGGCGGCGGTCCGAAGAAGTCGAACACCGAGAGCTGACCGAGCAGCTGGTTCGCGTCGAGGTCGAACACCGTCTCGTCGACGCGCGCGAACGAGCCGATGCCGCCCGCCGAGCCGTTGAACGTCAGTCGCGCGTCGCACAGGCGCACGCCGCGCTCGTATGCGTCCGCCTTGACCGCCACCGAGTACTGCAGGTTCATCTCATGCACGCCACCGTCGCCCGGCGAGCCGTCGCCGAGCGGCCCCGTGAGGTCGAATCCGACGTTGTGCAGTCCGTACGAATTCGTTCCCTGCGAGACGAACCCGATCAGCGTGTAGTCGCCGATCGCGAACTGGCTCGACGCGAACGACTCGAAGTTGAACAGCTTGTCGTCGATGCACACCATCCGGTCGCTGCCCTGGGCGAACACCTCGGACAGCGAGACCTTGTCGCCGTTGCCCAGCACGATCACCGCGCTGGCCGACCCCGCCACGAACAGCGCCGCCGTTGCGGCCGCCGCCGAGCCAAGGGCCACTCCACGAATCCCGACATTTCTGCGAGTTTCCATCTGCGCACCTCCTCGCCGCCTGCCCGCACGCGCGCATCCGCACCGAGCGGAATCCGCGACGCACGCAGCGACGGCGTGTCTCAAGGCGCGCATCCAAGGGCGCAGGCGATGCGGTGTTCAAGCAGACCACGCGCAATCGCGGCCGATCAAGGAACAACCCCCGAGGAAACAGGCTGTTGTCGCGAGCAACGACGGCTCGCGGCGACGCGACTCAGCGACTCGCCTTCACCGCCGCGAGCACCGCGGCCGCGTGATCGGTCACGCTCACCTTGTCGAAGCGCTGCGCGACGGTGCCGTCCTTCGCCACCACGTAGGTCGTGCGGACGACCCCCATGTAGGCGCGGCCGTACATGCTCTTCTCCTGCCACACGCCGTACGCGCTGCAGACCACCGGCGCGCCGCCCGCCTCCGGCTCGTCGGCCAGCAGCGTGACATCGCCGAGCCCGTACTTCGCCTCGAAGCGCGCGTGGCTCTTCACCGAGTCCGGGCTGATGCCGAGCACCGTGCATCCCAGCGCACGGAACGACTTCATGTGATCGCGGAAATCGCACGCCTCGGCCGTGCAGCCCGAGGTGTCGTCCTTGGGGTAGAAGTACACGACGACCGGCTTTCCCTTGAACGACGACAGCGACACGGGCTTTCCCGCCGCGTTGGGCAGCGTGAAGTCCGGAGCCTGGGCGCCGACCGCGACCAGACCGGCGGACACCGCAACCACCTGCTTCGCAGGCTTCGTCGCGGGCTTCAACGCCGGCTTTGTCGCCGCCTTCTTGACCGCCGACTTCGTGGAAGTCGTCTTCGCCGAAGTCTTCGCCGTCGGCGCCTTCTTTGCCGCCGGCTTCTTCGCCGAGGTCTTCTTCGTCGAGGCCTTCTTGGCCGAAGCCTTCTTCGCCGAGGCCTTCTTCGTCACAGTCCGTCGCGCAGTGCTGGTGTTCGCCATGGTCGCCCGCCTTCGCGCGGCGCCCCGGCGGGGATTCACCCCGCGGCTCAGACGTCCTCGCGGCGATAGTCGAGATCCGGCCGCGGGCTCGGATGCCCCTCGACCCACGGCGTGTTGAAGCACCCGACCCAGCGCGTCGGCGCGACCTGCACCAGCGCGTACTCGTCGCGCCCGCGCGCGAGATCGGGCTTCACGCCCACCGGCGGATCGGGCCACCACGGCACGAGGCTGTCGGCGAACTTCGCGCCCTCGGTCGCGGGCAGCTTGAACTGCGCGGGATCGCGCACGACCTCCTCCACGGTGGTCAGGCGGTGCTTGCGCTGCTTGAGCAGCGGGATCGAGTTGAAGAGCCCGCGCGTGTACGGATGCAGCGGGTTGTCGAAGAGCTCGAACACCCGCGCGTACTCGACCACGCGGCCGGCGTACATGACGCACACCACGTCGGCGTTCTCCGCCACCACGCCGAGGTTGTGGGTGATGAGCATGATGCCCATCCCCCGCGCGCGCTGCAGCTCGCGCAGCAGCTCGAGGATCTGCGCCTGGATCGTCACGTCGAGCGC
>JBMOGJ010000044.1:0-24579 GCA_049318425.1 Phycisphaerales bacterium | reverse complement strand
GCGCCGCATCCCGCGATGCGGGAGGATGTTGCCCAGTCGGGCACCGCGCCGACGCAGGCGGTCCACGCGCCGACGCCCGAGCCCGGTTCACTCGTCGGCGCGACCGCGGACGAGTGCTCCGCGATCGAGTCGCGCGTCGCCGACCTCGCGGGGCGGTGGCTGGCGAGCCTGCCGGTGCCTGCGCGCGCCAAGGCGGTCGCCGAACTGCTGCGCGACGAGGTCGCCGCGGTGCGCCTCGCGGCGGTGACCGAGATCGAGCGGCTGCTCCGCGACGGGATCCGGCCCGACGCGTCCCTTTCCGATGCCACCGCCGCCATGCTCTCCGACGCCGATCCACGGGTCCGCGCGCGGGTCGGGGCGCTGGTCGTCGACATGGGCCTGCCCTTCGCGGGCGACGGACTGGCGGCGCGGCTCGAGTACGAGCGCGACGACCTCGTGATCGATGCCTGGCTCGACGCGATGCTCGAGGCCCCGAGCGCCGCGGCCTTCGCGCCCGCGTCGGCGCGCATCCCCGACGCGGTGCACGGCGAGCGCGCCGCGAGGGTGATCGCCGAGCTGGTGCGGCTCGGCTCCGCGCCGATCGACTGGAAGAAGCGGCTCGCGCCGACCCTGCGCACCGTGGCCGATGGGCGCGCCACGCCATCGGTCGCCCTGCTCGTCGCCCAGCTCGGCGAGGATGAGGACATCGCCCGCGCCGAGCGCCTGCTCGAGTCGGCCGACCCGACCGTGCGCCGCGGCGCGGCCGAGGGTTTCCTGCGAGTCGGCGACCATGCGCGCGTGCTCGCGCGCGCCTCCGATCCCGCCATCGCGGGCGTGGTGATCGCGGCGATCGCGCGCGAGCGCCCGAACCTCACCGGCCTGCGCGAGCTCCTCGCCTTCCCGATCTCCGGCGAGCTGCGCGGGCAACTGCACGACCACCTGTGCGAGGTGGCCGCGCGGCTCTCGCCCGAGGACCTTCTCGCCGCCGACGACGCGATGTCCGGCGACCACGCGCCCGGGGCGCCGGTGATCGACGCGCGGGTGCGCCTGCGCGTGTTCGAGGCGGGGGCGCGACGCTTCAGCGGCGCCGAGAACGCCACGACCGCGCGCCTGGTCGAGCGGCTTGCGCGGCAGATGATCGCCCTCGAGCGCCGCAGCGACGCCGTCGTGCGCCTCGAGAACGCGCGCCCCGCCGAGGGTGGTGCGCTCGCCGACGCGCTCTTCACCGCGCGCCTCTGCGCGGGCCGCTTCGACGACGCGGCACGGCAGGATCCCGATCCCGCGCGCTGGGTGTCGGTGGCGGAGAGCCTCGCCCGCACCGGCGACTCCTCGGCGCGCGCACTCGTCGACGAGATGAAGCTCCGGTTCGGCGCGCGCCTCGGCGACGACGACCGCCGCCGCCTCGCGAGCGTCGAGGGCGTCCTCTCGGCCGCGCCCGCCCGCGGGAACTGACGGGATCGGTATATTCCTGCGCTTTCCCGCGAGGATCCGCCCATGTCGAACGCCACCACCCGCTCGAAGTCGAAGAAGCCGTCCGCCCCCAAGTCCACGGCGAAGCGTGCGGCCGCCGCCACCGCGCCCGCCATCGGCGAGCGCCGCGAGACCGACTCGATGGGCGAGATGTTCGTGCCCTCCGACGCGCTCTACGGCGCGACCACGCAGCGCGCGGTGCTGAACTTCCCCGTGTCGTTCCGCACGGTGCCGCAGGCGCAGATCGAGGCGTACATCCAGCTGAAGAAGTGCTGCGCCGAGGCCAACGCCGAGCTCGGCGAGCTCGCGAAGGACAAGGCCGCCGCCGTCACGGCCGCCTGCGACGAGCTCCTCGCCGCGTTCGCGCAGCCCGCGCCCTTCGGAATGCCGCATCCGCTCATGCGGCACTTCCCGATCGATGTCTTCCAGACCGGTTCGGGCACCTCGACCAACATGAATGTGAACGAGGTCGTCGCCAATGTCGCCAGCCAGCGCGCGGGCAAGGCGATCGGCTCGAAGGACCCCGTCCACCCGAACGACCATGTGAACTACGGCCAGAGCTCGAACGACACCTATCCGTCGAGCATGCAGATCGCGGGCGCGCTGCGCATCGCGCGGCGGCTCGTGCCCGCGCTCGAGCGGCTCGCGAAGGCGCTCGACGCCAAGGCGAAGGCGTGGGACGAGGTCGTCAAGATCGGCCGCACGCACCTGATGGACGCGACGCCGATCCGCGTCGGCCAGGAGTTCAGCGGCTACGCGGCTGCCGCGCGCTACTCGGCCGACCGCGCGCGCGAGGCCTGCGCGACGCTCGCCCTGAACATGCCGATCGGCGGCACCGCCGTCGGCACGGGCATCAACGCGCACCCGAAGTTCGGCAGGACGGTGTGCGCGAAGCTCTCGAAGGAGACGGGCGTGAAGTTCGCCGAGGCGCCGAACCACTTCGAGGCGCAGTCGACGCGCGACTGCGTGGTCGACGCGCACGCGCGGCTCAAGACGATCGCCGTGAGCCTGACCAAGATCGCGAACGACATCCGCTGGCTCGGCTCCGGCCCGCGCTGCGGCCTGTTCGAGCTGTCGCTGCCCGCGACGCAGCCCGGCTCGTCGATCATGCCCGGCAAGGTCAACCCCGTCATCTGCGAGAGCGTGATGATGGTCGCCTGCCAGGTCGTCGGCAACGACGCCGCGATCACGATGGGCGGCCTCGGCGGCGTCGGCTCGCTGCTCGAGCTGAATGTCGCGATGCCCGTCCTCGCCGAGCGCCTGATCGAGTCGATCGATCTCCTCGCGAACGCCTGCCACATGTTCTGCGACAAGTGCATCGACGACCTCCAGCTCAACGAGGCCGAGGCGACGGGCACGGTCGAGAGGAGCCTGATGATGTGCACCTCGCTCGCGCCCGTGATCGGCTACGACAACGCGGCCAAGGTCGCGAAGGAAGCCTTCAAGACGGGCGAAACCGTGCGCCAGTACGCGCTGCGCAACAACCTCGTCGGGGCGAAGCAGCTCACGAAGCTGCTCGACGCGACCAGCATGACGAAGCCGGGCGGCAAGGGCCCGGGCGGCGGCTGACGCCGGCTCCCACCCGGTACCCGAGCACCACAGCGAGCGAGGGCGCGCACGTGGCTGCACCGCAGCCGCCCGCGCGCCAAGTCGCGAGCGCGCGTGATTCTCGCGTGCGCCGCGGCGGAGGCTCTCTCCGGTGCCCGAGCACCACAGCGAGCGAAGGCGCGCACGCGGCCGCACCGCAGCCGCCCGCGCGCCAAGTCGCGAGCGCTCAGACTCAGTACACCTCGAGCATGCACCGATGCGTCGGCCGCACACGGCGCTTGATGTCGTCGGCCGTCCACTCGGGGACGGGCTTCGACGCGAGCTCTTCGGCGACCTTGGTGAAGCCGGAGATCCCGTGCCGTGCGAGCAGCTCGAACACGCCGAGCTGCATGCCCGCGAGGCCGCACATGTACATGAGCGTGCGCGGCGAGTGGAGGAGGTCCATCGCGCCCGTCTGCCGCGCGAGCTGGCGGTCGATGAAGTGGTGGACGTACTCGCCCTTGGCGAGGCCGCCGGCGCCGTCGGCGCGCATCTCGCGCGAAACCACCGGGTGGTAGCGGAAGTTCGGGTGCTTGGCGGCGAGGTCGCGCAGGAAGTCGTCGTAGAGCAGGTCGGTCGTGTACGGCGAGCCCATGACGAGCTCGATGCGGCTCTCGCAGCGCCTCCAGGTGGCGGCGGCGGGGGAGCCGGCCGGCGGGCCGACCAGGAGCTCCATGAGGAACCCGCGGAACGGCGCGATGCCCGTGCCCGTCGCCAGGAACAGGTAGTCGTGCCGCGACGGATCCTCGGGCAGCAGGAACCGCTTGCCGTTCGGACCCGACACGTCGATGTCGTCGCCCGCCTTCCGGTCGCAGATCCAGTTCGAGCAGACGCCGAGGAAGAGGTCGTGGTCCGCGGGATCGTCGGTCGGCCGCTGCGGCTCGCGCTCGGCGATGACGCGCTTCGGGGTGGTGGCGATCACGCGGCCGTGGCCGTCCTCGCCCCAGCTCGGGCTGGCGAGCGAGTACAGCCGGACCTTGTGCGGCTTGCCGGCGGCGTCCACGCCCGCGGGCACCACGCCGAAGCTCTGCCCGGCGCGGAACGACCCCTCGAGCGGGGTCCCCGCGATGTCGATCTCGACATGGCGGATGAACGACGCGCTCTTCCCCTTCAGGCACAGGCGGCTCGAATGCACCTTCGCCCGCGTGGGGGCGTTGGGCATGACCACGTGCATCTTGGCCTCGGGGAGGACGGGTGCGGTCGGGTCTGCGGCGGTCTCGGCGTCGGACATGGGGCGGCGACTGTAGGGTGCGGGCGGGGTTCCCGCCAGTTGCCGGCGAGGTCCCCGGGGTCGGCACGCGCCGCCGAGGTGTGCCCGTCGCCAACCGTCCAGCCGCGATGCCCCGCCGCGACGCCCGCCCGCGACGCCCCGTCGCGACCACCCGGTCCGCTTCACCGGCGCCCCTTCTTGCATGACCGCAAAAACGGCGACGCCGGCGCGCACAGCGCGCCGGTCGTTGCCACGGGGTCGTCCCCCTCAGCCGTGAGGTTGTTCATCGGCGAGGGCCCTGCCCGGACCACTTCCAGTCCGGGTTGCGTGGCGGGTGCCGCCGCTGCAGGCGCCGGGCGCCGACCGATCAGTCGAAGGCGTTCGACACGGTCGGAAGCTCGGCGTTCTGCAGGTTGATGTTGGTGGTGATCTTGAAGTTCGACTGCGTGCGGTGGCGTTCCGCGAAGAAGAAGTCGAGCGTGTACTCCTGGCCGTCCACCAGGCCGAGGCGGTTCAGCTGGACCTCCTGCTCGACGGCGCCGTGGACACCGCCGAGGTCGATCACGAGCTGGCCGTTGATGAAGACGAACACGTCGTCGTCACCGCGGAAGCTGAAGGTCTGTCCACCGTCGGCGTCGTAGGTGAACGTGGTGTGCAACTCGAAGGTGAAGTGGAAGTTGCGATTCGGGGTGCCGCCCGGGTTGCCGAAGAGCTGGTTCTCGATCGGGAAGAACCCGCCGAGGGCGACGCAGGCCGCATCGGTGTTCGAGTCGAACACGTAGGTGCCGTTCGACTGGCGGACGAGGGTCATCGACAGGGGGGCCGAGACGTTGAACGCCAGGTCGTCGTTGTACCACTTGCTGAACGACGCGGCGTCCTTGATGCCGCCGGTGTCGACCACGCCCGAGACCTTGGAGCCCTGGACGTCGCCGAGCGACGGGTTGTAGAGGCGCCAGCAGATGTTCTTGCCGGCGGAGTTCTTCCACTCGTTCTTCACCTTGAAGCCGCCGCCCTTGAAGACGGGCTTGCCGTCGGCACCGAGGGTGGCCTCGATGTTGCCGCAGTAGTGGGCGAAGCCGTTGTTCGGCTGCTTCTCCATGTCGGGGTGGCCACCCGGCACGGTGCGCTCCTTGAAGTCACGCACGACGCCCGTGAGGGTGATCGCGGCGGGACCGTTGGTCGGCGGGGTGGACGGGAAGCTCAGCGAGTACGCGGAGATGGCCAGCGGGGCGGCCGCGGCGAACAGCACGGAGCGGGCGATGAGTTGGCGGCGATTGCACATGGTGATTTCCTTCCAGAGGGGACGACCTCTTGATCTCACATGAACAACGGTGGGATTCGCCGGAGGCACGGTCAAGTGGTCGGGGTGAAGTCCGACCATGCCGCGGGCGGACTGTGACGGCTGCGTGGCCGGGCACCGTCTGGAGCGGTCGGGAGAATCGCGCAGAAGGTGTTGCGAAACACGCCCGCGAGCCGATGCAATCGTCATAATCCGCGCGGTCGTCGCGACCGCCGAGATCCGACATCATGAAGGGCGTCAGGCATGAAGCCAGGACCTGTTCGGAGAGGTCCAACACGCTCGCACGCAGCAAAGGATTGCAGTAGACATGGACTCCTTCCGCATTCAGGGTGGCCGCCGGCTGGCGGGTCGGATTCAGATCGAGGGCTCCAAGAACGCCACGCTGCCCCTCATGGCCGCGGCGCTCTGCACCGACGGCGAGATCACCCTCCGGAACGTCCCGTGTCTCTCCGACATCTCGAACATGGCGAAGCTGCTGCGCCAGCTCGGCGTCGAGGTCAGCGGTGACTGCGGCACCGTCAAGATGCGCGTGATGGACCACAACAAGGTCCACGCCCACTACGACATCGTGAAGACCATGCGCGCGTCGATCTGCGTGCTCGGGCCGATGCTCGCCCGCCGCCGCCGCGCCGTCATCGCGATGCCCGGCGGCTGCGCCTTCGGCTCCCGCCCGATCGACCTCCACCTCCGCGGCATGCAGGCGCTCGGCGCCAAGGTCGAGCTCGAGGGCGGCGACATCATCGTGACCGCCCCCGAGGGCCTCAAGGGCACGACGATCTTCCTCGGTGGTCCGAACGGCTCGACCGTGCTCGGCACGGCGAACGTCATGTGCGCCGCCGCGCTTGCCAAGGGCCGCACCGTGATCGAGTGCGCCGCCTGCGAGCCCGAGGTTGTCGATCTCGCGAACCTCCTGAACAAGATGGGCGCCCGCATCCAGGGTGCCGGCGGACCCCGCCTGGTGATCGACGGCGTCGAGCAGCTCGGCAACGCCGACCACACGGTCATCCCTGACCGCATCGTCGCGGGCACCTACGCGGTGGCCGCCGCCGTCACCAACGGCGACGTCACGCTCGAGGAGTTCCCCTACGACGGCATGCTCGCGGTGATCGACCGCTTCAACGAGATCGGCGTGCACGTCGAGGTGATCGACGGCCACGATGACACGATGCACGCGACCGTGCGCGTGACCAGCGAGCGCGTGCTCCGCCCGACGCAGATCACGACCCAGCCGCACCCGGGCTTCCCGACTGACCTGCAGGCGCAGTTCATGACGCTGCTCTGCCTCGCGGGCGGCAACTCGATCGTCACCGAGAAGATCTACCCCGAGCGCTTCATGCACGTCGCCGAGCTCTCGCGCATGGGCGCCGAGATCCACCGCCAGGGACCGACCTGCGTGGTGACCGGCGGCGCGCCGCTCAAGGGCGCGCCCGTGATGGCGAGCGACCTGCGCGCGAGCGCCTGCCTCGTGCTCGCCGGCCTGATGGCCGAGGGCGAGACCAACGTGTCGCGCATCTACCACCTCGACCGCGGATACTCGCGCATGGAGGAGCACCTCAACGTGCTCGGCGCGCGCATCGAGCGCGTGCGCGAGGAGAGCGGCGTGAAGTCGTCGGGCACCGCCGCCGGAGCGGGTGCCGCGGGCGAGTCGACCGCGGTCGCCGCCGAGGCGTGAGCCTGCGCGGCGCGGGCCTCCCGGGGCACGGGCCTCCCGGGGCACGGGCCGCGCAACCACCGAAAAACGCGACGGAGCATGGGTTTCCACCAGGATTTCCATGCTCCGTCGCGTTTTGTATGGCTCGCCGCCAAGCGAGCTCGCGTGGTCTAGGCCCGGGGCGCTCCGTCGAAGCCGGCCGAGGCGCTCGGCGTGGGCAGGGGCGGTGGGCGTGGAGTGCGAGAGAAGCCAGTCGGGTCCGTCGTGACGCGTGCCTGCGTGCGGGCAAACGCGCGCGTCGCGGGACATCGTGGGATTCGGCGGTCCGGAAGGCAACACTCCGGGGCGATCTCCCGAGGTTCCGAGGTGGGTCTGTGCCGCTGGTGCGGGTGATGCCGGTCGCGCGGCGCGCATGCACCCGGCGTCGCGCGCCTCAGGCGAGCAGGTGGTGCAGGATCACCGCGCTGGCGATCGACACATTCAGGCTCGGCGGGTCGTCGGCGAGCGCGCCCGCGAGGTCGCTCATCGGGATGCGCACCACCGCGTCGGCGAGGTCGAGGACCGCGCGCGATACGCCGTCCTGCTCGGCGCCGAAGACCACGATCGACTTCGCGGGAGGCCTGAAGCTGGCGAGATTCACGGCCGAGGGCGTGTCCTCGCCGGCGATGATCGCGTAGCCATGCTCGCGCCGGAGCCGGTCGAGGCACGCGGGCCACTCGTCGGCGCGTGCGCGGGCCCACGGCAGGTTCACCGCGCGGCCCATCGACACGCGCAGCGTCTTCCGCAGGAACGGATCGCTCGCACGCGGCGAGAGGATCACGCCGCGCGCGCCGAAGCTCGCCGCGTTGCGGAAGATCGCGCCGACGTTGTCGGTCTGCGTGATGCCGTCGAGCGCGACGAGCACGTCGCGTGCCTCGTTCACGCCGCGCGACTCGTTCACGCCGCGCGACTCGTTCACGCCGCGCGACTCGTTCACGCCGCGCGCCTCGTCCACGCCGTGCGACTCGTTCACGCCGCGCGCAAGGCACGCCGCGAGCTCGCCGACCGATCCGTCGTCGTGCCGCACGCCGAGGGCGATCGCGCCAGAGTGCATCGTGTAGCCCGTGATCTCGTGCAGCGCATGCTCGCCGGCGCAGCGGAACACCGCCAGCGCCGGGAAATGCGCGGTGATGTCGGCGAGCCGCTCGCAGGCGTCGGGCGTGACCAGCAGCGCGGCCGGCTCGAGCACCGGCGGCATCGGCTGCGCGCGTCGCCGCAGCGCCGCGGTCAGGAAGCGCCGCACCACGCGTTCGGACTCGATCGCATGCAGCCCGAGCGTGCCGCGCAGCTCGCGGTCGCGGATCCCGCGGAACGCGTCGAGGCGCGCGTCGCCCGGCTCGACATCGATCGGCATCGGCGCGGCGGCATCCATCGCGTCAGCTCGCGCCGCCCACCATCTGCTCGTTGGTCTCGAATCGCTGACACGCCGCGAGCAGCTGCTCGACCTGCGCGTGCGGCGGCACCGCGAGCAGTCGGCGGCGGAGCGCCGTCACCGTCTTGAACTCCTTGTCGGGCATGAGCAGGTGCTCCTTGCGCGTGCCGCTCGCCGCGAGGTTGATGGCGGGGAAGAGGCGCTTCTCCGCGATCGACCGGTCGAGGATGAGCTCCATGTTGCCCGTGCCCTTGAACTCCTCGAAGATCATCTGGTCGGCGCGCGAGCCCGTGTCGACGAGGCAGGTCGCGATGATGGTGAGCGAGCCGCCCTCCTCGCACTTGCGCGCGGCGCCGAAGAGCTGCTTCGGCACCTCGAGCGCGCGCGAGTCGAGGCCGCCCGACATCGTGCGTCCCGACGAGCCGTACTTGCGGCTGTTGTTGAACGCGCGGCCGAGGCGCGTGAGCGAGTCGAGCAGCACGACGACGTCGCGGCCCGCCTCGACCATGCGCTTCGCGCGCTCGATGGCGAGGATGCCGAGGGCCAGGTGCCGGTCGAGGTCCTGGTCGTTCGAGCTCGCGAGCACGTGCGCGGGCACGTTGCGCTTGAAGTCGGTGACCTCCTCCGGGCGCTCGTCGATGAGCAGCGCCACCAGCTCGACATGCGGATGGTTGCGCTTGATGCCGTAGGCGATGTTCTGCAGCAGCATCGTCTTGCCCGCCTTCGGCGGCGCGACGATGAGTCCGCGCGTGCCGAATCCGATCGGGCAGAAGAGGTCGATCAGGCGGCAGGCGGGCGGACAGCCCTTGTACTCCAGCGAGATGCGCGGCTGCGGATCGAGCGCCGTGAAGTCGGCGAAGGTCTTGCGCTGCGCGTATTCCTCGGGCGGAATGCCCTCGATCGAGAGGATGCGGGTCACGACCGGCCGCGTCTGACGCGGTCCGCGACGCTTGCGCTTCGGCTTCCGGAGCACGGCCTCGGCGACGATCCGCTGCGCATGACGCAGCGTGTACTGCTGCGCGAGCGCCTGCGGCACGAAGGGATCGTTCTCCGACTCGATCAGTCCATCGCCGAGCTGGCGGATGCGGCCGTCGGCGTTGCCGGTCCACTCGAGCACGCCCTCGCACTCGAACGGCGGCGGGGGCGGCGGACCCTGCTGGCCGGACTGCTGCGCGGCGCCGCTGTCCTCGCCCTCGTCGCCGCCATCGTCGAATCCGTCGACGCCGTCGAAGTCCTCGCCGTCATCGCCCTCGTCGGCGTCGGGACGCGGACCGCGCTGCTGCTGCTGATTCTGCTGCGGGCGCTGCGGGTTCTGGTTGCGTTGCTTGCCTTGGCCCTGACCTTGACCCTGACCTTGACCTTGACCTTGACCCTGGCCCTGGCCTTGGCCTTGACCCTGCGTCTGGCCGTTCGCGTTGTTGCCGTCGCCACCGCCACCGCCGCGACGCCTCCTGCGACGCCTGCGGCGACGGCGCTTACCGCCACCGTCGCCCGGGACGCCGGCGTCACCGCCCGCGGGGCCGCCGGTGAAGTTCTGCTGGCCGCCGGAAACCTGGCCCTGCGACTCGCCCTGCGACTCGCCCTGCGACGCCGACTGCTGCTCGCGCGGCGCCCCATCGCGGGAGGGCTGGTCCTGCCGCTGGCCTTGCTGATGCTGCTGCGGGCGCTGCTGCTGCTGCTGCTGCGGACGATCGCGATCGTCCCGACGCGGCTGGTTGTTCCGCTGGTCGCGATGACCGCGCTGCTCACGCTGCGGCGGATGCGCGGGCGCGATCGGCTGCTTCACCTCGACGACGCTCGGCGCCGGTGCGACGACCGGAGCTGGCGCCGAGGGCGCGCTCGGCGCCTTCACCGCAGCGGACGTCGCGTCCACCGACTGTGGCTTCGCGGTGCGCGGAGCCTTCGCCTTCGGCGCCGCGGCCTTCGCAGCGATCGCCGTGGGTTCTGCGGACTTCTTCGGTGCGACCTTCGCGGGCGGCGGCGCGGTCGACTCCGCGCCAACGGCTGGCTTCTTCGCGGGCGCCTTCTCGGCGGTCTTCTCGGTGATCTTTGCAGGGGCCTTCGCAGGTGCCTTCGGAGCGACCGCCTTCGCGGAGGGCTTCGACTCGGCCTTCGCCGCGCTCTTCGCGGCCGGGACCGACGCCGCCTTCGTCGCGGTCTTCTTCGCGGCAGGCGCGCTGGGCTTCTTCACCCCGACGGCCTTCTCGGCGGCCGCGGCCTTCGCAGCGGTCGTCTTCGTCGACGCAGCCTTCGCCGCAGGCGACTTCGCGGTCGACGCCTTCGGCGCCGCGGGCTCGGACTTCTTGACGGTCTTCTTCGATGCGGACTTCTTGGCAGCCATCGTGTGAACCAGTGGTCGACTGCGTCTCGCCCGAGACACTTCGAAAGCGGGCGAGGATCCCGGCACGCGTCGCGCGCGGGTGGCGGTCGAGGATGTACGGTGCTTGGGCGCGGATGATCCGAACGGGAAAGCCTGGTTCCAGCGGCGCGGCGCGCCCGGCGTCAGACTCCCTCTGCGTTGATCATCGGCGTCGGGGCAAGGGCCCGCGACCCGCGTAGTCAAACAGAGCGGCGGGGCAGTGTCAAGTCAGGCGACATGCGCGAGTTGCGTCGCGACGCGGGCGCCGATGCGGGCGTTGTGGATGAGCACCGCGAGATTGGTCGCGAGCGACGCACCCTGCGATGCGCGCGCGACGGCGGAGAGCAGCACCGGCGTGACCTCGGGCCCGCGTGCGCCGACGCGGTCGCACTCGGCGAGTCCCTCGGCGATCGCGCGCTCCATGAGCTCCGCGGGCAGGGCGAAACGCGCGAGCGGCGGCACGCAGAGCAGCATGCCGCGATCGGGGAGAAATTCGCGGTGCGCCGAGAACAGGTGCGCCGCCTCGGCGGGATCGGCCGCCTCCGCGTTCACGCGAAGGTCCGCGTTGCCCGCCGAGAGGAAGCGCGGGAAGTACGGCGTTCCGAGTCCGATCAGCGGGACGCCGAGCGTGTCGAGCATCTCCACCGTGGCGGGGAGGTCGAGGATCGACTTCGCGCCCGCGGTCACCACCAGCGTGCCGGTGTCGTGGATCGCGAGGAGATCGGCCGAGATGTCGGGGCGCTCCGCGTAGCCGCGGTGGACGCCGCCGATGCCGCCGGTTGCGAACACCGGCAGCCCCGCGAAGCGGCAGGCCAGCAGCGTGCCGGCGACGGTCGTCCCGCCGGAGCCGCCGCGCGCCGCGACGATCGCCGCGTCGCGCGCCGCGATCTTGTGGACCTCGCGCATCGCAGCGAGTTCCTCGAGCTCGGCGTCGGTGAGCCCGACGACGAGCTGTCCGCGCAGGAGCCCGACGGTCGCCGGCACCGCGCCCTCGGCCCGCACCGCGGCGGCAAGGGCGCGACCGAGCCCGAGGTGGGCGGGCGCGCCGCCGTCGAAGCACGCGCGCACCGACGCGGGCGTGTCGGCGTCGACGAGGTATGCCGGCATCGCGGCCAGCGGCTCGCGCGGAAGTCCGTGCGTGACCGCGGCGGTCTCGAGGGCGACGACGGGCCGACCCGCGGCGAGGGCGTCACGCACCTCGTCGGACATGCGGAGGAACCGACGCATGGCCGCTCACCGCCTGCTGGTGCGCACGCGTCCGCCCAGGCGACGGCCCGGGAGCGCGGTGGGCACGATGCCGTCGGGGAACATCGACGCGTCGACGGCCTCGGCGGCGACGGGCACCTCGGGTCCGGCGATGCGGTTGCGCGCCGACTGCGCCTCCTCCTTGCGCTTCGCCTCGTGCTCGCGCATGGCGACCACGTCGGAAGGCACGGGACCGGGCTTGAAGTCGTCGTAGGTCGTGGTCGGGATCTCGACGTTCGCGAGCATCTCGATGTTGGTCAGCAGCTCGCCCTGGTCGGGCGCCACGAAGCTCCACGCCACGCCCTCGCGTCCGGCGCGCGCGGTGCGGCCGATGCGGTGGATGTAGACCTCGGGATCCTCGGGCATGTCGTAGTTCACGACATGGGTGATGTCGTCGACGTCGAGGCCGCGGGCGGCGAGGTCGCTGGCCACGAGCACCTTGAGATCGCCCTCGCGGAGCTTGCCCATGACCTGGTCGCGCTTCTTCTGATACATGTCGCCATGCATCGCCATCGCGTCGAACTTGTGCTTGTTGAGGTACTCGGTGACGTCGTCGACCGCGCGCTTGGTGCGGCAGAACACGACCGCCAGGCCCGGGTTCTCCTTCTTGAGCAGGTGGAGCAGCAGGCGCTTCTTGTCCCAGCGCTCGACCGCGAAGTAGCTCTGCTTGACCTGGGAGACCGTCAGGCTCTTCTCGAAGGTGACGATCTTCTCCGGGTCCTTCATGTAGCTGCGGGCGAGCTTCTCGATGTCGGGCGAGATGGTGGCCGACACGAAGATCGTCTGCGGCACCTTCTTGAGCTTGCCGAGGATCTTGCGGATGTCGTCGCGGAAGCCGATGTCGAGCATGCGGTCGACTTCGTCGAGGATCGCGAAGCGGAATTCGTGGAAGGGGAGGAGGTTCCGCTCCGCCAGGTCCATGACGCGGCCCGGGGTGCCGACGATGATCGGCGGGCGCTTCTCGAGGAGGGGCAGCTGCTTCTGGATCGGCTGGCCGCCGTAGACGGCGACCGTCGAGACCTTGGCGAAGCGGCCGAGCTCCTGCAGCTCCTTCGCGACCTGGATCGCGAGCTCGCGCGTCGGCACGAGCACCAGGGCGGAGAAGCCCGCCTCCGGGTTCAGCATCTGGAGCAGGGGGAGGCCGAAGGCGGCCGTCTTGCCGGTGCCGGTCTTGGCCTGGCCGAGGACATCCTTGCCCTGGAGGGCGGCGGGGATGAGGGCGGCCTGGATGCGGGTGGGGTGCTTGAAGCCCCGCTTGGTCAGTCCATCGAGGACCTCGGCGCGCAGGCCGAGGTCGGCGAAGGTCTTCTCGAGGACAAATGTGTCGGGGGCGTTGGTATCCATGAACTCTTTCAGCCGCTCTTTCTGCGGCCGTCCGAGGGGCCGCGGTGATTCGCTTGGAACGCTGATGGTAGAGCCTTTCGGAAGTCGATACAAATGCAGCCTCCGAAGGGGTCTGGGCAGGATGCCCGGGGCCGCGGATGGCGCGATCGGCAGCGAGGGCAAGACGCCATGCAGGACACGAGCACGATCGACATCGACCTCTCCGCGATCGACCACAACATGGCGGTCATCCGCCGCGTCGTCGGCGATGGTTGCGCGCTGTGCCCGATCGTCAAGGCGGATGCGTACGGGCTCGGCGTCGGCAACGTCGCGCGCCGGCTCGTGGCTGCGGGCGCCGAGATGCTCGCGGTGTATTCCCTGCGGCAGGCGATCGAGACCGCGGCCGCCATCAACGGCGCCAAGCCGGTGCTCGTGCTCATGCCCGTCACCCGCATCGAGCGCGAGGACGAGCTCGTGCGCCTCATGCTGGCGGGGCAGCTCCACCTCGTGGTGCACGACGAGGCCAACCTCGACGCGCTCGAGGCGTGCGCGCGCCACCTGGGCGTCGAGCTTCCCGTGCATGTCGAGGTCGATGTCGGCATGAGCCGCGGCGGCGCGCTTCCGGAGGACGCGATCCACATCATCCACCGCATCTGCGCGGGTTCGCGCCTGCGGCTGCGCGGCGTGTTCGCGCACTTCTCGCACGCGCGCTTCGACGCGGGCCTGACGGCGCGGCAGCTCGCGCGCTACGACGACGTCATCGAGGCCTGCCGCGGGGTGATGCCCGCGGATGTCCACCAGCATGTCGCGAGCACCTACGCGCTGGCGCGCGACGCGCGCTTCCACCGCGGCATGGTGCGGTTCGGCCTCGCGTGGCTCGGCTACGGGCTCGACGAGCTCGAGGCGAGCGCGCCGGTCATCGAACGCAGCGAGCTGCGTCCGGTCGTGCGCTGGACCACCAGCGTGGTGCAGGCCAAGCAGGTCGGCACCGGCACGGCGGTCGGCTACGGCGGCCGCTGGGTCGCGCCGCGTCCGTCGACGATCGCGCTGATTCCGGTCGGCTACTCGGATGGCTACCCGATGCCGCGCAACCCGCAGGCGTCGGTGGGCGCGTGCGTGCGACTCTTCACGCCGGACGGGCGCACGGCGCATGCGCCGGTGGTCGGCGCGGTGAACATGGACCAGATCACCGTCGATGTGACCGGCCTCCATGCGGGCGACATCCACGACTGGATCGGCTGCACCGTCGAGCTGATCTCGCGGGACATCCACGCGCCGACGCACCTTCCGCGCCTCGCCGCGGAGTCGGGGATGATTCCCCACGAGCTGCTCACGCGCCTCAATCCGCGCATCGCGCGCACGACCTCGATCACCGCCCACCTGCTGCCGGAGGGCGCCGCGCCCGTCGCCGCGTCGATCGAGGCCGCCCCGATGCAGGCTCCCTCGGCCCAGGCCTACGGGCTCGGCCGCATGAACTCCGCGGTCGGCTAAGCCGAGAACCTTCGGGAAACATCACGCGCTGCGGAGTGCCGCGCGCGGGTCGCGCCGTGCGCGCAGCGCTGATTTCCGCAGGATTTCCGGCAACACCGCCGCGGCGGGCTGCGAAGGCGATCAAGCTGTCCGAACGCGATCCGCCGCGACTTCGCCGGGTCGGGGAGGACGGGGATCGAGATCCTGCGTAGAGACCGTAGACTGCCTCGGTCGGGTGAATTGGTTCGAGGACCGTTCGACGCCGACCTCGCCACCGACCTCGCCACCGACCTCGCCACCGAAATCGACCCGCGCGTCTCACCTCCGCCCGAGTCCCTTCCGACCATGCCGCGACGCGCCAGCTACAGCCTCGCCACCGTCCAGGCGCTTCCCGCGCAGACGGTGTACTCCTCGGAGTCGGCGACGCGGCGGCAGATCCAGGCGGCCGAGGACCTGATCCCGACCATCGACGCGCGCGCCGACTACGCACTGTGCGACGCGCTGCAGCGCATCTTTGGCGCCGAGATCGCGGCGGCCGCGGGCGAGATCGTCTCCGGACGCGCGCTGCGCGCCGACCTCGCCACGCTGGTCCTCGAGCTCTCCGCGCGGGTCGCCATGCGTCCCGACGAGCGGCCCGGCGGCTCCGCGACGCCCGAGGAACTCGCGCGCGAGATCGGCGTCGCCTCGAAGACGCTCCAGCGCTGGCGCCGCGCGGGACTCTGCGCCCACTGGGTGTTCGATCACGGCAAGCAGCGGGTCGAGATCTACCGCGCCAGCCTCGAACGCTTCGCGGCCGATCATCCGTCGGAGTTCGCGCGGGCGCGCAGCTTCCGCCGCTTCGACGCCGACGAGCGTTCGTCGCTGCTCGACGAGGCGCGCGCGCTGCTCGAGCGCGGCACCTCGCTCAACCTCGCGGCGAAGCAGCTCGCACAGCGCTGCAACCGCTCGCACGAGGGCGTGCGCCTGCTGCTGCTGCGCGCGTTCGGCGCGCGGCCGTCGGCACGGCGCGGCGCGGGCGAGCAGGTCGGCCGCCTGGTCGAGCGCGCGTGGCGCCTCGGCATCGACCCGACGCGCATCGCGCAGCGGATCGGCCGCAGCGAGTCGCTGGTCCGCGCCCTCGTCGACCGTCGGCGCGGTGAGCTGCTCCGCGGCGTGCAGCCGTCCTGGGTCGACCTGCCGACCTTCGACCTGCCGGGCGCCGACGAGACGATTCCCTCCGCGCCGTCGGTGCGCAGGCTGCAGCCGCTCGGCCTCGCCGACGGCGAGTTGCTCGCGATGATCGGCTCGGCGCGCGAGATCCGCCGCCTCTTCGCCCGCGACGCGCGCGCCGCGAACGAGCGCGACGAGACCCGCGGCGCCGCGATGCACTACCTGCTCCGGCGTGCGTCGCGCGCGATCGACGCGATGCCGCGCTGGCCGGACCGCGCGACCGTCGACCAGATCGAGACCGACCTCCGCGCCGCCCTGCGCCTGCGCGCGCTGCTCGCCGAGCGCGGGCTGGTGATCGCGCTCGGCCGCGCCGACCAGGCGTTCGAGGGCGGTCCCGAGCGCCTTCCTGCCGACGAACTGCGCACGCTCGTGCGCGAACTCACCCGCGCGGTCCAGCAGGTGGTGGTGAACTTCGATCCGTCGCGCCAGCGCTTCGATCGCGCGATCTCGCTCGCCGCCGACTACGCGATCGCGAAGCTGACGCCGACGCGTCGACCCGCGCGCGCCGCCGCCCGCCACGCGGCCGGCATCGCCATGCACGCGCTCGGAGAGGTCGCGCAGTGGCAGGGGATCGTCGATCCGATGGCGCACCACGCGCCGCTCCTCGCGGCGGCGCTTCCGCGCGGTCCGCTCTCGGTCGCCGCGCGCCTGGTCGCGCGACGGCACGGCTTCTGCGGGCTGCCGCCGCGCACGGTCGAGCAGCTCGCCGCCGAGGACCGCACGACCGTGGCCCTCATGTCGAAGCGCCTGCGCGACGCGGAGAACGCCGTCCGCGCCGCCGCACGGAACGCCGCCCAGCCGGCGTGATTCCCACCGCGGCCGCGCGCCGCGTCTGCTCCGCAACTCGACTGCCCCTTCGCGCGCCGTTCCTCGCCGCCAACGCCGCGGCGCCGCGCCACAGATGCTCGAAGCTTCGTCCCGGAGTTTCGTCCTCGCCACCACGACCCGCGCCCGCCGCCCGCCGACGTCCTGGCAAAAACACAACCGCCCGCTTTCGCGGGCGGCTGTTTGAATCAGGATTCTCGCCAGAGGGAGCCGCCGCAGCGGCGACCGCCCAAGGACGACTTAGCGCTTGCTGAACTGGTACCGACGACGCGCGCCAGCCTGGCCGTACTTCTTGCGCTCGACCTTGCGGGCGTCGCGGGTGAGGAAGCCGTTCTCGCGCAGGATCGGCTCGAGCGTCGAGTCGAAGTTCATGACCGCGCGGCCGAGGCCGAGCAGGGTCGCGCCGCACTGGCCGGTGGTGCCACCGCCGCAGGCGTTGACCTTCACATCGACCTTGCCCTTGAGGCCGGTCTTCTCGAGCACGGCGAGGATGAGCTGCCTGTCGCGCTCCTCGACGAAGAACTCGGCGAACTCCTTGCCGTTCACCTCGACCGCGCCGGTTCCGTTCTTCATGCGCACGCGGGCGACGGCCGTCTTGCGGCGGCCCGTGCCCCAGTACCAGCCCTTCTGATCGGGGCCGCGGAGGATGCGCGTCGAGGTCGAGGCAGTCGTCGTGGTGGTGTCTTCCATGGTTTCTCTCACGGTCTTTCGTTCAGGCCGCGCCGTGGCGCGCAAGGTACTTGTTGGCTGCCGGGTGGTCCTTCGACCGGGGCCGAGGCCCATCCGGCGTGCTGTTTCTCGAGTGGTGCTTCGTGGCGGTGTGATCCGGATCAGGCTGCGCGCGACATCACTTCGCGGCAGCGGCGGCGGCGGCGCGCGAGTGCGGACGACGCGGCGCGCTCTTCAGGCGGGCGGCCTTGATCGTGCTCGCGTTCGGCTTGCGCTCCGGCATCGCGTGCGCCTCGGGGCGCGACGAGAAGTCGACCGGCGACTGCGAGGTGTGGGTGTGCGCGGCGCCGGCGAACACGCGCAGACGCGCGTGGAGCGAGCGGCCGTAGCGGCCCTTCGGGATCATGCGGAGGATGGCCTCGCTGACGAGACGGGTCGGATTCGAATCCATCTCCTGGCGGTACGAGCGGATCTTCAGACCACCCGGGTAGCCCGACCAACGGCGACGCGTCTTCTGATCGAGCTTGCGGCCCGAGAGGACGACCTTCGAGGCGTTGGTGATGATCACCGCGTCGCCCGAGAGGACGCCGGGGGTGAACTCGGGGCGGTGCTTGCCCATGAGCACGGTGGCGACTTCGGTCGCGAGGCGACCGAGGGTCTTGCCTTCGGCGTCGACGTGGCGCCAAACGGTCTTGATCTCACCGGGCTTTGCAATGTAGGTCTGACGAGGCATGGTCTGTCCAAATCGTTCAGCCCGCGATGCATCGACTCAGCGAGGCGCGCGGGGCAGTCAAAGGTGAGCACGGATCGCCGTGCGGAGAATCGGCGAGGATACCACTACCCCCGTTGATGTCAAGATCGTCGCGTGCCGACCAAGGGGGCGGCGCGAGAGACTATCGTGCGCCGAGCGGGCCGAAGGGGCGCGCTGGACCGATTTCGCGCCCGATAAATCATGGACCCATGCATGTCGCCGAGTGAACGCTTCCGCAAGGTCTTCGTCTGGGTCGGCATCGCGGTGGTCGCGTTCGCGGCGGTGCTCCTGCAGCGCGTGCGATCGGACTCGGACGCGGCCCTCACCTCCGACGAGGGGGGATTCGTCGAGGATCGGCCCGATGCGGACGATGGCGAGCCTGTCCAGTCGACGATCGCGCCGGTGGCGCTCGAATCGCAGCTGGCCGCCAAGATGACGGTGGCGCTCCACGCGCTCGCGCCGACGGTGGGTTCGGACCAGATCCTGCGGCAGGTCGAGAACGCGCGCAACGGCGCGTTCGCCGACCGCCTCGGCTACTGCGTACTGGTCGGCAACTTCGAGGGATGGGACCGCGGCGTCGCGCAGGCGAAGGAGATCGCGCTTCCGACCGACGCGGTCGACGAGGCGCGGGCACTGCGCGACCGCGTGATCGACGCGATGCGCGCGCTCGCCGAGGAACGCGCGCCGACGGCCGAGGAGGCCGAGTCGCTCGAGGCACTCCGCCCCACGCTCGGCTACTTCGTCGATGTGCTCGGTCCGGGCGCCGTCGCGAAGGCGACCGCGACCACCGCGGTGCTCGTCGCCGCCGGACTGTGGTACCTCGTGGCGTTCCTGCTCGGCCTGGTCGCGCTGGTCGTCCTCATCGGGCTCACGGGAACCGGCAAGGTTCGCCCGGTCTTCGCGCCGGCGCCGTCGGCGCACGCCGCGGTCGTGCTGGGCGAGACCTTCCTGCTCTGGATCGTGAGCTTCCTCGGGTTGAACGTCGTCGCGGCGGCGGTGGCGCTGCCCTTCGCCGAGCAACTCGGCGCGGGTGGCTCGCTGCTCGTCTCGGTGCTGGTGATGTTCACGTCGCTCGCGGCGCTCGCGTACCCCGCGAAGCGCGGCGTGCATTGGTCGGAACTGCGCGCGCTGATCGGGCTCCACACGGGCGCCGGCGTCGTGCGCGAGGCGCTCCACGGCGTGCTGTGCTACCTGAGCGCGGTGCCGCTGCTGGTGTTCGGACTGGTCTGCTTCGCGATCCTCAGCGCGATCGCCGAGATGTTCCAGGGCGATGCGCCGCCGCCGTCGCACCCGGTCGTCGAGATGTTCGCCGGGGCGGGCGGGTTCGAGGTGCTCATGCTCTTCATGCTCGCGAGCGTGACCGCGCCGATCGTCGAGGAGATCGCGTTCCGCGGCCTGCTCTACGGGCACCTGCGCGGCGTGGTCGCGCCGCGCGTGCGGCTGATCTCGATGCTGATCGCCGCGTTCGCGTCGAGCGCCGTGTTCGCGGTGATCCACCCGCAGGGCGTGCTGTTCGTGCCCGCGCTCGGCGGTCTCGCGGTCGGCTTCTGCCTGTACCGCGAGATGCGCGGCAGCCTCGTCGCGCCGATGGTGGCGCACGGTCTCAACAACGCGGTGACGCTCACCATCGGCCTCGCGCTGATGTCGTGAGCGCGGTGCTGCGCGCGGGGGCGTTCAGAACGCCGCGCGCATGAACTGCTCGCGCACGATGCGGCCCTTCTCGACGGTGTAGACGCCGCACTCGTGCGAGTCGACCTCGGTGCCGTCGGGCATGCGCACGCGTCCGGAGAAGATCACGGTGAAGCCGGTCGAGCAGACGTAGGGGCCCTTCGCCTGCATCGAGAGCACGGTGAAGTTCGCCTTCCACCACGCGCCCTTCTCGAGCACGCCCTTCCAGCCCTCGAACACCGAGCCGTCGTCCTCGATGGACTCGATCTTGCGGTGGTACCAGGTCGACTCGGCCTCCTCGCTCTTGCCGGCGTTGAAGAGCGCGACCAGCGACTCGCCGATCTCCTGCGGGGTCGGGCCCTTTCCGCTCGCGAGCTTCTTGCGGCGGACATGCTTGAAGGTGGGCGCCGAGGCGTCGGTCTCGGGCTGCGTGCCGGACTTCTTGCCGGACTTCTTCTCGAGCTTCGCGTCGGACTTCTTGTCGGCCTTCAGTGCCGCCTTCTCGTCCGCCTTCGCCTGCTTCGCGGCGGCCTTGGCCTGCTTCGCGGCGACCTTGTCCTGCTTCGCGGCGAGTTCGGCCTCCTTCGCGGCGAGCTTCTCGGCCTGCTTGGCGGCCTTGCGGGCGTCCTTCGAATCGCCGCGCGCGGAGTCGCCGGCCTCGGTCGCGGCGGCCGACTCGGCGACCGGCCCGCTGGCCGCGGTCGTCTCGGATGCGGCTTCGGACTTCGACTTCTTGTGCTTCTTCTTCTTCGACATGGGGAGGCTCGCGGGGCGGGAAGGGCGCGATGCTATCTGCCGTCAAACGCGCGCGCCGCGGATTGCGCGGCGCGGCGGGAATCTTCACATGAGATGCGGACGTTTCACGCGCGCGGCCGGTGGGCGGCGCGGCGGGCTCAGTCCTCGCTCAGCTCGACCGTCCAGTAGGCCTCGTCGAGGAACGCCTTCCACGACGCGTACTTGGGACTGCCGAGGCGCAGCGAGATGGCCGGGTTGCGCTTCGGCTTGATCGGCTCGCGGATGAGCCGGACGCCGGCCTGCTCGGGCGTGCGTCCGCCCTTGCGCGCGTTGCACTTGACGCAGGCGCAGACGAGGTTCGTCCACGAGTTGCCGCCGCCCTGGACGCGCGGCTTCACGTGGTCGAGCGTGAGCTCCTTGGTGGTGAAGGTCTTGCCGCAGTACTGGCAGCGGTTCGAGTCGCGGGCGTAGATGTTGCGGCGGTTGAGCTTGACCTGCTCGCGCGGCAGGCGGTCGAACGCGAGCACGCGGACGATCTTCGGCACGGCGATCGAGATGCGCGCGGTGCGCACCCAGTCGTGTTCGGTGGCCTCGAACTGCTGGCGGAACTCGCTGAGCTCGGTCCAGGTGGTGAAGGGGTACGAGACGTACGAGCCGTCCTCGATGGCGATGACCTCGGCCACCTCCTTCGCGAGGAGCACGAACGCCCGACGCGCGTCGATGACGCGAATCGCGCTGTAGTAGCGATTGAGTACGAGGACCTTCGCGTCCAGTCCGGAAGCTCCGCCCGCGGACGCTCCGACCGACACCGCAGACATCGCTGCCGTCACTGCCGAAACCGCTGTCATCGACGCTCCATGTCGCGGAATCCGTTCCGCAGACCTGAAAAGTCTACCCCTGCCGCGGCGGGGTGCAACGGAAACATGTGGATTCGGTGAGGGATCGGGCGCTACAGGCCGAGCGCCGCGCGCTGCTCGTCGACCGCGCCGGGGAGCAGGATCACCGGCGTTTCCGCGGGCACATGCTCGGCGAGGAGACGCGAGACCAGCGCCAGGGGAAGGATCCCCGCGCCGAGCCGGCAGGTGGAGAACAGCCCGCGTTCGGCCGTCTGCGCGTCGGGGGCGATGTCGGCGAGCAGGACCGCCGCGGCGACCGGCCCGAGATGGGCGAACATCCGCGCGAGGTGGTCCTCGATCTGGCCCGTCATCGAGGGCGCGATCATGTCGGCCGGCGACAGCAGGACCTCGAACGGCCCGCCCGCGCGGTCGCGCAGCAGCTTGACCGAGGCGTGCACGTCGCCGAGCACGTGGCGGTGGTGGGGGCGGAAGCAGAGCGTGCGTCCGTGCGCGCGCAGCGCGGGCTCGACCTCGTCCAGGAAGCCCTTGAAGCGGTCTTGCCCGGCGCGCATCCAGGTGCGCGGCTCGTCGGCGAACAGCTCCTCGCCAAGGGTGCCCGAGTAGGAGACGAGGCGGCGCGAGGGTGCCTCGGCGTCGGCGATCCAGGTCCCGGACAGGGGGTTGCCGTCGACGAACGCGCCCCACGCCGCGGCGCCGCCCGGGCTCGCCGCGGCCGCGGCCAGCCGGGTCGGCATCGCGATGTGCGTGCAGCAGGGCGCCTCGATGCCGAGCATGCGGGCGAGCATGGCGGCGTCGTGCAGCAGGTGGACGGGGCGCTGCATCAGCGGCCCTCGTAGACGCAGCGGCTGGTGCAGGTCTCGCACACGATCACCTGCGTGAGCAGGGGCAGCGTCGGCTTGAGCCGGTCCCAGACCCACTTGGCGAGCATCTCGGCGGTGGGATTCTCGAGGCCCGCGACTTCATTCAGGCAGCGGTGGTCGAGCGCGTCGTGCACCGGCGAGATCGCCTTCTTGATGTCGCCGTAGTCGACGAGGTAGCCCTTGGCAGGATCCATCTCGCCCTCGACGACGACCTCGACCTTGAAGGAGTGGCCATGCATGCGCCGGCACTTGTGGCCATCGGGGAAGCAGGGCAGGAAGTGGGCGGCTTCGAAGGTGAAGCTCTTGGCGAGGGTGACGCGCATCGGGCGCGCAGTGTAGGTGCCTGGCACCTCCCTGGCACCTCCCTGGCACCACCCTGGCACCACGCTGGCACCACACGGGCACCAATGACAACCGGCCGCCATGTGGCGGCCGGTTGGCGTTGGCGTGGTTGTTCGGGTCAGCTTGCGGCCGACTCGCCGCCCTCGACGTGCTTGAGGCCGCGGCGCTGGTCGCGCAGGCGGCGGCTCTTGCCGAACCGGTCGCGGAGGTAGAACAGCTTCGCGCGGCGGGCGTCGCCGCGGCGGATGACGTCGATCTTCGCGACGCGCGGCGAGTTCACCGGGAACGAGCGCTCGACGCCCTCGTTGGCGACGATGCGGCGGACGGTGATCATGCGGTGGATGCCGCGGCCGGTGTCGGCCAGGAGCACGCCCTGGAAGACCTGGATGCGCTCCTTGTCGCCTTCGATGATCTTGTAGTGCACATCGATGGTGTCGCCGACGCTGAACTTCGGGAGCTCGTTGGCAGCCTTCATCTGGCCTGCGACGACGCCTTCAATGACCTGGGTGCGATTCAAACGTGCCATAGTGGGATCCTCATGCGCCTTCGGGCGCGGTTTGGCCGTGCAGTCCGTCTCCGTCGTCGTGCGACGGTGCGGTCGACCGCGTGGCTCGTGCAACTTGCGCGGCGGGCTTGTTGGTGTTGGCCGCCGGCAGGGGTTGCGGGTGTGCGAGTGGAGAGTTCTGCAGCAGGTCGGGGCGACGCACGCGCGTGCGCTCGATCCGCTGCGCATCCCGCCAACGGTCGACCGCAGCGTGGTCGCCCGAGAGCAGGATGTCCGGCACCTCACGCCCATTCCACTCGCGGGGACGGGTGTAGTGCGGACAGTCGAGGAGATGTGCGCCATCGGTGGAGCGCACGCTGAACGAGTCCTCCGCAGCGGATTCCTCGTGTCCGAGGACGCCGGGCTGCAGGCGGGCGACGGCGTCGATGAGAACCATCGCGCCGAGCTCGCCACCGGAGAGGACATAGTCGCCGATCGAGATCTCGAGGGGGCTGAGCTCCTCGATCACGCGCTCGTCGATGCCTTCGTAGTGACCGCAGAGGAGCATCAGGCGCGGCTGCTGCGCGAGCCACTCGACGCGCGGCTGCGTGAGCCTCTCGCCTTGCGGCGTGAGGAGCACGCGGACCGCCGGGACGCTGGAATCCTGCGATTCAGCGGCCTTCACGGCGTCGAAGATGGGCTGGCACATCATCACCATGCCTGGACCTCCGCCGAACGGGCGGTCGTCGACCTTGCGGTGCTTGTTCGCGGCGTGCGCCCGGATGTCGTGCACATGGCACGAGAGGGCGCCCTGCTCGATCGCGTTCGCGGGGATGCTCGTGGCGAGGAATCCCGTGAACAGATCGGGGAAGATGGTGAGCACGTCGATTCGCATGGTTCGCACGCGGGATGGATGTGTCACCAACGCTGCGCAGCCGCGGATCGCGACGGCGTTCGTCAGATCACCGGTCGATCGATCAGGCCTTCTTGCCCGGGGTCGGGTCGATGCCGACCTTCTTGAGCAGGTTGGCGGCGGTCTCCGAGGGCTGCGCGCCCATCGAGAGCCAGTGCTTGACGCGATCGGCGTTGAACTGGTACTGCGCGCCCGGCTTCGCGGTCGGGTTGTACCAGCCCAGGTTCTCGATCACGGCGCCGTCGCGCGGGTTGCGCTTGT
>JBMOGJ010000043.1:0-24713 GCA_049318425.1 Phycisphaerales bacterium | reverse complement strand
GATGCGCCGAACACCCTTGCGCGATGCGCCGAACACCCTTGCGCGATGCGCCGAACACCCTTGCGCGATGCGCCGAAAAACGCCGCGCGTCGACCTTTGGGTCGACGCGCAGCGAGAGAGAGGAGAGTGAGGAGAAGCCCGCGCACGCCGCTCGTCCGGAGAAGGCTGTCCCTTGCCTTCGCGGCGCGCGCGCTGTCCCGTCGGAAGGAGAACGCACGCCGTTCGGCGGCGGTTCAGCATTTCGGCGGGGAGGATGCCTCATTTGTCCGATCGGGCCGGGACGGGGTGCGGCGACACGCGGTCGGCGGGCATCACCGACGCCACGCCGCGACGGACTGGCCCGCATCCCTCCCCCAAAACGCGAACAGCCCGCGGCATCCTGCCACGGGCTTGTTCGAACGGAGCGGGCGCGTGGCTCAAGTCACGCGCGCGCGGACAGGATCTGTGAGGTCGAGCGCGGGGTCACCGGCCCGTTGAAGAGCTGCTGCATGCGCTGGAACTGGCCGTAGTTGGCCACCGGACGGCCCGTGGTCAGGCTGTCCATCCAACGGCGCGCGAAGGCCTCGGGCCGCGCGCCGGGGAACTGCTCGCGGAAGCGCTCGAGCTCGGAGAACAGCGCCTTGGTGAGTTCCTCGCGTCCGACGCCGCCATTCTGGTCGAGGTCGAGGCGCTCGAACACCTTGCTGCCCTGGGAGGGGTCGGCGGCGGGGTCGCCCGCGGCGCCGTTCGCCACGAAGTCCTTCGCCACGAGCGAACCGTCGCCGTCGACATCGCGGGCTGCGAAGGTCGCGTCGACGATGTTGGTCACGAGCTGTTCGTCGCTCGGCGCCGCGGCGCCGTCGGCGGGCATCTGCGCGGAGCGATTCTCGCCCGTGCCGTTGAGCGAGAGCGCGAGGTCGACCGCGTTCACGACGCCGTCGCCGTTGAGGTCGCCACCCGCGGTGGCGTTCTCGCCGCTCGCGCCCCAGTTGCCCAGCACGTTGTTCTGCGCGGGCTGTGCGCCGTTGAGCGCCATCGCGAGGTCCTGGCCGTCGACGATGCCGTCGGTGTTGAGGTCGGCCTCGGCGTTCGAGGTGCCCCAGTGCTGCATGATGGTCTCGGGCGAGACGTTGGGGACCTCGCCGTCGCGGAAGGTGATGCCCGCGCCGACGCCCTGGCCAGCCGCAGTGTCGGCCGGCTTGGCGGCACCCGCGAGCGCGGCGTTTGGACGCATCCCGGGACGGATCGAGCCGGCACCGAACGAGGCAAAGGGCGAAGCGCTGTTGATCTGCATGGAGGTCTCCTTCGTGAGGGCGGCATGCGCCGCAGGGGACCTCTTGCAAGCACCGTGCCCGGTCGCGGGACCTCGCCCGACCGTCTCGGAGGGGGTCGACCGCCCTCGCCGGAGCCCACGACGCGCAGGGAGTGCCGACCCCGCGCAGGAACCGACTACTCGGCGCCGCCCCAGCCCTTGGAGGGCTTGCGCTTGGGGAGCAGCGCGTCCTCGGCGGTCGGAACGCGTCCGTCGTTGCCGCGGTAGCCGAGGCAGACCACGAACATCTCGACGCTCTCCGCGCGCGAGGCGCGGGGCTTGTAGCCCTTGGCGTCCTCGAACATGCGCCCGGCGCGCCTGAGCAGCTCGGGGTACTCGCCACCCTCGAAGACCTTCATGGTGAGGTTGCCGCCGGGGCGGAGCCACGTGGTGCAGCGGTCGAGCAGGTCGTGGCAGAGCCGCGCGGAACGCATCGCGTCGCCCATCGGGTCGCCGGTGGTGTCGGGCGCCATGTCGGAGATGACGGCGTCGAAGGCGCGGCCTCCGAGGTCGTCCATGGTCAGGTCGCGCAGATCCGCCTGGATGAGGCGCACGTTGGGCGGATAGCCGCCTCCGTTGATCTGCTTGAGATCGACCGCGACCACCTCGCCCTTCGGCCCGACGCGCTGCGCGGCGACCTGCGACCAGCTTCCCGGCGCCGCGCCGGCATCGAGCACGCGGTCGCCGCGCCGCAGCAGGCGCTTGCGGTCATCGATGTCGATGAGCTTGTACGCCGCGCGCGAGCGATAGCCCTCTTCCTTCGCGAGCCGGAACCAGTGGTCTTGGACTTCTTTCACGCCGAGACTGTATCACGCATCCCAGAAGCCCCGAGGATTCACTCCGAGGGTCTTCCACCACAGGGAGCGGCCGCAGCCGCGACCGCTCAAATGACGGCCGCGACCACGACTTCACCGCGCATCCCAGAAGCCCTGAGGATTCACTCCGAAGGGCTTCCACCAGAGGGAGCGGCCGCAGCCGCGACCGCTCAAATGACGGGAGCAGCCGCAGCTGCGACCGCTCAAATGACGGCCGCGACCGCTTCAATCACGGATCGTGTATCTCCCGCCCCACATCCGTCGGATCCGACACGATGGCGACGCGGATGTTCTTCTCGCTCGTGCGGAGCACGACGGGATTGGTGCCGTCGTTCAGCGTGGCGAGCAGGCGGTCGTGGTCGTTCTCGGCGTTCATCGCGCTCCACTTGCCGAACTCGCAGCGCTGGCGGACTTCGCCGCCGTGCGACGCGCAGTCGAAGGCGCCGCGCGACTCGCCGCGCACGCGGTAGTCGATCGAGCCCTGGCTGGTGATGATCTTCACCGGGCTGGTGACGGGCCACGGCGTGAGCATGCGGACATCGCCGCGGGTCGTCTCGATGTCGACGGCGCCCTGGTTCTCGAGCACGGTCACGTTGCCGCGCGAGGTGCGGACCATCACCGTATCGAGCGCGGGCGTGATCACCAGCACCTCGGTGCGGAAGAAGTGCGGCTCGGGGTTGTCGGCGCTCGTGCGGACCTGCAGCGTGTCGCCGCCGCCGGCGCGGGGTTCGAGCGTGGCGGTCCACTTCACGTCGTCGAGTTCGTCGCTGCCCTCGTCCCAGCGGCCGAAGCCGAGGTCGGCCACGCGACGGACCTCGACGAAGGTCGTGGTCGCCTTCGGGTCGGCGCGCACGACGACATCGCCGGAGAAGTTCTCGATCTGGACCGCGAGCGGGCCGGTGGTCTTCAGCTCGACGGGCTCGTCGGTCGCGAACGAGCGGCCGCGCAGCGAGTCGTAGACGGTCTTGCGGGAGTGCACGACCTCGTCCTCGAGCGAGCGATGCGAGGCGCAGCCGGCCAGCGCGAACGCGACGAACGCGGGGACGGCGAGGATGGCGAGGGTGGGTCGGACCGATCGTTCGAACATGTCTTCACTCCGTGGAATCGGCGCGAATGCGAGCATCCGGCGCCGGGTGAGGGTGTATCGGCACGGAAAGCGGGTATGAATCAGCACATGCGGTGGTTGACTGGACACTTCCCCCCACGGCGGCCGCGGCCGCACCCCGCCGGCGCCGCCGCGTGCGTGGTCGCCCCCGCGCTCAGCGCCACGCTCGCCGTCGCCCTGGCGATCGGGGGCGGTGCACGGACGGTCTGCGCGCAGAGCGATCCGCCGCGGCCGACCTCGGAGCCAGACGCCGCGGCGAAACCCGGCGACGCAGAGCCCGCGCCTGACGACCGATATCTCATCCGCGTCGGCGTCGAGGGCGCGCCCGCGGGCGCGGGGCGGCTGCTCCTCTTCTTCGTGCCCGACTTCGCGCGCTGGAGCGGGGTGGACCCGGCCGATGCGCCCTTCTTCGATCGCCTGCAGCCGGTGGCGTCGGTCGCGGTCGGCGAGGTTGCCGCGGGCGGGACCATCACCTTCGACGAAGCGTCGGCGACGACCTTCGGCGGCCCGCTGGCCGAACTGCGCGGCGCGTGGCGGGTCCAGGCCGTGCTCGACACCGATTTCACGGCGCGCGGGCATCTCGGCCCGGGCAACCTCGTGTCGGAGCCGACGCGGATCGAGTTCGATCCGACCCGTGCGGACGAGGTCCGCCTCGAGCTCACGCGCCGCATCGAGGCCATGGTGCCCGAGCGTGGCGAGGCTGAGCGCGGCGCGGCCGGCGGCGATGCCCCGAAGCCGAACCCGGACGCCAGCCCGAACCCCAACCTCCTCTGGATCCACCGCCGCAGCGCGCTGCTCTCCAAGCACTTCGGCCGCGACTTCGACCTGCGCGCCGGGGTGGTGCTGCCGTTCGGGTACCACGACCTCGACTTCCCGCGCCGGATGTGGCCGACCATCTACGTGATCGGCGGGTTCGGCGCGACCCACCTCGCGGCGGCCGAATCGGCGGCGGCGCTGAGCGCCCCCGAGGCGCGCGCGGCGATTCCGCAGGCGGTGTGGGTGTTCCTCGATCCCGAGACGGCGTGGGGGCACCACGGCTTCTGCGACTCGGAGACCAACGGCCCGGTCGGTCGCGCGCTGGTCGAGGAGTTCGTGCCGTACCTCGAGGAACGGTTCCGCCTGATCGCGAAGCCCGAGGCGCGGATCGTGACCGGACACTCGAGCGGCGGCTGGACGGCGCTGCACCTCGCGCTCACCTACGACGGGACATTCGGCGCCTGCTTCGCGAGCGCGCCCGATCCCGTGGATTTCAGCGCGTTCCAGCGCACCGACCTGTACCGCGACGCGAGCCTGTTCCTCTCCGGCGACGGCGACGCCACCCCGAGCTACCGCGCGCCGCTCGGTCCGGGCGAGGACCGGGTGCTCATGACCGTGCGCGACGAGATCGCCACCGAGCACGCGCTCGACCCGAATGGCCGCAGCGGCCAGCAATGGGCGGCGTGGGACGCGATGTGGTCGCCGTACGACGCTGCGCGCGGCGCGCCGCGGCGGCTGTGCGACCCGGTGACGGGCGCGATCGATCCGGTCACCGTCGAGCACTGGTCGCACGCCGACATCGCGCGTCGGTTCGAGCGCGATCCGGCGCGCATCGCGGGGATCTTCGCGACGCGCATCCGCCTGCTGTGCGGCACGCGCGATTCGTTCTACCTGAACGAGGCGGTCGCCCGCCTCCAGTCGAAGCTCGAGGCCTGGCGCGCCCAGGCGCGGGCCCGCGGCGAGGCGGTTCCCGAGGGGCCGGGCTCGATCGAACTCCTCGAGGGGCTGACCCACGACACCCTCCACCCCGCCGCGCAGCTGCGCTTCCACCGCGGGATGGTCGAGCACCTCCGCGCCCACGGTCTCGGCGAGGCGCCGCCCCGCCCTTCCGCCGAGAATCCCGCCCGAAAGTGACGGAGCGCCGCGGTTCGGGCATCATGCCCGCCGCGCGCCCGACGCCGAACACCGACCATCGTCGGACTCCCACGCACACTCCACGCGACGAGCTCCCATGCACCACACCATCGCCCACCTCCTGCGCCCCATCGCCACGCTCGCACTCGCCGTCGCGCTCGCAGCGCCGGTCGCGCTGTCGTCTCCGGCCGAAGCGCAGCTCGGGCGCGCGCTGCCGTCGCCGGTCTCGGCCGCGCAGCTCGAGGGCATGCTGCGCGACGCCGGTCTCCCCGAGACCACGAAGGACGCGGCGCTGCCGCTGCACGAGGCGTACTTCGAGCGCTTCCGCGAGTTCGAGAAGCGCGAGATCGACCCGACGCTCGCCAAGCCGCGCGAGTCGGCCTTCGACCTCGCGCGCTCCGTCGACGATGCGCGCAAGGAGGCCGACCTGCGCCGCCGCGCGTTCCAGCGCGCCGCGCAGCTCGACGGCCAGTTCGTCGACGAACTCGCCGCGATCCTGCCCAACCGCGACGCGTGGAAGATGGAGCGCGTCCGCGCGGCGCTCTCCCGCCGGCGCAGCGCCGCCGTGGCGCCCAGCTTCGGCTTCAGCGGCCGCACCTTCGAGTACTCGCTCCGCTCCGCGCCGGTCCTCGCGACCGTCGACGAGGAGGCCATGACCATCACCAACGTCGCGCTCGAGACCTACGAGCGCGAGCTGACCCGCCAGCTCGAGCGCTACGCCGAGGCGACCTTCGAGCGCATCGTGCGCGCCGCCGAACTGCGCGAGGAGATGGGCGTCAAGCCGGCGCCCGGGATGCAGGAGGGCGATGCTGCCGGCGGCGATGGCGCGGGCGGTGATGCCGCCGCTGGCGAGGCCGCCGGCGACCGCACGCAGTCGGAGACCGCCGACGAGTGGTTCCGCCAGATGCGCGAGGTGCAGAATCGCGCCAACGAGGAGGTCGCGAAGATCACCGCGCGCATCCGCCTGCTGCACCGCGAGGGACTCGAGCAGACGATGCCGTACCTCCGCCCGCACCAGGCGCGGGCGCTGCGCGACCACATGATCGGGGCGCTCTATCCGAACCTGCGCGCGAAGAGCGACTTCGACGCCGTGTTCAACACCGCGCTCGCGATGCGCGACAAGGGCGAGCTCGACAAGCCGCGCTGGCAGGCCGTCGAGGCCATCGCCGATTCGAACGAGGCGGCGACCCGCCCGATCGCGCTCGACCTCATGCGCAGCTTCGACGAGCGCGCGAAGGACGACTCCGGCGGCGTGATGATCGTGATGGGCGGCGACGAGAGCGCGATGGGCGAGGTCGGCGAGCGCATCGAGCGGCTCCGCAAGGAGCTCGCCACGCTCGACGCGTCCAACGCCGCCACGCTGCGCGCGAGCCTCGGGCTCGCCGACCCGTCGCCGCAGACCGCGCGCGAGGTCGGTCGCGAGGGCATCGTGCTCGGCGGACCCGGCGGCGCTGGCGTCGAGTTCTCCGCGCAGGCGGTGATGGTCGGCGGCGACGGCGAGATGGTCGTGCTCTCGGGCGAGGACCTCGCCGACGGCAACATGATGTTCTCCGCGATCGGCGGCCCCGGCGGCGGCCGCGTGCCCCGTCCCATGAACGGCGACGAGCTCGACGCGCTCGCCACGAAGCTCGGCTTCGACAAGGACTCGCGCCCGGTGTTCGACGAGATCGCCGCGCGCTGCGCCGAGGCCCGCAACATCGCCGAGAAGGAGCTCACGCCCGCCGCGCCCCAGTTCGAGGGCCTCGGCGGGGAAGGCATGAGCGTGACCATCCAGCTCGCCGGCGAGGACGGCGCCGTCCTCTCGGGTGGCGACAACAGCAAGCTCCTCGAGGCGATCGACGCGCTCGAGGAGACGATGTTCGACGAGCTCAAGGCGATCACCGCCGCCGACCGCTCCGCCGCGGTGGACGCCGCGCGGCGCGCCCGCGCCCGCGTCCGCCTGCTGCCGGGCGAGACCGGCCCGCAGGCCGCGGACCTCGTCACGATCGCCGAGACGGCGGCACTCGCCGACGGCGCGCGCGCGCGCATCGCGGGCGAGCTCGCCGCGTGGGACGAGGCATCGGTCGACGCGATCCGCTCGATGAAGCGCGAGCTCCAGACCCTCGAGGCCGAGCGCGGCGAGATCCTCGACAAGGCGATGACCGAGGTCGTCGAGGATGACGGCAAGGGCAGCACCAGCGTGAGCCGGTCGATCTCGATCGGCGGCGACGTCAGCGCGCGGCTCGGCACGCTCGAGACGCGCATCGTGTCCACCCGCACCCGCGTCGCCGACGGCAACCGCCGCGCGCTCGACGCGATGGTCGCGGCCCTCGATGGCGACGAGACCGCGCAGAAGGCCCTGCGCCGCGGCTTCTACCGCGCCGCCAACCCGTCGGTCTACCGCAACGCGCGCGACCTCGAGCCGTTCTTCGCGAAGGCGCTGGAGATCGAGGGCATGAGCGCCCCCGGCAAGGCGACCGTCGGCGCGATGCGCGCCGAGTGGATCGAGGCGCGCGAGTCGCGCTGCGAGGACTTCGTCGCCGCGCAGGACGCCGCGAAGGAGGCCGTCGGGGACGACCCCGCCGACGGTATGCGCAAGATGCAGGTCCGCATGCGCGAGCGCAAGAAGCTGCGCGAGGACCTCGAGCAGCTCGAGTCGACGATCTTCCGCAAGCTGCAGGAGGCGGTCGTGATCGAGGTGGGCGCCGAGAAGGCCAAGGACCTCGGCGAACTTCCCGCGCGCAAGCGCCCCGCGATGCCCATGATCGAGATCGGCGGCTGAGCCCGGCGCGCGCGTCGCGCGAAGGCACCGGTTTCAGGCGGCGGGCGCGGACCCCCCGCTCGAGCGTCGCGCTCCAGCGTCAGGCTTCGGCAGCGCGCTCAGGCATCGAGCTTGGTCGTCCACGCCTCGGGCACGCGCCCATGCGTGGCGACGATGCGCGAGCGGATGCCGCCGCGGCCCTTCCACACCGTGATGACCTGCATCCACGCGGGGCTCATCGACTGCGCGAGATCGTCGCGCAGGCGGTTGGTCACCGCCTCGTAGAAGATCCCCGCGTTGCGGAAGCTCTGGTAGTACAGCTTGAGGCTCTTCAGCTCGACGCACACCGCCGCGGGCTCGTAGCGCAGGATGATGTGCGCGAAGTCGGGGTGGCCCGTCTTCGGGCAGACCGAGGTGAACTCCTCGCTCACGTGCTCGATCACGAAGGGCGTGTCGCTGGGCGAATCGAAGAACTCGAGCAGCGAGGGGTCGACGGTGCTTGCGTCCGGCATGGCGGGGATCCTATCGGAGGGTCGGTTCAGAGCTGGTACTTCAGCAGCAGCGACGCGACCTTGGGCTGGTCGGGATTCGCGCGCATCGAGCGCTGGAGCATGGCGCGCGCCTCGTCGCGGCGCGGGTCGTCGGCGGGCTTGCCGGCCTTGATCCAGGCGTTGAGCGCGTTCACGCCGACGCCGTTCAGGGCGGGCCAGTACGCGCCGTCGAGCTCGATCGCCTTGCGGTACGCGGCGTCCGACTTCTCGAACTCGTTCAGCCGGAAGAGCGCCCAGCCGAGCCGCTCGAAGGCGGCGGCGCTCGCGGCGGTGCGGGTGAGCGCCTCCGACGCGTTCGCGGCCTCGCGGTAGCGCTTCTCCTTCGCGTAGGCGTTGACGAGCGCGAACATCACGTCGGCGGGCGGCTCGATGAGCTCGCACGCCGCCTCGTACTCGCGGATCGCGTCCGCACCACGGCCGGCCTTGGTGTAGGCGCGCGCGAGCTGCAGCCGCGCGGGACCGCTCTGCGGGTCGATCTTGACGGCGCGCTCGGCGAAGACGACCGAGCTCTCGCCCTGCTCCGTCAGCGCCATGAGCCGCGACATCGCGAGGTTCGCGTCGAGGTCGCGCGGGCGGATCATGAGCGCGCGCTGGTACGCGAGCACCGAGTCCTTGATGCGGCCGAGCGCCTCGAGCACGCGCCCGTGGCTCGAGGCGGCGGTGAAGTCGCCCGGATCGAGCGTCACGGCGCGCGCGTAGGCCGGTTCGGCGAGTTCGAGCTCGCCCTTCTTCTCATGCACCGCGCCCATGCCGGTGTAGGCGTCGGCGAGGGTCGGGTTCTCCTGCAGCAGCTCGCGGAAGGTCCGGAGCGCGGCCTCGTACTCGTCCTTCGAGGCGGCGTCGCGCGCGGCGGCGAGCTTGGCGCTCTCGGCCTCGGTGGGCTTGATGCGGAGGTTCGGCTCGGACCGGTCGTCGGTCGCCGGCGCCACCGGAGCGGTGGCCGGCGCCCCGCCGGAGCGGGCGACCGGGGCGCGCGTGGCGCATCCGACCAGGACCGCCGGGATCGAGGTCGCCAGCACGGCGACCGACAGGGTCGCCGCGAGGCGGGTGGCGGCGAAACACGGGGCGGCAGGGATCGCCGCGGGGGTCCACCGGTGGGGTTGCGTATGACTCATGGCGGTCTTCAATCGGGATTCGGTCGGGGGTTCCTGTAATCGCGCCGCCACGCGGGGCGATGTCACTTTGACCCGGCGAGCTCGGCGAGGCGCTCGGCGTTGACCATATCCCAAGGGCGACCGTCGGACGCGTCGCCCTTCTCGGTTTCGAGGTTCTTCGGCACCGTCGCGAACGCGGGATGGCGGAGCACTGCCTTGAACCAGGCGTCGCCGCACAGCCCCTGCCCGATGTGGGCGTGGCGGTCCTTGCGCGACGCGAACGCCGCCTCGGAGTCGTTGATGTGCAGCGCCGCGACATGGGCGAGCCCCGCCTCGGCGTCGAAGCGCTCGAGCGTGGCCTTCGCCTTGGCGGGCGTCGAGACGTCGTAGCCCGCGGCGAAGACATGGCAGGTGTCGATGCAGTACGCGATCCGCTCGGGCTCCTTCACCATGCCGCGGATGCGGCCGAGGTGGTGGAACGCGTAGCCGAGGTTGCTGCCCGAGCCGGTCGTGGTCTCGAGGGCGATGCGCACCCTGTAGCCCTTGAGGTCGCGGTGGATGCCGTCGATGGCCTTCGCGATGCGCTTGAGCCCGGCGAGTTCGTCGGCGCTCGGCTCGCCGTCGAGGTCGTTGGGATCCTTCGGCTTTCGCTCGGCGCCGCCGAGCGCATGGAGGTGCGCACCCGGGTGCGCGACCGAGACCGGCACGCCCAGCAGCTCGCAGCGCTCGAGCTCGGCGCGCTCGCAGGCGATCGACTTCGCCAGGTTCTCCGCATCGGGCGACGCGAGGTTCACCAGGTAGCTGTTGTGGCTCACGAGGCGCGCGCCGTCCTCGAACAGCGTGCCCTTGCGCGCCGCGTGGAAGTCTGCGATCTCGTCCTTCGCGAGCGGCTTGGGCGTCCACTGCCGCTGGTTGCGGGTGAAGATCTGCACCGCGCCGAAGCGGTACGACACCGCCTCGTCGATCGCGGCGCGCAGCGCGCCCGCGGTCGACAGGTGCGAGCCGATCCAGTGCTTCTCGCAGGGAGAGACGCGTGGAGTCACGCGCATCCCCCGATGGCGCCGAGCGGAGCCGCGTCGCCGTGGTCGACGCGACCGGCGCCGCAACCGAGTTCCTGGGAAAGCGACGCCGCGATCGCGGCGGCCTGGCCGCGCAGCTCCGGCACCGCGGTCGTCTCCCACAGATCGCCGCGGCGAAGCGCACCGATCAGACGCAGGCGGGACGACACCGAACCGTCGATCCCGACGAGCCGGCCCTCCGCATCGGTGCGCAGCCCGAGCCCCATCGCGTCCGGCGAGGCGAGACCCATGCGCAGCATGGAGCCGATCAGCGGATCGAGCGTCTCTGCGATCGCCATCGACGGCCCTGCGCAGTTCACCAGCAGTGAGGCATGGATCGGACGCAGCGCCCCGCGCGCGGTGCGGAGCACGACCTCGGCGTGTCCATCGCCCTCGGCACGGAGGTGGTGCACCACTCCGGCGATCATCTCGACCGTGCCGTCGCGGCGCTCGCGCTCGATGGCGTCGAGCAGGTGCGCGGGTGCGCGGTGGCGGTGGATCTCCCAGAACGGCCGGAGGTGCTTGAGGAAGTACGCCCGGTCGGAGTTGCTCCAGGCCCGCCAGATCGCGGTCACATGGGGGCGCACGCCGTCGATCGCGGCATGCCAATCGTGGCCCTCGCGCTGCAGGCGACGCGCGGCCGCACGGATCGCCCGGAAGGCCGGGAGCACGCCGCGGGACAGTTCGTGCACGTCGTACACCACCGGCGCACCGTGCGAGGACGCATGCGGCAGCGGCAAGCGCCCCTGCCGCGAGACGAGCGTGATCTTGCCGCGGTGGCCGCGCCGACGGAGACCCATCACCATGTCGATCGCGGTGAGGCCGCTTCCGACGAGCACCACCTCGGCATCGGTCGCGAGGCCCTCGAAGGCCGGGCTCCGCGCCGAGTCGGAGAGATCCCACGGATCCTGCACCAGGAGCCGCCGCGCCACGCCTTCGTCGACCGCGCGCCAAGGCGCACGCGCCTGCGGCAGCCCGGGCGCAAGCACCACGCCGCGCGAAAGCACCGTCCGACCCGACGCGAGCAGGAGCTCGAACTTCTTCCCCAGGGGCTCGATGTGCACGACCGCGTCGTGCACGAACGCCGCGCAGGTCTTGGACTGGTCGAGCGTCGTCGCCACCACCTCGAGCAGGTAGCGCCCGAAGAGCGCGCGCGGCGCGAAGTCATCGGTGCGGAAGCGGCCCGGGAACTCGCGCTCGAGCCACTCGTGGAATCCCGTCGGCCTCTCGGCGAACGCACCCATGCGCGCCGCAGGCACATTGAGGAGGTGCTCGGAATCGCAGGCGCCGTAGGCGATGCCGGGGCCCACGCGCGGGCGGCGCTCGAACACGGCGTACTGGCAGTTGGGCGCGTGCTGGGCGAGTCGGGCGAGCGTCATCAGCCCGCCGAAGCCGCCGCCGATGATGGCGACATCGCACTCGGTCGGGGCATCGGCGCTGTAGCGGTCGAGGGTCGGCATGGGTGGCTTATCGGCTTGGACGCGTGACCACTGCAGCCGAGTGCGCTCAGACCATCCTTGCGCCCGCCGCGCGCGCGGCGGCGACGATGCGCTCCGCGGTCCGCACGGCGGCGAAGCCGTCCTCGGCGTTCACCAGCGGCCGGCGGCTGTGGCGCACCGCGTCGAGGAAGTCGAGCATCTGCAGCTTGAGCGGCTCGCCCGCGCCCACATGGAGCGGCTCCATGGCGATCAGCTCGAGGTAGTTCACGCCCGAGAGATCCTCGCCGCGCTTCAGGCGCTCGCGCACGTCGGTGAGCTGCGCGGCGTTGGCCGTCTTGCGCACCACGGTGCCCTTCTTCTCGACGAAGTCGGCGGAGACGTACGCGTCCTCGCTGATGAGGCGGATCTTGCGCTCGGTCTTGAGCGCCAGGCGGCTCGCGGTGACGTTCGCGGTGCAGCGGATGCCGTCCTTGCCCGCGGGAAACACGAGCCGCGCGTTGCAGACATCCTCGGCCTCGCCCACCACGCACACGGCGTTCGCGTGGATCTCCTCGGGCTCGGCGCCCATGAGCATGAGCAGCACATCGAGGTCGTGGATCATCATGTCGAGCACGACGCCGACGTCGACCGAGCGGAACGTCATCGGGCTCACGCGGTCGATCTCGATGAAGCGCGGCTGGATGGTGCCGCCCGCGAGCAGCTCGCGCACCGCCACCATCACGGGGTCGTAGCGCACCACATGCCCGACCTGCAGGAGCGAGCCGGTGCGCTTGGCGGTGTCGGCGATCGCGCGCGCCTCGCTCACATCGGGCGCGAGCGGCTTCTCGACGAGGCACGCGATGCCCGCCTCGAGCAGCGGCTCGACGATGGCGCGGTGCGTGACGGTCGGCGTCGCGACGGTGACCGCGTCGACGCCGTGGTCGATGAGCTGGCGCACACTCGTGAACGCCTTGCCGCCCCACTCCTCGGTGATCTTGGCCGCGCGCTCGGCGTTGCCGTCGACGACGCCCACCAGGTCGCAGCCCTCGGTGGTCGCGTAGAGGCGCGCATGGTGGCGGCCCATCTTGCCGACGCCGACGGTGGCGCAGCGAAGGGTCTTCGGCGTGGTCGCGGTCATCGCATGCCTCCGGTGACGGTGCGTGCCTTCGCGGCGTGCGCGACGGCGTTCCGGAACATCTGCAGTCCCGGCGTGTCGCCTGCGCGCTGCGCAGCCGAGAGCCGCGTCCACCGCGGATGCTGCGTCCAGTGCAGGTAGCGCTCGGGGTGCGGCATGAGGCCGAACACGAGGCCCGTCGCATCGCAGATGCCCGCGATGCGGTTGATCGAGCCGTTGAAGTGGTCCTTCTCGCCGTAGCGCACCGCAACCTGCCCGTTCGCCTCGAGCGCCGCGATGGTCTCCTCGTCGGCGACGAAGCGGCCTTCGCCGTGCGCGCACGGCATGAGCGCGGTGTCGGCGTCCATCTTCAGGCCGCGCGTCCACACGCAGCGCGTGTTGGCGGGCACCTCCATGGTGGTCCAGACGTCGTTGAAGCGCGCCGTCGCGTTCTGCGCGAGCGCGACGGTCGGCTCGGTCGGGACCTCGCTCCACGGCTCGCCCGCGGCGGGTCCGGGCAGCAGCCCCGCCTGCACCGCGATCTGGAAGCCGTTGCACGGCGTCATCATGGGCACGCCGCGCGCGATCGCCGCGGCGAGCGCGGGGTAGATCGACTCGCGGATGAGCGCCGCCATGATGCGGCCGGCGGCGATGTCGTCGCCGTAGCTGAATCCGCCGGGCAGGCCGATCAGGTCGAAGCGGTCGATCTGCGACGGATCGCGCGAGAGGCGCGACAGCAGCTCGCTCGTGACCTCGCAGCCGGCGAGGTCGAACGCCTCGCAGAGCTCGAGGTCGCAGTTGATTCCGGGAGCGGTGATGACGAGTGCCTTCATGCCAGTGCCCCCATGCCAGTGCCTTCAAAACTCGTGCCCTGCGCGCGCGTCACGCCGCGCCTCCCGATCCGCCTGCGGCGTCGCCCGACCACGCGTTGCCCAGCGCCGCGACCTTCACCGTCGCGCCCGCCAGCGAGAGCTCGCCCGAGGCGTCGAACGTGCCGATCACCGCATGCGGCACCTCGCCGAGCGCCTTCGACAGCGCGGCGAGGTCCTTCTCGTCGACCTCGAGCAGGTAGCGCGACGCGTCCTCCGCGAAGCAGCGCGCGAGCATCGGCACCTCGCCGTCGACCGGCAGCGCGTCGACATCGAGCGCGAGGCCGAGTCCGCCGCTGAAGGCCATCTCGGCCGCGGCGACCAGCAGTCCGCCCTCCGAGCAGTCGTGCGCCGCGCGGACCACGCCGCTGCGGATCGCACGCGCGACCGCCGCCGCGTGCCGCGGACCGTCGACCAGGCTCGGCGCGGGGATGCGCGAACCCGTGCCGCCGGAGATGAGCGCGAAGTGCGAGCCACCGAGCCGCGCCGAAGTGCGGCCCACCATCACGAGCCGCGAGCCGGCGCGCTTCGCGTCCATCGACACCGCGCCGGTGTCCTTCTCGACGGGCGCGAAGCCCGAGATGAGCAGCGTCGGCGGGATCTGGATGGTGCGGCCATCCTCGGTCACGAACTGGTTGTTGAGCGAGTCCTTGCCCGAGATGAACGGCGCGCGGTACGCCTTCGCCGCGTCGTAGCAGCCCTCGCACGCGCGCACGAGGGCGCCCATGTTGCGCGGATCCTTGCAGCTCGGCCAGCAGAAGTTGTCGAGGATCGCGATGCGCGTCGGATCGGCGCCCACGCACACCAGGTTGCGCACGCACTCGTCGATCGCGGCGATCGCCATCGCGTACGGGTCGCTGCCGAGTCCGGTCGCGAGGCCGTTGCCGATGGCGAGCGCGCGGTCGGAGCCCTTCTTCGGCCGGATGACCGCGGCATCGCCGGGGCCACCGCCGCTGCCGCCGACCGGCTGGCCCACGAGCGGCTTCAGCACGCTCGAGCCCTGCACCTCGTGGTCGTACTGGCGGATGATCCACGCCTTGCTCGCGATGTTCGGGTGCGCGAGCAGCGCCTCGAGCACGCGGAACGCCTCGGCGGGCGCCTGCGCGAGGTCGCGCGAGAACTGCGGCGCGCGCGAGCTCGCCTTCTGCACCGCGCGCTGCTGCGCGGCCCAGGACGCGTCCCACACCGCCTCGCGCACCGGCATCGGGATCGCCCCGTGCAGGAACTCGCACGACAGGCGACCGACCTCGGTCCCGTGCCAGAGCAGCGCGATGTCGTGGCCGCCGGCCGCGTTCGCGTTGCCGAAGGTGCCGAGGTTGCACCACTCGACGCCGTGGTCGGCGCAAATGCGCGCGAGCTCGTCGATGTTCGCCGGCGAGACCGCGAGCACCAGGCGCTCCTGCGCCTCGCTGATCCACACCTCGGTCGGCGACAGGCCGTCGTACTTGGTCGGCGCGCGGTCGAGGTGCACGGTCGCGCCGAGCTCGCCCGCCATCTCGCCGATCGCGCTCGAGAAGCCGCCGGCGCCGCAGTCGGTGAGGCCGTTGTAGAGCGGCCCGCCCGCGCGGTCGCGCATGGCGAGGATCGCGTCGAGCACCTTCTTCTCGGTGATCGCGTTGCCGATCTGCACCGCGTGGCTGAACTCGTCGGCGTGCTTGTCGGTGAGCTCGGCGCTCGAGAAGGTCGCGCCGTGGATGCCGTCGCGGCCGGTGCGTCCGCCGACGGCGACGATCGCGTCGCCCGCCTTGGTGGCGCCCTTCACGCAGGAGCGCGGCATCAGGCCGATGCAGCCGCAGTAGACGAGCGGGTTGCCCACGTAGTTGTCGTCGAAGTACACGGCGCCGTTGAGCGTGGGGATGCCCATGCGGTTGCCGTAGTCGCGCACGCCGGCGACGACCTGGTTGAGGATGCGCTTCGGCTCGAGGCAGCCCTGCGGCACCTCCGCGACATCGGGGTACGCGACGCAGAAGACATCGGTCGCCGCGATCGGCTTCGCGCCCAGGCCGGTGCCGATGATGTCGCGGATGCAGCCGCCGATGCCGGTCGCGGCGCCGCCGTACGGCTCGATCGCGCTCGGACGGTTGTGGGTCTCGCACTTGAAGCACACGGCGTGGTCGTCGTCGAACGCGACCACGCCCGAGTTGTCGACGAACACCGAGAGGCACCAGTCGATGCCGTCGGCGATGAGCTCATGGGTGCTCGCGGCGACGGTCGACTTGAGCAGGTTGCGGACCAGGACGGTGCCATCGGCCGACACCTCGTGGTTCGGACGGTCCTTCGCGTCGCCCGCGAGCGACCACTGCCCCTCGAACGCGGGGTCGGACGACAGCTCGCGGTAGCGCACCGTCGACTTGAGCGTCTTGTGGACGCAGTGCTCGGACCAGGTCTGCGCCAGCGTCTCCAGCTCGATCTCGCGCGGCTCGCGGCCGACGCGGCGGTACTCGGCCTGGATCGCCTTCATCTCGTCGAGCGACAGGAACAGGTGCCCCTCGCGCGAGAGCTTCTCGAGCTCGGCGTCGTTGAGCCGGGTGATCTCGACCGACCGGATGGACAGCTGGTACGGCTTGCCCGCCGGGAACGACTGCGGGAAGTACGGCTCGGTGTGGATCGCGTGGATCACATGGTTCGCCAGCAGGCGCTCGCCGACGGTCTTCGCGATCACCTTGTCGACGCCGTGGAGGTCGTAGCGGTCGCCGGTGCGCACCTGCACCTCGCGGCCGGTCAGGGCGAAGATCGCGGCCTGGACGCTCTCCGCCGCCGGATCGGTCACGCCGGGCAGCGGATGCACCTCGACCACCGCCGCGCCGGGCGCCACGGACGGCCGCGAGGGCCGGTTGGACGCGTGGATCTCGGCGGTCTGGGTCACGCAGTCGGCGAGCAGCTCGTTGGCGACGCGGTCCATCTCCGAGGAGCTCAGCGCGCCCTCGATGAGGTAGACCGCCGTGTGCTCGACCCGCTTCGGCTGCCGCGCCAGGCCGAGCGACTCGATCGCCTTCTGGACGGACTGGCCACGGGGGTCGTGGTGCCCGCGGCGAGGACGGACCTCGATGCGGTGGATCACGGTGGCGGCGTGGGCGGCTTCGGGGCTGGCGGATGCGGTCGACATGGGCTCGCTGCTCGTTCCGACGGCACGCGGCCGACAGTGGCGGCGGCGCGCGACCTTCAGGGAAGGCAGAGAGTGTAAGAAATACGCCGCACTCCCGTGCGGCGCATTTTGGTTGATTTGGATGCCGTGCGCGCGTGCTGGCGCTGGTGGTCCGGCGCTCGCCGAGCCCGCCCGTCGCGTCTCAGAACGCGATCTGCAGCTGCGAGCGGACGACGATCTCGTTCTGCTCGCTGGTGGCGCGCCAGCCGTTGCTGCCGTTCCACCAGATGCCGTCGACGGCATCGAAGGCGACGCCCGCGTCGCTCGTCCACTTGAAGTCCTCGCCGTCGATGTACCAGTTCAGGCCCACCGACAGGATGGTGAGATCGTTGCCGTTCTCGAGCGAGGGCGCGCCCGCCGGATTGGTCAGGGCGTTGATGTTGGTGATGTCGGCGGTGCCGTACTCGAAGCGGCCGAACACTTCCCACTTCGGCAGGATGTAGTACGACGCCTGGACGACCGCACCCCAGGTCTCGGTGGTGCCGATGTCGGCGAAGTCTGCCGGGTTGAAGTTGTTCGAACCCGTCACGTACGCCGACTGCGAGTCGGTGTAGTGGTAGAAGACCGCGCCGAAGAAGGTGGCGCCGCCGTACATCGCGGTCAGGTCCGCGGTGAGGGCGTACCAGGTGTTCGGACCGGTCTCGACCGAGGTGGTGCCGCCGTCGGGATCGCCGTCCTGCGCGTGTCCGGCGATGCCGAACAGCAGGCCGTATTCGTCGCCCGGGGGGCTGGTCATCGAGGCGAACTGCGACCACTTGCCGGCGAGCTTCCACTCGAAGCGGCCGGTGACCGCCCAGTCGACGCCGTCGCTCGCGTACTCCGAGTTCATCGGGTCGCTGCCGACCGCCTTGAGCGAGCCGTAGATGTTGTCGGTGCCGCCGTTGGAGAACGCGACCATCGCGCGGGCGTTGTTCGAGTACCACGAGGCCTCGACGCCCTGCGAGCGGTCGATGCCGAGGTGCTCGACCACGGTCGAGCGCGAGACGCCGAGCTGGTACTCGTCGTCGACCATCTGCTCGCGGGCGAACGGCAGGCGGAACTGGCCGGCGCGGACCGCGAAGTCGTCGGAGACCTCGGCGCGCATGTAGGCGTCGAGCACGCGGAAGGTTCCGCTGCCGCTGCCGAGGTTACCGAAGGGGTTCTGGCCGACCATCGCCTCGTCGGTGTTCGAGAAGGCGCCCTTGATCTTGTACTGCCAGCTCGGGCCGAAGATGTGGCCCTTGAGGTCGATCTGGGTGTTCGGCGTGTCGAAGCCGGTGCGGGTCTCGACGTTGTCGGCCATCCAGGACGACGCGGCGCCCGCGGGGATGTTGATGCCCGAGAGACCATCCGGGATGTAGCTGTAGATGTAGCGGAACTGCATCATGCCGCCGACTTCCATGCGGAAGCGGCCGTCGGCGCTCTGCAGGTAGAAGCCGTCGTTCCAGCCCGCGGTGCTGACCGAGGTCTGCAGCGAGTCGCGGCTCGCGCTGTCGGCGAGCACGTCGCTCACGATGCCGCGGATCTCCTCGGCGCGCTGCTCGGTGAGCCACGCGTCGCCGTCGCCGGCGCGCAGGGTGGTGACCTCGCTCGCGAGCGCGCGGTTGGAGGCCTCGAGGCGCTCGATGCGCTCCATGAGCTCGCGGGTCGAGGGCTCGGCGTCCTGCGCGCGCGCGGCGCCGGCCAGCCCGAGGGCGGCAAGCATGAGCGGCGTCAGCAGACGCGGGGTGCGGACCATGCGACGGATCGTCGCGGCGTTCATTTCTCGTGTTGTGGCCATCCTGCCATCTCCTTGAGTCGACGCCACTTGGCGCCGTCGCCCGTTATCGGCAAGGGTGCGCATCCATCGCCACAAAAGAGACCGCGGCCGCCCGGGGACCGCCGGACTGGTGCACCGTCCGACGATCCCAAGGGCGGCCGCGTGCGGATCGGCGCGGCGCTTCGGCGAGCGGCCGCGCGGGGATCCGAGGGCTCAGAAGCTCAGCGACAGCTGCGTGCGCAGCACCCACTGGCCGTCCTCGCCGGTCGGATCGAGCAGCCAGTTGTTGCTGGCGGCCTCCGCGGCGTAGACGGCGCTGACGGCGTCGAACGCGTAGCCGAAGTCGAGACCGACCTTGGCGGTGTTCTTCGAGAGGTACCAGTTGCCGCCGACGGTGAGCGTCGAGAAGTTCTCCGCACCGGCGAGGTCCTGGTCGGCGTCGGCGTACTCGTAGCGCGCGACGAGCTCGAGGTCGTCGGTGACGAACACGCCGCCCGACACGAGGAAGCCGCTCGGCGTCGCATCGTCGACGGCGACGCTGCCGCTGTCCTCGGTCCACTGCATGAAGTAGGCCGCCGCGAGCGAGGCGCCGCCGAAGTTTACGGTGGCGTCGACCGTGAGGCCGGTGTCGGTGCGCGCCGGGTCGGCGTTCGCGCGCTCCCAGGCGAGGCCGGCGCCGACCTTCACGCCGTAGCCGTCGCCGCGCCACGACTGGCCGCGGTCGAACTGGCTCCAGTTGCCGGCAACCTTCGCATCGACGCGGCCGGCGAAGGCCCATTCGGCCTCCGGCGAGGTGGCGCCCCACGCGTCGTTGGCGGAGTCGATCGCGTTCACATAGGCGACGCCCACGCGGAACGCGTCGTTCTCGTAGCCCACCTTGACGCCCTGGCCGTAGCCGGCGCCGAACGCGCTCTCGAGCACCGAGTAGTCCATGAACTGGAGGTTCCCGGCGTCGATCGCGTACTCCGCCGAGTACGGCAGGCGGAACTGGCCCACGCTGACCGTGGCTCCGCACTCGAGCGCCTTCGCGACGAACGCGTCGGAGAGGTCGCCCGCGCCGAAGGACTCGGTGCTGTTCGAGTACCCGAGCTGGTAGGCGAGGCGGTAGCTCCAGCTCGCGTCGACGACGTTGCCGCCGATCGTGAGGCGGGTGCGCTTGTTCTCGAAGCCGTGCGCCTGGTGGGTGTCGTCGAGGACCGTGCCGCGGAAGCCGAAGAGAGCGACGCCACCCCCACCCCCGCCGCCACCGCCACCGACCGGCGCGTTGAAGTCGTTGTCGTTGAACGACCAGCGGATCTGCTCGAGCACGTTGAGCTTCATCGAGAAGTTGCCGTCGGCGGACGAGAGGAAGAAGCCGCCGTCGTAGCCCGCGCCCGCGGCACCCTGCAGGCTGGCGCGCATCTGGGCGTCGGCGAGCACATCGGTGACGATGGCGCGGATCTCGGAGGCGCGCTCCTCGGTGAGCCACGACCCCGAGCTCTTCTTGAGTTCGGCGACCTGCTTCTTGAGCTCGGCGAGCTGCGCGGCGGGCGACTCGGACTGCGGCACGGCGACGGCGGCGCCGGTGGCCACGAACGAAACGGCGGTGGCAAGGACCACGGTGCTGGAACGATGCATCTGTTCTGCTCTCCTCTGGTGCGATGTGCCGGAGGGGTCGGGACGGACACCTCCGGGCGCGACGGGCGCGCGCGCTCAGCGTAACGCGCCGCGGAAAAAGGAAAATCGGCCGCCCCATGCGGGGCGGCCGACTGAGCCTGTGTGAGGTTCAGACCGCGTGGGTCTGAACGTCCGGGTGGATGTCTCGCTCTGTCAGACGAATCTGATCAGAAGCTGAACGACATCTGGGCCTGGAGGAGCCACTCGCCGTCGGCGGTACCCGAGTTGGTCCAACCGGCGAACTCAGCGCCACCGGGGACGGCGTCGAACGCGTAGCCGAACTCGAGGCCGAGCTTGGCGGTGTTCTTGGCCATGTACCAGTTGCCACCCACGACGAGGGTGTTGAGCTCCGAGCCGCCATCCGGCTCGTAGTTCTCGTAGCGGGCAACGGCCTCGAAGTCGTCGGCGAGGAACACGCCGCCGGCAACGGTGAAGCCGGTGGCCTCGTCGGTGACGGCGCCGGTGTCGGCGTCGGTCATGTAGTAGGCAGCAGCGATGTTGGCGCCGCCGAAGTCGACGGTGGCGTCGACGGTGAGGAAGCTCGGGGTCTCGTCAGAGATGTCCGAACGCTCGGCCGCGTAGCCGATGCCGATGAGGGCGCCGAAGCCCTCGCCCTTCCACGACTGGCCGTCGTTGAACTGCGCCCAGTCGCCCGAGAGCTTGTACTCGCCACGGATCGCGAACGCCCAGTCGGCGTTCGGCGAGGTGCCGTTCCAAGCCTCGTTGGCCTCGCCGATCGCGTTGACGTAGGCCGCGTTGAAGCGGAACTGGTCAGCGGCGTAGCCGAGGTTGAGGCCCTGGCCGTAGCCGGTGCCCATGAGGGTGTTCACGACCGAGTAGTCGTTGAACTGGAGGTTGCCAGCGTCGATGCCGTACTCAGCCGAGAACGGGAGCTTGAACTGACCGACGGTGAGGCCCCAGCCGCTGCCGAGGTCCTTGGTCACGCTCACGTCCGAGAGCTCGCCAGCGCCGAAGTTCTCGTTGCTGTTCGAGTAGCCGAAGTAGTAACCGACCTTGTAGCTCCAGCTCGAGTCAACGATGTTGCCACCGAAGGTGAGGCGGGTGCGCTTGTTCTCGAAGCCGTAGGCCTGGGTCGAGTCGTTGTCGTTGAAGGTCCAGCGGATCTGCTCGAGGACGTTGATCTTCATCGAGAAGTTGCCGTCCGACGACGACAGGAAGAAGCCGCCGTTGTAGCCCGAACCGGCCGCGCCCTGGAGGCTGCTGCGGGTCTCGGCGTCCGCGAGGACGTCGGTGACGATGCCGCGGATCTCGGCAGCGCGCTGCTCGGTGAGCCACTGGCCACCCTGAGCGCCCTTGAGCTGCGCGATCTCAGCCTTGAGCTCGGCGATCTGCGCGAGCGTGTCGTTGTTCTGCTCGGCGCCGAAGGCCGCGCCACCAACGGCGAGGGTCGTGACGGCGAAGAAGCCGACGGTCTTGGTGAGACTCATGTATGAAACTCTCCGTACTAGTTGTATGGCCGGATATCTCCGGCCTGCGTCATCCACCCGTCCGTCTATTGCTGGACCACCAAAGGCCTCAGCCGGACGGTTCTCCTACATCGGCCGACTCTGGCCGAAACGATGAGCGGGAAGTTACAGGGTTTGAGTGGGATCGTCTAGTCGACGGGGATTCCCCCTCGAATTCGCGCTTGCAAGAGCCGTGCATGGACGCCGCGACGATGCCATCTAAGTCCATTCAGCGCATAGTGTTGTGCGACGGCTCCAACGCCGCCGCGCCTCCGCTTCCGACCCTGACTTTCTTGTCGTTTGCGAGGGGCTTCGGCTCGCAACCCAACCCCCGCTGTGCGGGGGTGAGGAACTCGAGCGCCGCCGAGATCGTGCCAACCTTCACAATCTGCCCGTCGCCCGACTCGGCGCCACGCACCTTCGGGGGCAGCTCCACGCGGGCTGAACTCGGAACAAACACGATCCGCGCACCGCGACGCAGCGATTCGTGCACGCGCTGCTCGATCTGCGGCACCGATCGCAGCTCGCCCGTGAGCCCGACCTCGCCGATCGCCACCGCTCCCTGCGGCAGCACGCGGTTGTAGAACGCACCGGCCACGGCGAGCGCAACGGCCAGATCCGCCGCGGGTTCCGCGATTTTCAGCCCGCCGAGCGACTGGACGAACACGTCCTGGTCGGCGAGCCGGAGTCCGCCGTGCTTCTCGAGGACGGCAATCAGCATGGCGAGCCTTGACGAATCCAGCCCGCTCGACTTGCGCTTGGTGCTGCCGAGGAAGCCGGTGGCCACGAGCGCGTGGATCTCACCGAGCAGGCAGCGCGTGCCCGCCATGGTGGCGACGAACGAGCAGCCGGGGGCGGCGGGACCGCCCGTGTGCGGGACCCGCACCGCCTCGACCTCCGCGAGGCCGTCGCCGCGCATCTCGAACAGGCCGATCTCCTGCGTCGAGCCGAAGCGGTTCTTGACGCCGCGGACGACCCGGATCGCCGAATGCCGGTCGCCCTCGAACGACAGCACGACGTCGACGAGGTGCTCGAGGAGCTTCGGGCCCGCGAGCCCGCCGTCCTTGGTGACGTGCCCGACCAGGATCACGCCGCATCCGGTGCTCTTGGCGAGCCCGACGAGGTCGAGGCAGCAGCGCCGCAACTGGGCGATCGATCCGGGCGCCGCCGACACGTCGGCGCGGTGCACCAGCTGGATCGAATCGACGAGCACGAGCGTCGGGTGGGAGCGCCGCGCCTGCTCGACGATGCGCGCCACGTTGCTCTCACCGAGGACGAGCAGCCGATCGCCGAGCTTGGCGGCGCCGCCGGCCCGCACCACGGGCTCGAGCCGCTCGGCGCGGAGCCGGACCTGCTGCGGACTCTCCTCGCTCGACGCGTAGAGCGCGCACGCACCCCGTGCCGACACCGCCGCCGCCACCTGCATGAGGAGGGTGCTCTTGCCGATGCCGGGATCGCCGCCGAGGAGCATGACCGAGCCGGGCACCACTCCCCCGCCGAGCACGCGGTCGAACTCGCTGATGCCGGTGGGGACACGCGGCACCTGGGCCTCGGGGACGCTCCCCAGCGCCACCGCGCGCCCGATGCCCGAGCGCGCGAGCTCCTCGGCGTCAGCACCGTCGGTGGGCGCGCCCCAGATCGGCGCGGAGGACGCCTTCGTGGACTCCACCTCGACGGAGAACTTCTCCAGGCTGTCCCACGCGCCGCAGTCGGGGCACTTGCCCATCCACTTGGTGTGATTGCCGCCGCACTCGCGGCAGAGGAACTCGGTGCGCGTCTTCGCCATGGGGCGCGAGTCTACGGGCAGGCGGCGACGCGACCCGAACAATCACCAAACTTCCGGTGAGAAAGTCGAGGAAGAGATTTCCCCGTCGCTGATCCGGTGATCCGGGATCCGGTGAGCCGGCGAGCCAGTGAGCCAGCGGGTGTCGCCGCTCAGGCGCGGGTGTGGCGCTTCATCCGCTGCGCCCACGCGGCGTACTCGAGCATCGCGTGCCGCCGGGCCGCGGCGGAGGGCCACTTGGCGGGATCGTTGCCGAAGGCGGTCTCCTTGCGCCACTTCCAGTAGGCGCCGCCCACGCGGAACCGCGTGGCGAGACCGAGCTGGAGAAGTCCGAGGAGTGATCGAAGCATGGGGCTGGCGTCCGGAGGCGGCGCGGTTCGGCAGCGGCCGCGATCGCGGCGCTGCGCATCGCAGGCTCATGCCCGCTCAGTGCTGGCTGATCATGCCCTGGCGCGGATCGGGGATCGCGCGGTCGTCGAGCGCGACGCCCGGTCGACCCGCGAGCGTGCCGCCGTCATCGGTGAGCGGGCTGAACCGGCTACCGATCATGCGAATGCGCTCATTGGCCTCGACGTGCGCGCCCATGATCGGCTTGAGGAAGTAGACGAGCACGCCCACGCCGATCGAGCCGGCCCAGAGGTAGGGCGTCCAGCCGAAGTACATGAAGAACGACACCATCACGAGGAGCATGAGCGACACCGGGATCATGCCCTCCCAGGAGAGGCGCATGAGCTGGTCGAAGCGGAAGCGCGGGAGCGTCCAGCGGATCGCCATCGTGAGCGAGACCATGAGCGTGACCTTGCCGAGCATGATCGCGATCTGGGCGAGCATCAGGGGAAGGCCGCCCGAGACGGGCAGGTCGGCGCCGGTGAACGGGTTGATCGACCAGCCGCCGAGGAACAGGATCGCGAAGAACGCCGAGCCGGTGACGATGTGGAAGTACTCGCCGAGGAAGAACAGCGCGAACTTCATCGAGCTGT
>JBMOGJ010000042.1:0-24773 GCA_049318425.1 Phycisphaerales bacterium | reverse complement strand
TCGCGGAAGAAGCTCGTGACGTTCGTCGAGAGGATGTCGAAGAGGACGAGCATGTCCTCCTCGCTCGGGTTCCGCTCGAGACGCTGGACGTAGTCCTCGATCTCGCCGCCGCCGTTCTTGCGGAGGTGCGAGGAGAGGCGGTTGGCGACGAGCTGCATCTTGCGCTCGCCGAGGCTGAGGCCCCAGCGCCGGCGGGCGATGTCGGCGATGCGCTTGAAGGTCGTTTCGGTCAGGGTGGACATCACGGACTCCGTTCGGGCTGGCTGTCGGTCGGTCGTTCGGTCGGCGGTGGTTCAGGCGGCGCGGCGGTCGGCGCCGACGGCGGACGCGGTGTCCTTGATCGCTCCGGCGATCTGCGCGCGCTCGCGCAGGCCGATCACCTCGCCGATCTCGAGGAGCACGATGACCTTGTCCTTGACCTTGCCCATGCCGAGGATGTAGCGGAGCGGGATCTCGCAGCCGAACTCGGGCGCGCCTTCGATGGCCGTCTTCGGGATGTCCTGGACCTCGCGCACGCTGTCGACGATGGCGCCCATGACGGTCTGCGTGCCGTCCTGCTCGCTCGCCTCGAGGACGATGATGCAGGTCTCCTTGGTCGCCTCGGTCGAGGGGAGTCCGAAGCGCTGGCGCAGGTCGATCACGGGGATGATGCGGCCGCGTAGGTTCATGACGCCCTTCACGTAGGCGGGGGTCTGCGGGAGCGGGGTGATGGCGAGGAGTCCGATGATCTCGCGGACGCGGAGGATCTCGACGCCGTACTGCTCGTTGCCGAGGCAGAAGGAGAGGAACTTGTTCTCGTTGGCGCCGCGGGAGTCGTGGGCGGAGGATTCGGTGCGTTCGATCATGGCCATGGTGGTCTCCTTCGGGGTTCGCGCGGTGCGCGGGGGTGGCGTTCAGTTGGACTGGTTTCCGGTCGCGGTCTCGAGGAGGCCGCCGACGTCGATGATGAGTGCGACGCGTCCGTCGCCGAGGATGGCGCCGCCGGAGACGCCGCGGATCTGCGGCTGGGTGTCGCCGAGGCTCTTGATGACGACCTGCTGCTGGCCCAGGATCTCGTCGACGAACACGCAGGCGCGGCGCTTGCCGTTCTCGAGCACCAGGAGCAGGCCTTCGGCGAGGCGGTCGCAGCCCTCGGAGAGGTTGAAGACGCGCTGCAGCCGGTAGATCGGGAGCAGTCCGTCGCGGACGCGGGCGAGTTCGCCCTTGCCGAGCACCATGGTGAGCTGGTCCTCGGTGGGACGGAACGAGCGCTCGATGTTGAGGGTCGGGATGATGTAGCGCTGGTGGCCGACGCGCACGACCATGCCGTCGATGATGGCCATCGTGAGCGGGAGGCGCATCGAGAAGGTCGAGCCCTTGCCCGGGTTCGAGCGGATCTCGACCGAGCCGCGCAGCGCCTCGATGTTGCGGCGCACGACGTCCATGCCGACGCCGCGGCCGGAGATGTCGGTGACCTTCTCGGCGGTCGAGAATCCGGGCAGGAAGATGTAGTTGAACACCTCGCTGTCGGGGATGTCGTTCACGTTGCGGGTCGGGTCGATCAGGCCCTTCTCGAGGCACTTGCGGATGATGCGCTCGCGGCCGAGGCCGCGGCCGTCGTCCTCGACCTCGATGACGATGGAGCCGCCCGAGTGGAAGGCGCGCAGGCGGAGCGTGCCGACGTCGGACTTGCCGACCTTGCGGCGCTCGTCCGAAGGCTCGATGCCGTGGTCGCAGGCGTTGCGGATCATGTGGACCAGCGGGTCGCCGATCTCCTCGACGACGTTGCGGTCGAGCTCGACGTCCTCGCCCTCGACCTCGAGCTGGATGCGCTTGCCGGCCTTCGCGGCGACGTCGCGCACGAGGCGCGCCATCTTCTGGAAGGTCGCCTTGAGGGTGACCATGCGGAGACTCATCGAGGTCTCCTGGAGGTCGCGGACGATCTTGCCGAGCTGCGCCATGTTGCGCGAGAGGCGCTGGTCGTGGATCTTCGACACGACCGGGTCCTGCACGACCATGAGCTGCGCGATCACGAGCTCGCCCACGAGGTTGACGAGGGCGTCCATGCGCTGGGTCGAGACCTTGACGCTCTGGTCGGCCTTGGCCGCGAGGTTCTTGGAGACGGCGGCCTGCTTGGCCTCGGCGGCGGTGGGCGCCGGGGCGTCGGAGGGCTTGGGTTCGATGGTCGCCGCGACCGGGGAGGCTGGCGCGGGTGCAGCCACCTCCTCGGTCGGGGCGCTGGTGGCGGTGGTGGGCGCGTCGTGGTCGGCGCGGCTCGTCGGAGCAAGGGAGGTGCTCGGCAGGGGAGCGCATCCCGGCGCGGGGAGGTTGCGGCCCTCGCAGGCGGCCTCGAGGCGGCGCACGAGGATCTTGAGCTCGCGCTCGCGGGGCGCGTCGCCGCCCGAAAGCATGCCGATGAGCTGGCCGAGGAGGTCGCTCGAGGCGAGCACGAGTTCGAGCACGTGCGCCGAGAGCGGCACCTTGTGGGAGCGGACCTTGTCGAGCAGGAACTCGGCGGCGTGGGCGACCTCGACGATGCGCGGCAGGTTGAGGAAGCCCGAGACGCCCTTGATGGTGTGGAACGCGCGGAAGACGACATTGACCAGTTCGTCGTCGCCGGGGTTCGCCTCGAGGGAGAGGACGGCGTTCTCGGCGTTGGCCAGGTGCTCGCGGGCCTCGAGGGCGAAGTCACCGACGTTCTCGTCGGCGTTCTCGAGGTTCATGGCGACGCGGAGGTCCTCGGGGATCGAAGCGAGGTCGGCGAAGACGTCGACGGCGGCGGGCGGCTCGGCTGGGGCGGTGGTGCCGCGGGCGGCGGTGGTGGCGGCGGCGGGCGCCGCTGGCAGGTCGACCGTGACCGTCGTGGTGATCTCGACCGCGGGGAAGTTCGCGTCAGGAGCGCACGCGGGCTTGGCGGCGAGCGTCAGGCGGACGGCGGAGCTGTCGGGCTCGTTCGCGCCGGGATCCTGGGCGAGGCGCTGGGTGAGGGCGCGCATCCAGTCGCAGACGGCAAGCACGGCGTCGATGGGGAAGCGGTCGCCGCCGGCGTCGATGAGCGACTCGAGGTCATGGCAGATCGACTGCGCCTCGGAGAGCGACAGCACGCCGCATTCGCCCTTGAGGGTGTGGATGCGGCGGCGGATCTCGGCGGCGGTCTCGCCCGTAAATCCCTTGCCCGCCAGGCATTCGCGCTCGGCGGTCACGGCGAGGTGCTCGATCTCGGGGAGCGTCGAGTCGCAGCTGGCGACCCAGGCGGCGAGCAGTTCGGGGTCTGCGGGCTCGCGGCGGGGTGCGTCGGCGCGGTCGCTCGCGGTCTCGCAGGCACCGATCGCGTCGATCACGCGGCGGAAGGCGGACTGCACATCGTCGACCTGACGGAGCACGATCGCCTCGGAGAGGTCGGCGGCCTCGTTGGAGCGATCGGCGATCTCGGGAGCGCCCTCGGCGCTCGCGTCGTGCGCGAGCTGCCGGAGGATCTCTCCGAGGCCAACCAGACCCTGGAGGTCTGCTGCGTCGGTCAGGACGGCGGCCTTCGCCGCTGCTTCGATCGAGGCTTTGAGCCCCATCTTGGACACCTTCCGTTGGAGGGACATCGTGCATTCACCCGCGCGTGCGGAGCACCGCTGCATGCGGAGCACCGCTCGCATCGGCGGCCCTGCGCGCGGAATGAAGATGCGGAGCGAAGACGGGGGGCGATCCACCTCGTTTGGGGAAGTCGCCCGAGGCCGACGGAAAGTGAAGGGAACGAACGGCCCGCGTCGATAACTGCGAGCCATGTCGGGCGAATCCAGCGTTCAAACGCAGAGTGAAGGTGCGAGCCGCGAGGCCGCGGGCGATGTCACGCAGGCCGGCGAGCGCCCGGCGACCGAGATGTCGACCGCGACGTCGACTCCGACGCCGCTCTTCCGCTTCGATCCGGGGTGGCCGTTCGTCATCGCGGGCCTGGCGCTCATCGTCTCGGCGGTGCTGATTCCGGCGCAGCGCGACCTGCACGAACTCGAGCAGAAGCGCAGCATCCAGCAGGCGAACGAGACGCGCGCGCAGGAGCAGTTGCTCGCGTACCAGCAGTTCCTCGCCGACATGGATCGCAAGGATCCGCGGCTGCTCGAGCGGCTCGTTCGCGCGCAGCTGAACAAGATGCCGAAGGGCGAGCGTCCGCTGCTGCTGATGGGCAGCGCCGACGACACGGTCCCGCAGTGGATCGAGGCGAGCGTCGATGTGCCCGTGCCCGAGATGGTGCCGTATCCCGACACGCTGCTTTCGCGGCTCGCGACCGGTCCGCGGCGCCTCTGGGTGCTCGCGACGGGCGCGTTCCTCGTGTTCATGGGCGTGATGTTCGCGCCGACGACGCTGACCTCGCGGCGTCCTGTGCGCAGGCCGGATGGCGCGCCGGAGGGTACGACACGGGGTGCGACACAGGGTGCGACACAGGGTGCGCCGGAGACGCAGTCGAGCGGTGATGGCGTTGTCGCGGGTGCGCTTGCCGCCGGCGGTGTTGCCGTTGCGGTCGCTGGCGCCGAGGTGATGGCGGCGGGCGAGGATGCGTGTGTTGACGCGGATGCCGAGGCTGTCGAGCGCGATGGGGTGTCGCTCGTGTCCGGCGAAGGGTCGATCGTGGAGATTGATCCGGACGCGTCGAGTGATGAGGCGGCGCGCGAACACGCGTCGGGCGATGCGGCGGAGATTGATGCCGCGGTGGCTGAGGTCGAACTGTGTGACGTGGAGTTGGCCGACGAGTCCGACGACGTGGACTTCGAGGTTGAGGATTCCGAGGCTGAGGATTCCGAGGTCACGATCGAGGATGTCGCGATCGAGGATGTCGAGATCTCTGACAGCGCAGTCCCCGTGACCAGCGAGTCGCCGTTCGCCATGCCGGTGGCCGAGATGATCGAGGTCAAGCCGACCGGTGCGCTCGATGGCGCGTCGGAAGCCGAGACCGCGTCCGAAGCTGAAGCCGAGACGCTCGACAGCGCGAGTGGCTCGGTCGTGACCTTCGTGGCGGACGACGTGCAGCAGCGTCAGTATCCGGCAGCCACCGAGTCGCCAGACGCCGTTGCATTCGCCGCTGAGTCGTCGGTTCCGCAGGAGATCGCCCTCGCGGACGACGCCGAAGCGCAATGTGCGGAGTCCATCGAATCAGCCAGCGGGTCCGATCACGATGACGGCCTCGAGGTGGCGCGTGCGGAAACGCAGGCGTTTGCGGGCGAGATTGATGCGCCGGTGGCCTCGGACGACGAGGCTGCACCTGAGGCTGCGCCCGATGCGACTGCTGAAGCCACGCCGCGCGCCGAGTGCGAGATCGAGACCTTTCCGTCCGCCATCAGCCGGGCGCTCGATGGCATGAGCCTCTTTTCCGGCATCGATGACAGCCGGTGGATCGACACGCGCAGCAGGCGTTGACGCCGCGCGCGCACGGCGCGCCGACCCGTTGGAAATGCGTTCGATCGTGGGAGCGGTGCGCGTTCGCCGGTAGTGTGGGCGCATGCACGAACACACGAAGCTTGAGGGAGGACGATCGGGCGATGCTCCGCCGGCGACGCTCGACGCCGAGGCTGAGGCGGCGCTCCGCCTGCTGCGCGTCGATGGCATCGGTCAGGCGCGCCTGCGTACGCTGCGCGCGGCCGCGGGCGACGCGCGGGCGGCGCTGGCGCTCGACGGTGGACAGATCGCGGACATCCTGCGGATCGCGCCCGGCGAGGCGGCGCGGATGCTGCGCGATGCGCACGAGGTCGATCTGTCGCTTGACCTCGGGGTGATACGGGAGCTTGGCGCGCGGGTGGTGCTCGAGGGAGACGGCGAGTACCCCGAGTTGCTGCTCGCCACCCACGATCCGCCCGCGCTGCTCTTCGTGCGAGGCGCGTTGTCGGCGGCGCCCGAGGCCGCGGTGGCGATCGTCGGATCGCGCCGTGCGAGCGCGTACGGCAGGCTGCAGGCAGGGCGGCTGGCGGCCGAGCTCGCGGCGCGCGGTGTCGCCGTCGTCTCGGGCGGCGCGCGCGGCATCGACGCCGAGTCCCATCGCGGCGCGCTTCGCGCGGGAGGGCGGACCATCGCGGTCATGGCGACGGGACTCGCGCGTCCGTACCCCGAGGAGCATGTGCAGCTGTTCGACGCGATCGTCGAGTCGGGCGGGTGTGCGATGACCGAGCAGACTGCGGCGGTGGCCGCGAGGCCCGATCTCTTTCCCCGGCGAAATCGCCTGATCGCGGCGCTCGCGCTGGTGACGGTGGTGGTCGAGGCGGCCGACCGATCGGGCGCACTGCTCACGGCGCGGATCGCGGTCGACGACCTGTCGCGCGAGGCGGGATGTCTGCCGGGACCGGTCGACAGTCCGACGAGCGCGGGGTGCCATCGCGCCATCCGCGAAGGCTGGGCCCAGCTCGTCACCGGCGCGGACGACGTGTGCGAACTGCTCGAGGGCGCGCGCACGGTGGCTGCGGGCGCGCATGAGCTCGCAGCCGCACGACGGCGCGAGGCGGGCGGGAGGACTACTCCGGCGCGGACCGTCGCAGAGATGCCGCCGAGTTCCGCCGCCGTGCTTCCGCGCTCGAGCGCGCCCGAGCCCGAGTCGTCGCGGCAGGGGCGTCGCGAGCCGTCGCCCGACGGCCGTGCGGTGCTCGAGTGCATCCGGCGTGAACGCCGCGCGGGGCTCGATGAACTCGAGCGCGTGCTGGCGTGGACCGTGCCGCGCATCGCGTGCGCGACGCTCGAGCTCGAGGTCGCGGGGTGGATCGCGCGCGACGCGGAAGGCGCGTATCGCGAAGTCGTGCGTCCGAGTAGCGCGCGTCGGTGATGAGGGTCGTGCGGCGCGCAGGATCTCTGCGTCCGATTGTGCGGCCTGTGCGCCTCAGGCGAACGCCCGATGTTCTCAATCACGCACGCAGCGCTTGGAACTTCTTTGCATGAAACCAAGACTGCTCTTCTCCAATCGTGCATCCGTCGCGGGGATCGTCCGCACACGACTCCGAGGGAAGCAGCGGATGCATCGATGGGGGAGCCCGCGCAGGACGCGCGGGACGAGTGAGGGCGAACCCGGGCGGCATGCGACAACGCCGATCGAGCGCGCCCACGACGACGCCTGACGACGACGCCCGACCGGGCACGGAACCGCAACGCATGGCACGCATCGCAGTCATCTCCGACATCCATGGAAACCTGATCGCACTCGACCGCGTCATCGCCGACGTGCGCTCGCGTCGCGTGGATCGCATGGTGTGCCTCGGCGACATCGTCGGCTACGGACCCGATCCGAAGGAGTGCCTCGACATCGTGCGCCAGTACTGCGACGGGATCGTCGCGGGCAACCACGAGCGCGGCGTCACCGACCCGGATCTCGCGGTGAACTGGAGCCCGCTGGCGAAGGCGGGCATCGAGCATGCCCGCGCGCAGCTCACCTCCGCCGACATGGCGGAGCTCGAGCGGCTGCCGATGAGCTTCACCATGGGCAGCGAGGTGCTCGGCGTGCACGACTCGCCGGAGCCGAGCGAGCACGGCATGAACTACCTGCGCACCCGGTCCGACGCCGCGAGGGCGTTCCGCTGGGTCGAGCACTCGATCGCGCTCATCGGGCACACCCATGTCCCCGCGTGCTTCGCGACCGTGGCCGAGCCCGAGCGCGAGGTCGCGACCGAGCAGGTCTCGGCGTTCCAGGTGGCGCGCAAGCTCCTCGGGCCAGGCCAGCAGAATCGCGGCGCCTTCGTCGCCTCGGCGAGGTTCGAGCTCCCGCGCTTCGGGCGCGTGATCGTGAACCCCGGGTCGGTGGGCCAGCCGCGTGACGGCGATGCCCGCGCGAGCTACGCGATCCTCGACCTCGACGAGCAGACCGTCGAGTACCGCCGCGTGTCGTACGACCTCGTGCGCGCCCAGCAGCGGATCGAGCAGTCCGAACTGCCGAGCGCGGCGGCGGCGCGGCTCGCCCTCGGCGCCTGAGTCGGTGCCTGAGTCGACGGCGGCATTCCATGCCGTTCGCCGCGCCGGGAGCCGGCGCAGCCCTCACAGACCGCACAACCCGAACCCTCGCGCCGAGGTTCGGTGAAGAGCCGTGCGGGGCGCGAACATCGCGGCCGGAAGCGCCGACGGAAGGGACATGATGCGCATTCGCGGACTCTCTCGAGGTATCTCCCGGGTCATCGCCGTCTCGGCGGCCGTCTGGTGCTTTGGGCTGCTCGCCCGCGCCGTGGAGTCGTCATGCGTCCTCGCCGGCGACGGCGTGGTCGACGGGGGCGACGCGAGCCTGACCGCCGGTGCCGCGGTCATCACCGGCATCCGCGACGTGGCCCGATTCACGGCGGACATGCTGTCGGTGCCCTCGGCACTCGCGGTCGCCGCGCTCGCGTCGGTCGCGCTCGGCTCGCTCATGGTCATCCTTCGCAGCCGCTCCGACAAGGCGGGGGCGACCTTCGCCGCGCTCGCGATCTTCGGCGCGCTCGCGCTGTCGCGCACCGAGGTCGGTGCGATCCTCGACGGCAGCGGACACACGCTCACCCACATGCTCGCGCGGCTCGGCCTGGTGGTCGGCACCTGCGCGCTGGTCTGGCGATGGATCGAGGACGTCGCCCTCGCCGCCTCGCTCGCGCCCAACGACGATCCCCACGCCGTCGACGCGGCGGCCGACCGCGAGGCCGCGCACATCGCCAAGCACGGTCCGCTCAACACCGACGCCGCGAGCCGCCGCCTCCGCGAGGTCCTGCGGACCGAGAGCGAGTCGCCGGCCCACGAGCCAGGCCTCCACGGCCGCGGCTCCCCGATCCCGAGGGTCATGCCGACCCACGACGAGCCGGTCGGCAGCGCCGACTGACGCCTCCGCTGGGCTCCACCCGCGTGAATCCGCGCCAGGCCTCGCCAGCGCGGATGTGCGCGGCAGGGGGGCGCCCGACCGTCCGACGCGGATCCGCCACGCCGCCCGATTCGGGACAGGGGTGCTACATTCTCCCCCCTTCCCATGATCGAGCTCCCACCGCCCGGAACCGAAACGGTCCTCATCCTCGACTTCGGCAGCCAGACTGCCCAGCTGATCGCGCGCCGCGTGCGCGAGGCGGGCGTCTTCAGCCTGCTCGTGAGCCCGCGCATCACGGCGGACGAGATCCGTCGGATCGCCCCGAAGGGCATCATCTTCTCCGGCGGCCCGGCGAGCGTCTTCGAGAAGGGCGCGCCGACCTGCGACCCCGCGATCTTCACCCTCGGGCTGCCCGTGCTCGGCATCTGCTACGGCATGCAGCTCATGAGCCACCTGCTCGGCGGCAAGGTCGAGAGCGCGAACCACCGCGAGTTCGGTCGCGCCAAGATCGACGTGAAGGACGGCGGCGACCTCTTCGCGGGGGTCGACGCGCACGCCACCGTGTGGATGAGCCACGGCGACCAGGTGACCAAGGTCCCGTCGGGCTTCGAGGTCATCGCGAGCACCGGCACCTGCCCCTTCGCGGCGGTGCGTGACCGCGCGCGGAACTTCTACGGCGTCCAGTTCCACCCCGAGGTGACGCACACGCCGCAGGGCGGCGACATGCTGGCGAACTTCCTCTTCAAGGCCTGCGGCTGCGCGGGCTCGTGGAAGATGTCCGACTTCGTCGAGCAGGAGTGCGCGCGCATCCGGGAGCGGGTCGGCGACTCGAAGGTCATCTGCGGCCTGTCGGGCGGCGTCGACAGCTCGGTGGTCGCCGCGCTCCTCGCGAAGGCGATCGGGAAGCAGCTCGTCTGCATCTTCGTCGACAACGGCCTGCTGCGGAAGAACGAGCGCGACCTGGTGGAGACGACCTTCCGCGACCACTTCGACGTGGACCTCCGCGTGGTCGACGCGAGCAAGGAGTTCCTCGGCGACCTCGAGGGCATCGTCGAGCCGCAGGAGAAGCGCCGCCGCATCGGCCACCGCTTCATCGACGTCTTCAAGGAGGCGGCGAAGTCGATCCCGGGTGACGTGCGGTTCCTCGCGCAGGGCACGCTGTATCCCGATGTCATCGAGTCCGGCCACGGGCACGCGGGCACGAGCGCGAACATCAAGCTGCACCACAACGTGGGCGGGCTTCCCGAGCAGCTCGGGTTCGAGCTGGTCGAGCCGATGCGCCTGCTGTTCAAGGACGAGGTCCGCGCGCTCGGCGAGGTCCTCGGCCTGCCGGCGCAGATCGTGTGGCGCCACCCGTTCCCGGGGCCGGGCCTCGCGGTGCGCGTGATCGGCGACATCACCCGCGAAAAGCTGGATGTGCTGCGCGAGTGCGACCGCATCCTGCTCGAGGAGATCGTCGCGGCCAACCTCTACCGCTCGACCAGCCAGGTCTTCGCCGTGCTGCTGCCGGTGAAGTCGGTCGGCGTGATGGGCGACGGGCGCACCTACGACTCGACGGTCGCGATCCGCGCGGTCGACACCCAGGACTTCATGACCGCGGACTGGTCGCGCATTCCGTACGACGTCCTCGCGCTGATCTCGAACCGGATCATCAACGAGGTGAAGGGCGTGAACCGCGTGGTCTACGACATCTCTTCGAAGCCGCCGGCCACCATCGAGTGGGAGTGAGTTCGGACGACGGGCCGGATGGCGGGCCGTGCGTGGGCTGGGTCAGCGCAGGATCGTCTGCCGCTCGATCATGACCTGCAGGGTCTGGCAGATCAGGTCGATGTCGCGCTCGCCGAGCGCGGTCGAGAACGGCAGCGCGATGAGCCGGTCGGCCGCGCGCTGCGCGATGCGGAAGTCGGCGCTGGTCGCGGTGTCCGCGAAGGCCGGTTCGAGCGGGAGGACATGGAGCACGCTGGTCGCGGCGATGTCGTGCCGCAGCATGCCCTGGAGGATCGAGTCGCGATCGTCGCGGCCGAACCGCTCGGACAGGCGGATCGCGAAGTGCGACCACCGCACGGTGCCGTCGGCGCAGGGCGCCGGGAGCACGAGGTCGGGGTGCATCGCAAGCCGGCGCAGGTAGGAGTGGAACACATCCTCGAGCCGGTCGCAGGTCTCGGTGAAGCGGCGCAGCCGGACCTCGGCGAGCGCGGCCTGCATGGGATTCATGCGCGCGTCGAGACCGAGACGCTCGAGCGCGCGGACGCCGCCGATGCGCTCCCAGTCGGACTTCGGCTCGGCACGGCCGAGGTTGCGGATGAGCCGGAGCGCGTGCGCGAGGCTGTCGTCGTTGGTCACGCACACCGCGCCACCCGAACCGATGGGCGACTCGTGCGCGCCGAGGCCGACGACCGAGATGCGTCCGAACCGGCCGACGGGATCGCGGCCGATGCGTCCGCCGAGGCCGCCGCAGACGACCTCGAGCAGCGGGATCTCGTTGCGGGCCGCGAGGGCGGCGAGTTCATCGAGGCCGGCGGGCTGTCCGTGGGCGGCGACGCCGACGATCACCTTGGTCGCGGGGGAGAGGTGGTGCTCGGCGCCCTGTGTGCGGAGGGTGAGCGTCTTCGCATCGACATCGGCGTAGCGGATGCGTGCGCCGCTGCGCACGGCGGCGGTGCCGAGCGTGGCCGGGGCGAGTGCGGGGATGACGACGTCGGTGCCGCGCTCCGCGCCGAGCGCGGCGAGCGCGGCCTCGATCGCGTCGCCGGTCGAGCCGAAGCCGACGGCGAAGGGGCGCTCGACGATGCCGCCGACCAGCGACTCGACGCGCTGCTCGATCGCGTGGTACGCGCTCGGCGACGCGCCGATGAGGTCCTGCATCTCGCGCCATTCGGTGAGCGAGGGCGGGCGCGGCCCCAGCCAGATCGGTTCGCTCATCGGGTTTCCTCCGCGCGCTTCGCGCCGCCGGCGAGGGCGGCCAGCGCATCGCCGGTCTTGTTCGCGTGCTTCATCCAGAGCCACGCGGCCTGCACGCGCACGGGGAACGCCACATTGGAGGCGCCGCCGGCGACGCGCATGAGTTCGTCGAGCTCCGCCTTCGCGAGCGTCGGCGCGTGGCGCGCGACGAGGACGGCGATCAGTCCCTCGCCGAGGCGCGAGGAGCGACCCTGCACGGTGCGTGCGATCTCCGCCGCGGCGGGGGTGCCCGCGTTCGCGAGCGACATCAGGAGCGCATCGCGGGTGGGCTCGTCGAGGTCGGGCGTGGCGAGCGCGGCGCGGAACGGCTCGGCGGTCGTCTCGGCGAGACGGAAGAGCGAGAGGAGCAACGTCTCCGAGAGCGCGGGCGGCGTCGGGCCGGGCTTCAGGACGAGCGCGAGGCACGCGAGTCCGAAGGCGCGCTCGGCGTCGGGGCCCATGCGGCGCGCGCCGTCGAGCGCCGCGCGCATGAGGACGCGCCGCTCGAGCTCGACGATCCGCGCGAAGCCGCCGGCATCGTCGCCGCCGCCGATGGCGGCGCCCGCGTCGGCGATCGACTCGAGCATCGAGTCGCCGTTGCGGAAGCGCGCCCACTGGGCTGCGGGCGCGCGCACGCCGCTCGCGAGCAGCACCGAGGCGTGGCGCACGAGCGACGACTGCGAGCTGTCGGCCTTCACCGCAGCATCGAGCACGGGGTAGGCGTCCTCGGCGGAGAGGACGAGCAGGCTGCCGAGCCCGCGCATGCGCGCGTCCTCCGAGAGATCGGGCAGGGAGAGCAGCGCGGCGACGAACTTCGCGGCGGCCGCGAGCTTGCACGCGGTGCTGGCCTCGGCGATCTGCGCGACGACCGCGGAGCGCGTGCTCACGGGGAGCGCGGCGATCTGCTCGCGGACCTTCGGCTCGAGCGGCTCGGCTTCCTTGGCCTGCATGTCGATCAGGATCGCGACCGCGAGGCCCGAGACCTCGGGCGTCTTCGAGTTCGCGAGGCGCACGAGCGTCGCGGTGTCGGGCGTGCCGCCGAGACGGCGGAGCTCGGCCGCGAGCAGCACGCGCTGCGACGACGAGAGGTCGACCCAGCCGAGCATCGTGCGGACCTGCTCGGCGTCGGCGAGATTGAGCGCGAGCGCCGCGCTGATCGCGGCCTCCCGGTCGCGCTCGCCGGGAAGCTGCTCGAGCCTGGCGAGGTCGACGCGCGCCGGCGACGAGAGTTCGGCGAGCCCGAGGAGTCCGTCGACGCGGAGCGTCCAGGAGTCGCCGTTGAGCAGTTGTTCGTACAGCGGCTGCGCGTCGGGGAGGCGTAGCGCGCGGATCGCCATGAGCGACGCGTGCTGGACGCCCTCGTTGCCCGCCTGAACGCCCTCGCGCAGCGTGCGGAGGACGGTCTGGTAGTGGTCGAGCGCGTCGTAGTTCTGGGAAGCGCCGTCCTGCGCCGCGTCTCGCGCCGCGCTCGCAAGGTGCGGATGCGCCGGCGAAGCGCCCGCGGCGACGCCGTGCGCCAGCGTGCAGACGGGAAGCGACAGGCTCACAAGGAGGGAACGGAAGCCTCGGGACGACATGATGCCGAGTGTAGCCAAACCCCCGCGGCATCAAGGCGGTGAAGTCGCCGTCGGCGTTGGACCGCGGCGTCGATTCGAGGTGTCGCGTCGAGGCGCCGCGTCGAGGTGCCGCTTCGAGGCAAGTCTCCGCCTCGCACCCGCTCAGGCCGAGCGGGCCCGGCTCGCACGCGCGATGTCGTGGCGGAGCTGGTCGACGAGCTCGCGCACCGACTCGCCGTCGCTTGCGACGCGCTGGTCGGCGTCGATCATGAGCCGGAGCCGCTTGGCGGCGGTGTGGACCGCCGAGTGGGTGTCCCGGCCGAGCGCGCGGGCGATCTCGGGGTAGCTGTGGGTGGTCAGTTCGCGGGCGAGGTGGGCGACGAGGCCCCGGGCGACGACCGTGCGCGCGTGGCGCCCGTTGCCGAGGAGCTCCTCGCGGGTGACCCGCATGCGCTCGCACACCGACTCCACGATGTGGCCGAGTCGGACGGGCGCCGAGCCGATGCTCGTGACATGCTCGTCGCCCAGGAGGCGCTCGACCGTGCCCGGACCGATCTGGCCACGGAGTCCGTCGAGCTCGACCAGCGCGCCGAGTCGGGTGATGGCGCCCTCGATCTCGCGGATCGAGCCGGTGCATCGGCCCGCCACCGACTCCTCGCCGGCGGTGGTGAGGTCGAGACCCCGCTCGCGGGCCAGCCGACGGACGAGCTCGACGCGGGTGCCGCGGTCGGGGCGGTCGACCTTGACCACCATGCCCGAGAGGAATCGGCTGACCAGCGACTGGCTGAACCGGCGGATGTGCCGCGGATGCTCGTCGGAGACCAGCGCGATGCGGGCCCCCGAGAGGTCGATCGCGTCGATCGTGTGGAGGAACTCGGCCTGGGTGGCGGTCTTGTTCGCGAGGAAGTGCACGTCGTCGATCGCGAGCAGGTCGACGCGGCGCAGGCGCTTGCGGAACTCGTCGAGCGACCCGTCGCGGACCGCGGCGATGTACTCGTTGGTGAACTGCTCGGCGGTCACGTATTTGATGACCTGGCGCGGCGCGCGCTCGGCGCGGCGACGGCAGAGGCCCTGGATCAGGTGGGTCTTGCCCACGCCGCACTCGCCGTGGAGGAAAAGGATCGGCGGGGCCTCGGCGGCACCGTCGCCGACCTGCTGGCTGGCCGCGAACGCGAGCCGATTGGACTCACCGATCACGAAGTCCTCGAGCCGGCGGAAGGTCTGGGTGCGCGTGGTCCGTGCGCCGGGCACGCCGTGGGTCGGCGCGCCACCGGGAGCCGGGCGCCGACGGGGGTCGTCGGTGGCGGCGCGGAGGCCGGTCTCCTCGCCCGACTCGATGCGGACGGTCGGGGCCGACGACGGGCGGTGGACCGGGGCGGTCGGCGCGAGCTCGGCGAGCGTCGCGAGCGTGACTTCGAAGGAGGCATCCTCGCCGAGCACCGCGCGGGTGACGGCGGCGAGCTGCGGGCCAAAGTGACGCACGATCCACTCGTGCACATAGGAGTTCGCGGCGCGAATCACCGCGGACTTCTCCGTGATCTCGATGGTGGTGCCGTGCTCGAACCAGAGCCCGAAGCGATGCGCGCCGACGGCATCGGCCAGTTGCGCGCGGAAGCGTTCGCCGAGCGCCATGGCGGCGCGGGCGGATGCCGCAGTGGACGGAGTTGCGGTGATCGGGGACATCGGACGACTCGGGCTGGAGCGTGGCGGCGGGGCAACGGGCGCGCGCATGGGTCGGATGTCCGGCGCGGGCGGGGGAGCCAGGGCGGAACAGCGACGGTCACAGCGTGCGGCGCTCGTGGGAGCCCGCCGGTCACGGGTGGTTCGGAAAGTTGAGGAGCCTCCACCGGCAGTGGGCGCGAGGCGCGCGGGCGAGTCCATGATCCATGCATGACGGATCGTGTGGCTTGCCTGGGCGGTCGGAGCGCTTGGCCGGCTCCGCGCGAAATGCTCCGCGGAGACCCGCGTCCCTGCGGGAAGTCGGCACTCTAGCGAACGGTCGGTGCGTCGCAAGCGGCGGAGTCGATCATGACGGCTCGGGATACGCGGAAACGCTGCAAAACAAGCCGTTTGCGCGATCTTCGCGGGGTGGTCGCGGTCGCCGCGGGAAGTCTGTGGATAAATCGCGGACGAGACTCGCCGGACAAACCGACTTGCGAAAAGATTTTGGATGGTGTCGCGTGCGAAACGACTTGACAGGTTGCCGACGAGCGGTCGCGCCGCGCGCCGACACCGCGCGTCGGGTCACGTTGACCGGCCCGGTGCACGCCGCGCGGTGATCAACGCGCCTCGTGGCGCGCGAGCCGTCGCACCAGCGCGACGCGCGAGGACGTGCGGCGAAACCCGTGCGATTCGTAGAGCCTGCGCGCGGGCTCGTTGCCCGCGTCGACCGCGAGCGACACGGTCGACACCCGTGCGGCCGAGCATGCGTGCAGTCCCGCGGTGAGCAGAGCGCGCGCGATGCCGGTGCCGCGCGCATCGCGCGCGAGGCCGAGATACACGAGTTCGGCGCTCCCGCCGTCGGTCGACCCGTTCAGCAGGCAGACGCCGCGGGCGACCCCGTCGCGCCGCGCCACGAACCAGAAGCGCGGCTTTCCGCCGAGCCCGAAGTGGCCGTCGAGCACGTCGAGCGTCCGGCGCATGCCGGCGAGGCCGGGGCAGTCGCGCGTGTCGAGGTAGCTCTCGTCGAGAACCGCGGCGATCTCGGCGCGGCACTGTTCGCCGAGCGCGCGCGGGTCGTCGCCCGAGAGCACGCGGGGGTCGGCGACCGGACCGATCGTCCAACCGTCGGGGACCGGGGTCGGCTCAAGGACTCCGGAGCGTGGCAGGTGCCGCTCGAGGTAGTCGAGGGTCGCCATCCGCTGGAGTCCGCCGGCTTCGAACGCCTCGAGGTCGAGGGGCCGGCTCGGCTCGAGGAGCGCCTGGGCGATGTCGCAGGCGTCGCCGCAGCCCTCCGCGGCGGCGGCGATCGCACGGCCAAGCGCCTGCGCCTCGTCGGAGGAGCGGGGGTGCGAGGCGAGCAGCATGGCGGTCCTTCCGAGCGAGGGCACGGCCAGGACCGCCATCCGGTAGCGCCCGAACTCGTCGGCGAGGCACCACATGCGGTCGAGGGCGATGCGCGCCGACTCGGCCTGGCGGGCGAATCGCGACGAGGCGGCGGGGCCGGCGGCGAGCAGGGCCGACAGCGCTTCCTCGACCCGCTCGGGGGTCGCGCGCACCACATGTCGAAGTCGGTCGGCGGTGGTCATCGGGGGGTCGGGCGGTGATCGTCCGGGGTCGATCGACCAGGGTGGATCGACCAGGATGGGTCGTCCGAACCAGTCGGCGGCATCGGCGGGCCTACCGTAGCAAACACCCGTCGCCCGCCGCGCGTCCAACGGGCGCGGTTCGGTCGGGATTTCGTTACAATCGCGGATCCCCGCGCGGTGTCCACCGAACGGGCGACCCCGGAGCAATCCATGACCCTTTCGACCGTGACTTCCCGTCTCGTCCTCTCCGCGCTCGCGTCGACGGCCCTCGTCGCCACCGTTTCGGTGGTGGGCGCCGCTGCAGTCGCCCCTGCCGCGCATGCCGCGCATGCGGCCGCCGCGAAGGAACTCGACTTCACCCCGTCGGAGCTGCGCCTCTTCAAGGACGCCGACACGGGCAAGCACTACTGGTACATGACCTACGACGTGGTCAACAACACCGGGAAGGAAGTGCGGTTCGCGCCGCGCATCGACCTGGTGGTGGACGACGGCCGGATCCTCGCGCAGGGCGAGGGCGTCTCGAGCGCGGTGGTGCGCCAGCTCAAGGCGTATCTCAAGAACGAGCTCCTGCAGGACCAGTTCGAGATCCTCGGAGAGGTCCTCCCGGGCAAGGAGCACGCGCGGACCGGCCTGGTGGTCTTCCGCGCCGACGACCTCGAGCCGACCGAGCTCACCGTCATGGTGCAGGGCCTCTCGCGTGAGACCGAGAAGAAGCCCCACCCGAAGTCGGGGGAGCTTGTCACCCTCCGCAAGACCGTTCGCATCGATTATCTGGTCCCGGGCGACCCGAAGCCCCGCGGCAGCACGACCTACCCGATCGTGAACCGTGAGTGGATTTTCCGCTGAGTCTTCGGTATCTTCTCCCGACTCAGCACCTTTTGGAGATTCTGTCGTGGCACACAAGAAGGGTCAGGGCTCAACCAAGAACGGACGCGATTCAAACCCGCAGTTCCGTGGCATCAAGCTTTACGGCGGCGAACTCGCCAAGGCCGGCGCGATCATCGTGCGCCAGTGTGGCACGCGCTGGAAGCCTGGCTACCTCGTGCACCAGGGCAAGGACGACACGCTGATGGCGCTCGCCGCCGGCACCGTGCGCTTCCGCGGCTCGCATGTCGACATCATCCCGGCTGATCCGAGCGTGCCCGCGTATGCGGCCGTCGGCTCGTCGCGCTGATGCTCGCCTGCGACATCCGCGAACCTCTCTCGAATCACTGGCCGCACGCGCAAGCGTGCGGCTTTCTTTCTCCGACCACCCGACACGGACCGGCTTGAACCATGCTCGTCGATGAAGTCGTCATTCATGTGCGCAGCGGCAAGGGCGGCAATGGCGTCGCCAGCTTCCGCCGCGAGAAGTCGATCATGAAGGGTGGACCGGACGGTGGCGACGGCGGCCGCGGCGGCCATGTCTACCTCGTGGGCGACCTGCACCTCGACACGCTGGTGGAGTACCACCATCGCCCGCATCGCTTCGCGACGCCGGGCGAGAACGGCGCCAACAAGAAGTGCCACGGCAAGGACGGCGTCGACCTGTTCGTCAAGGTGCCGCTGGGCACCGTGGTGCGCGAGCTCGAGTCGGGCGAGTTCATCGCCGACATCACCGAGGACGGCCAGTCGGTGCTTGTCGCCGAGGGTGGCCAGGGCGGCCTCGGCAACGACCACTTCAAGACCTCCACCCACCAGTCGCCGACCGAGTGCACGCCTGGCGGCGAGGCGATCGAGCGGTCGCTGCACCTCGAGCTCAAGCTGATCGCCGACGTGGGATTCGTCGGGCTGCCGAACGCGGGCAAGTCGACGCTGCTCAACGCGACCAGCCGCGCCAGCGCGAAGGTCGGTGCGTATCCCTTCACGACCAAGAAGCCGCAGCTCGGCATCGCGGAGCTGCCGGGCGACCGCCGCATCGTGCTCGCCGACATCCCCGGGCTCATCGAGGGCGCGAGCGATGGCGCGGGGCTCGGCCACGACTTCCTGCGGCACATCGAGCGCACCAAGGCGATCGTGCATCTCGTCGATCTCGCGCCGCTCGACGGCTCGAAGCCGGCGGACAACTACCGCACCATCCGTGGCGAGCTCCATGCGTTCTCGCCGGTGCTCGCGGAGAAGCCCGAGCTGGTGGTGTTCTCGAAGATCGACCTCGTGCCGGAGGAGGAGCGCGCCAAGCGCATCCGCCGGCTCGCGACCGAGATCGGACTTGCGAAGGACGAGCATCCGGTGGTGATCTCCGCCGCGACCGGCGAAGGCGTGCGCGAGCTGCTCGAGCGCGCCTATGCGATGGTCAAGGGCGAGGCGATGCCGACCGAGTGGCGGCGCTGAGGCGCGCGCGTCCTAGCGACAGAGCAACCGGAACGCAGTGAAGAAGTCGGCGAACTCCTCGCGGTACTTGTCCGCGACGGTGAGTTCGGCGATCTCGGCGATGAGCGAGTCCTTGTCCTTGAGGATCTCGGCACGCCCGCCGCCGGCTTCGGCGATCTCGGGGAACCAGGTGTAGCTGGTCTTCTTCTTCATCGTGGGCGGCGGGGGCTTGGGCGGCTCGACCTGACCGGGCTGGCGGTCGCGCGGACGCTTGGAGGGGGCCGCGTCGTCGCCGTCGCCGCCGGCGTCGTCGGCCGGTCCGCGCGTCGGGCGCGGCGGCGCGTCGTCGGCGTCCTCGGCGTCCTCGGTCTTGAGGTTCGCCTCGCTGTCGCGCGCGACGATGCCGTAGAAGCGCACGCCGCGGGCGAACGCGCGCTTGGCGAGGTCGATGCAGAGCCCGCCCTCGCCCGCGTGGGGCGGTGCGTCGCCGACGATCACGCAGGCGCGGATCGGCTGCGGCGACGAGCCGGTCGCGTCGGCGAGCCAGCTGAACTTGGTGAGGGCGAGCTTCATCGCGGCGTGGACGCTCTCGGGCGCGTCGCCGCCGCCGTCGGCGCTGAGCGACCAGAGCCGGCTGCGCGCCTCGTCGAGGCTGGATGTGAAGTCCCAGCCCTTGGTCTCCCAGTCGTCGCTCTTGTCGCGGTAGCCCACGATGCCGATGCGGACGCCCTTGGTCACGCTGCCGAGGAAATCGACGAGGTCGTCGATGCCGCCCTGCGCGTCGGCGAGCTCCTTGGACATGCTCGCGGTGCAGTCGATCATGATCGCGAGGTCCATCGGGCGGTCGGCGACCGACGCGAGGTACTTCTCGAAGGCGGCGAAGCGCTCGCCGTCGAGGTCGGCGACCTGGTTGCGCTCGACCAGGCGCGTGCCGGCGGGCGAGGCGGGCACGAGCGCCGCCGCCGCGTAGCCGGGCCGCGACTTGTGCTTGCGGTACCACTCGCGCCAGCGGTAGTTCCGGCCCGAGTCGTCGCCGGAGGTGATGGCGGCGAGCCGCGGAGAGAGCGTGCCGCCCTGCGCGCGGTCCATGCGGAGGACGATGCGCGAGAGCAGTTCATCCATGCGCTCGCGCACCGGCTTCCGGTCCGCGGGCGCGAGCCGCGACTCGTCGATCGCCGCGAGGCACTCGAGCGCGACGGTCGCCTCGAAGAGGTTCTGCGACTCCTCGCAGCGCCGGATGCGCGCGTCGATCGTGGCCAGCGGGAGTTCGTAGCGCGCGCGCAGGATGGTGCGGAGGACGCGCGGGTCGGTCTCCTGCGCGAGGCGGGCCTCGTCGACCAGGATGCCGCGGCGGGCGAGACACGCGAAGGCGTAGGCGCGGACGCGCCAGGATGCGTCGCCGGCCATGGCAAGCAGTCGGCCGGCGCTCGCCTCGCAGTCGAAGCGCTCGAGCCGCATGACCGCGAGCGCGCGCTGCGGCCAGGTGCGCGCGTTGCCGAGGCGGTTGAGGGCCTCGGCCTCCTCGGCGGAGACGGCGGCGAGTTCGAGACCGGGTGCGCGCGACGCCGGCGGGGGCGTCTCGGACGGCGGGGCTTCCTGCGGCGCGGCGTCCTGTGGTGCGGTCGCGGCCGTCGCGTCGCGGCCGAGGCCCGCGATGGCCAAGGCCACGGTCAACGCGACCGACACGCTGCAGAAGATGGCACGCAGGACGCGCATCGCGCCGCGAGTGTACGCTCGCCGCTCGCCCGTTCCAAGAAAGGACGCCCCGTGATCGAGTCGAGTGTCGTCGAGAGTGTCTTCGCCCGCGGAGTGTCGTTCGACCGCTACCTCGAGGGCGATCCGTCGCGTGCCGGAGGCTGGCGCACGGTGTACGACCGGGTGCGCCTCACCGACGGGCAGCGCGCGGAAGTCGCGAGCTTCACGCGCGACATGAAGGTGCTCGTCGTGAGCGGCATCTGGTGCGGCGACTGCGTGCAGCAGGGTCCGCTGCTCGCGCGCATCGCCGAGGCGAATCCCCGAATCGACCTGCGGTGGGTGGACCGTGACGAGGAGTCGGGGTTCTCGTCGCGGCTGAAGATCTGCGGCGGCGGGCGGGTGCCGGTGGTGGTGTTTGCGGCGGAGGACTTCGAGGTGTGCGCGATCGCGGGCGACCGGACGCTGTCGCGGTACCGCGGCCTCGCGCGGCGGCAGCTCGGCGCGGCGTGCGAACTGCCGTGGGCGGAGATTCCGACCGACGAGACCGCCGCCGTCCTGCAGGAGTGGCTCGACGAGTTCGAGCGCGTCCAGTGGATGCTGCGCCTGAGCCCGCGGCTTCGCCAGCGGCACGGCGACTGAGCGCCGTCGGCGCGCGTGGGCGAGGCCTGCGGGGGCGATGACTGCGTGGGCGAGGCCTGCGCGGGGCTAGGCCTGCGCGGATCCCGCGAGTCGCCGCACGAGGTCGAAGGCGGCCAGCGGCGTGAGCGAGTTGAGGTCGACCGCGCGCAGCTCGGCGAGCGCGGGGTGCTCGACATACTCGGTGAAGAGCGACAGCTGCGGTGCGGTCCGCTTGGCGCGCGGCGTGGCGGCGGTCGCATGCGCGGTCGCGTTCGCGGGTACGGCCGCCGCGATCTCCCGCACGCGGCCCGCGAGCGCGTCGGCCACCTCGACCTTGCCGAGCAGCTCGAGCACTTCCTTCGCGCGCGCGATCGTCTCGCGCGGCAGGCCGGCGAGCCGCGCGACATGGATGCCGTAGCTGCGGTCGGTGCGTCCGGGCACGATGCGGTGGAGGAACACCACCTCGTCGTTCCATTCGCGCACCGAGACATGCAGGTTGGTCACCGCCGGCAGCGTGTCGGCGAGCTGGGTGAGCTCGTGGTAGTGCGTCGCGAACAGCGTGCAGGCGCCACGCGCGGCGAGGGTCTCGGTGATCGCCCACGCGAGCGAGAGCCCGTCGAGCGTGCTGGTGCCGCGGCCGATCTCGTCGAGGATCACGAGGCTGCGCTCGCCCGCGTGGTGGAGGATGTTCGCCGTCTCGGTCATCTCGACCATGAAGGTCGACTGTCCCGAGTGGATCTCGTCGGCGCTGCCGATGCGGGTGAGGATCGCGTCGAGCACGCCGATCTCGGCGCGTTCCGCGGGGACGAACGAGCCCACGTGCGCGAGCAGCGCGATGAGCGCGACCTGGCGGATGTAGGTGCTCTTGCCCGCCATGTTCGGCCCGGTGATGAGCGCGAGCGTCGGGCTCGAGGCGCTGCCGCCGAGCGCGGTGTCGTTGGGGACGAAGCTCGACGCGAGCGTGCGGTCGAGCACGGGGTGGCGGCCGCCCTCGATCGCGATGCCGCGGTCCGCGCGGATCTCCGGCCTCGTCCAGCGCTGGCGGCGCGCGACCGACGCGAGGCAGGAGAGCGCGTCGAGCTCCGCGGCGCGCTCGCCGAAGGCGACGATCTCCTGGATGTGGGCCGCGACCTCGGCGAGGAGGGCGGTCCAGAGTTCCTTCTCGCGCGCGATGCCGTTCGCCTCGGCGCGGAGGACCTTGTCCTCGAACTCCTTGAGCTCGGGGGTGATGTAGCGCTCGGCGTTGCGCAGCGTCTGCTTGCGGGTGAAGGTCGCGGGAGCCTTGGCGGCGTTCACCGCCGAAAGCTCGATGTAGTAGCCGAAGACCGAGTTGAAGCCGACCTTGAGCGACGGGATGCCGCTCGAGGCGATGAGCTGCTCCTGGTACCGCGCGAGCCAGGCGTTCGAGTCGCGCTGCAGGAGGCGGGTCTCGTCGAGCTCGAGGTCGAAGCCGTCGGCGAACACGCCGCCCTCGCGCAGGTGGGTCGGCGCGTCGGGCTTGATCGCGCGGGCGAGCCGCTCGGCGAGCGGCGCGAGGAGCGGGGCGACGCGGGCGAGCTCCGCGCACTCGGCGGCGAACGCGGCGCTCGGCGCGAGCGTGGCGGCGAGCGGCTGCATCGCGGCGAGCGAGCGCGCGAGGGCGAGGAAGTCACGCGGCGTGGCGCGCCCGAGCGCGGCGCGGCCGGCGATGCGCGCGACATCCTGCAGGTTCGCGAGCTGCGCGCCGACGGCGTCGGCGAACCGCTCGTCGGCGACCAGGGCGGCGACGCGGTCGAGGCGCGCGTCGATCGCGGGCTTCGAGGCGAGCGGGTAGCAGAGCCAGTCGCGCACGAGGCGCCGGCCCATCGGCGTGGCCGCGGCGTCGAGGATCGAGAGCAGGCTGCCCTCGCTCGCGCCGGTGCGCAGCGTGCGCTCGATCTCGAGTGCGCGCAGCGTGGTGGCGTCGACGGCGAGGAACTCCCCGCGGGCGAGCCGCCGCGGCGGCGAGAGATGCGGGATGCGGCCGCGCGCGTCGCCCTTGGCGTGTTCGGCGGCCTGCGTCTCGAGCGCGTAGCGGAGGATCGCGCCGGTCGCGCCGATCGCGGGTTCGTCGCGCGCGAAGCCGAAGCCCTCGAGCGACTTGACCGCGAACTGCGCGGTGAGCGCGTCGAACGCGTCCTGCGGGCGGAAGTACCAGCCCGGGCGCGCGGTCAGCGCGAGGCCGCGTGCCGCGAGGCGGGCGAACTCGGGGTGGACGCTCCCGTCGCGCTCCTCGGCGTGCACGACCTCGCTCGGCGAGATGCGCGCGATCTCGTCGGCGAGGAGCCCGACGGGGCAGGACAGCACGCTGAACGCGCCGGTCGAGACCTCGATGGCCGCGACATGCGCCTCGGCGCCGTCGATGGACACGGCCGCGACGCGGTTCGCGGCGCCGGCGTCGAGCAGCGTGTCGTCGATGAGCGTGCCAGGCGTCAGGACGCGGGTGACGGCGCGCTCGACCACGCCCTTCGCGTCCTTCGGATCCTGCATCTGCTCGCAGACCGCGACGCGGTGACCCATCGCGACCAGCTTGCGGATGTAGCCCTCGGCCGCGTGGAACGGGACACCCGCCATCGGCAGGCCCTTGGTGCGCTCGGTCAGAGTGATCGACAGCAGCTTGTGCGCGAGCACGGCGTCGCGGTCGAACATCTCGTAGAAGTCGCCCATCCGGAAGAAGAGCAGGCAATCGGGATGCTGCTGCTTGAAGCGCGCGAACTGCCGCATCGCCGGGGTGGCGAAGTGGGGGTTCAGCGCCGGATCGGCCCAGCGGACATCGTTCGCCGGCGCGCGGGACGGGGCGGGAGCCTCGGGAATGGTCGGGGCCTCGGACACGGGTGGCGCAGTAGAACGCGGCGGGGGTGGTCCGTGAAGCCCGGAGGGGGCGGATTTCCCAGTCGAAAGCGGACTTTGCTTCCCGTCGGACTTGTGCTATGCTTTCGACCCTCCCATGGGGTGGTAGCTCAATTGGGAGAGCGCCTCGGTCGCATCGAGGAGGTTGTGAGTTCGATCCTCATCCACTCCACTGAACGAACAGGAACGCCGCTGCAGAGCGGCGTTGCTGTTTTTCGCGGGTGACTGCGCGCGCGGCGCGATGCGGCGCTGCGCGAGCTCGCGCGACCTGGCGCGACCTGGCGCGACCTGGCGCGACACCGCGGGTGCCGCGTGGCGGCGAATCTCCACAGCTCCCCGCCCGCCTCTTCGGAACGCGGTGATCCTGCGATATCCTCTCCACCCCTATGGATCTTCCATGCATCTTGGCGGCCGAGGAGGCGACCGGAATCGCGCCGGCCACGCAGCTCATCCTGTATTGCGCGGCGGTCGGCCTCGCGTCGCTCGCCGGCGGCGCCTTCGCCGCGTCGCTGAAGCTCGGTCACCGCGGTCTGCAGCTCGCGCTCAGCTTCGTGGGCGGCACGATGCTCGGCGTCGGACTGCTCCACCTCCTGCCGCACGCCGTGATCCTGGCGATCGAGTCGGCCGGGACGGGCGAGATGACCCATGGCAGCCTGCACGCGTCGCTCGACGGCGTGGTGCTGGCGGTGGTGCTCGGCTTCGTGTCGATGTTCCTGCTGGAGCGGTTCTTCCACTTCCACCAGCACGAGACGCCGGAGCACGCGGGGCACCACGACTGCTGCGACGACGGTTGCGAGCACGGGGCGG
>JBMOGJ010000041.1:0-25082 GCA_049318425.1 Phycisphaerales bacterium | reverse complement strand
TGTGGCGCTCGGCGATGTGGCGCTCGGCGCGTCGCTCGACCGCGCGCGCGACGCCGCGCGCGGCGGCGCCTTGGTGGGGAACATCATGGCTGACTCCTTCTCTTCCCGGTTCGTTCCTTCGGTGGATCGCTGCTCATCCGCTCCCGCGCGGACCGAGGGAGCATCGCACGGCGCGCGGCGCGTGCGCGCGATGCCACGGGCGCACGCGCGTTTGGCGCGCGAATGCGCTCGAATCAGGAAATCATCGCGCGCGATGGATGCCGTGCGACGATGCGGAGGAGCGCAGACGGGCGACTTCGCAGTCGATCCACAGCGTGTCCACGCATTGCGCGGCGCGGCGAACCTGTGGTGATGTCGATGCGGCTTCACCCGCGTGTCGCGCGCGCGCCGCCTCAACCGCGTGCCGCCACGACCGCGCCCCGCTTCAACCGCGCGTCGACCCGACCCGCGCGAGCCGCTCGGCACCGCGCACCGTGCATGCGTCGCCCTGCACGCGGATGCGCGCCGGCGCGGACGGCAGCGCGAGCGTCGCCACGCGGCGTCCATCGAGCAGCACCGCGCCCCGCTCCTCGAGCCAGACGATCGCGAGCGTGCGCGCGGGCGCGCCGGCGCTGTTCGCGCGCGTCTCGCCTGCCGTGAACGAGACATCCGCGAGCACCGCGCCGCCAGCGCCGGTGATCGTCAGCTGACCCGCGCCCTCGACCGACATGCGGACGCCGCGCGCCTCGGCGTCGACCGCGTGATCCCACGCGCGCGACGCCGCGCCCGCCGGGGCCTCCGCGATGGGCGACCACGCATGCGCGCCGAGCTCCTCGAACATCGGCGCGGCGAACGCGACCTCGCATGCCGGCCCGCCGTGCACCTGGAACGCGATCAGCCCGGAGACGATCGGATCGAACCACTCAGCGCACGGCACGCCGTTGACGCGGGTTCGGATGCGCGGTCCGATGCACTCGATCTCGTACCGGTTCCACTCGCCGAGCCGGAACGCGGCGCGCGCCGCGTCGTCGCCCTCGAGGTTCGCGAGCCACGCGCGGCCGCGCTCGTCGTAGATGCCGCCCGACCACGCGCGCTTGGTGGGATCGATCTCGACCTGCAGGCCCGCGACGGTGCCGTCCTTCTCCGCCGAGCGGATCTGGATGCCCGAGTTCATCTTCTCGCCGCGGGGATTGTCGGGCGAGCCGAGCTTCACCGCGACCGTGAGGCGGAAGTCCCCCACCTCGCGCGGACTCGCGAGGAACCCGTTCGACGGAATCGGCCCGCGGCCGATCAGGGTCGGCGCGCCGCCGTCGGTCGCCTCCACCAGCTCGAACCGCGCCGGCGCGCCGAGCGGGCGCCAGGTGGCGAGGGGCATGGTGGTGAGGAGGGGTGAGGGGGTGAGGGCAGACGAGGAGGAGGTCGAGGCGGCCGCGGGGTGGTCCACCGAGGTTCGCGTCCGCGACTCGCACCCGAACTGCGTCAGGCCCGCGAGGATGCCAACGACGAGTCCCGCGTGCAGGAACCGCCACGAGAGTTCAATGCGACCCTCCACGCGCAGTCTCGCCGGCGATCTCCGCGAGAAATCCGAGCGGAAACGACGGTTGGCTGCGAGAAGGTCGACAAAGGTGTTCGATGCGAGGGGACTCACCGCTGCATCGGAACCGCTGCCGACATCTGCGTCAAACCCGAGTGCTCGGCCGATTCCGGCGTTGATAACATCGAATCGCCTCGGGTCGCCCCGCCCCCGCTTGCCTCCCGCCCTTCCCGCGCCATTCTCTCGGCGAACGGCAGGACGAACACCATGCAGCACCAACTTGGGGAAACGAAACGACTCCGCGCGGGGGCGCTGTGCCTCTCGGTCGCCGCATGCGCCGCGGGCCTCGCGGTGGCGCGGCCTGCCGGCGCCGATGTGTGCGCCGTCGAGGTCACGAGCGCGCTCGAGCCGTTCGGCGACGGCGCGGCGGCGGTGCACCGCGTGTACGCGCGCTTCCTGCAGCCGGGGCTGCGGCTCGCGTCGGTCGCGGGATGCCTGCCGGTCGTCGGCGAGGCGACCTTCCTCCACAACGACTCTGCGACGGGCTTCACCGACGCGACGGCGTTCGGCAGTTGGAGCGCGACGCACACCGCCGACGCGGCGGCGGTCGACTCCTTCGTGATCGCGGGCGGCGCCGCCGGACCGGCCACCGACGGATCCACCTCGCCCGACCACTGCTGGGGCACGCTCGGCTTCGCGGCGGCGCAGCCCGACTTCGCGGGCACGGTGACGCCCGGCCTCGGCTGGTTCCCCGCCAACGGACTCACCTCGCCCCAGACCGCGCCCGACGCGGCGGGCCGCGTGCTCATCGCGCAGTTCGTGACCGACCCGACGGCCGCGGTGACCTTCCGCGCGCGCATCGAGTGCGGCCGGCTCGGCGAGGCGACGCGCATCAGCGAGACGCACTTCTTCACCATCACCCTCGACGGCGCGGCGGATGCGTGCCCCGACGATGCGTCCAAGCTCGTGCCCGGCCAGTGCGGCTGCGGCGCGGCCGAGGCCGACACCGACGGCGATGGCGCCGCCGACTGCGTCGACCAGGATGTGCCGCGCGTGCAGGCGCTCGCGTGGCTGCCCGCGAAGGGCTTCACGCCGGTCGCGATGGGCGAGGCGATCGCCGCCGACGGCGCGATCGCGGTCGTGGGCACCCGGCAGTCGCTGATCGCGGGACAGTCGAGTCCCGGCGCCGCCGTGGTGCTCGAGCGCACCGCGAAGGGCTGGCGCGACGTGCAGGTGCTGCGCGCGGTGAATCCGCGCTTCGGCGAGCGCTTCGGCAGTTCGGTCGCGGTGTCGGGCCAGCGGCTCGCGGTCGGCGCGCCGGACCGCGCGCCGTGCGGGGCGGTCACGCTCTTCCGCCGCGCGAAGGCCGCGTGGGTGGTCGAGCAGGTGATCGCACCGACCTCGGGTGGACGCTTCGGCGGCGCGATCGCGCTCGACGGCGGGCGGCTCGCGGTCGGCTCGACCTGGGACTTCGGCATCAGCGGCCCCGAGTCGGGCAGCGTCGCGATCTACGATCTCGATGAGGACGGCCTCTACGCGCGCGTCGCGACGCTCGCCGACGACACGCCGTACAGCCAGCACTTCGGAAGCGCGGTCGCGCTGCACGGCGACGTGCTCGTGGTCGGGACGCCGAGTTCGCTGCAGGGCACCGGCCCGCTCGGCGGAGGCTCGGCGAGCGTGTTCCGCCGCAACGCCGCGACGGGCGCGTGGGTGCTCGAGCAGGAGATCTGGCCGCCCCACGCGTACGCCTCGGAACTCTTCGGCACCGCGGTGGCGATCCAGGGCGACACCATCGTCGTCGGCGCGCCGCGCGCGTTCGGCGAGTCGGGCGACCGGATCGGCGCCGTGCACATCTTCACCCGCAGCGCGGAGGGCGCGTGGCTGCACGACAGCACGCTGCATCCGCCCGACCGCGTGCTGCCGCTCGCGATCGCGGGCGAGATCGGCTTCGGCCGGACGCTCGCGCTGCGCGGCGCGCTGCTCGCCGTCGGCGCGCCCGATCGGATCGACGCCGTAGCGGGCCTCGACGGCGCGACCTACCTCTTCCGCCGCGACGCGACGCGACGCTGGTCCGCGGCCACGCTGGCCGCTTCGGCCGGCGCGACCGCGGGTGGCACGCTGCGCGGCGTCGGCAGCGCGCTCGCGCTCGCCGGCGACGAACTGCTGGTCGGCGCGCCGCGCACGGCCGCGCCGAAGGGCTCGACCGGCACCGCGGGCGCCGTCGAGGTGCTCCGCGTACGCGACGAGCCCTCCGCCGACTTCACCGGCGACGGCCATGTCGACGCCCGCGACATCGCGGTGCTGCTCAGCGCCTGGGGCACGGCCGATCCGGTCGCGGACCTCACCCGCGACGGCGTCGTCGGTCCGCAGGACATCGCGATGCTTCTTTCGCAGTGGGGATGACGGTGCGCGGGTGCGCGCAACGACCCGGTGGTAGCCTGCGCCGATGGCGCATCCGTTCACCCGTCGCGACTTCGTCCGCACCGCCGCCGCCTCGACCGCGGCGATCACCGCGTTCGGCGCGGCAGCGCCCGCCGTGCGCGCGCAGCCGGCGATCGTCGCCGCACCGCGGCCGCGCGGCACCCGCGCCAACGACCGCATGCAGCTCGCGTTCATCGGCTTCGGCGTGCGGGCGCGCGAGCTCCACGGCGGATTCCTCGACGACGACGGCATCGAGATCGTCGCGGTCGCCGATGTCGTGGCCGCCCGCGCGCAGGAAGGCGTGCGCCTCATCAACGAGCGCCGCAAGAACGGCGCCTGCAAGGTCGCCGGCAGCTGGCGCGAGATCCTCGCGAACCCCGCGATCGACGCGGTGATCATCGCGACGCCCGACCACTGGCACGCCGAGCCCGCCATCGCCGCCGCCCTCGCGGGCAAGCACGTCTACTGCGAGAAGCCGCTCTCGCTCACCATCGCCGAGGGCCGCGCGATCGCGAACGCGGCGCGCGCCACCCAGATCCGCTTCCAGACCGGCTCGCAGCAGCGCTCCGAGTTCGGCTACCACTTCGTGCGCGCCGCCGAGGCCGTCCGCAACGGCCGCATCGGCAAGGTGACGCGCGTGACCATCGGCGTCGGCGCGCCGCCGGTGCCGTGCGACCTCCCCGAGCAGCCGCTCCCCGAGGGCATCGACTGGGACGGCTGGCTCGGCCAGGCGCCCTTCCGCCCCTTCAACGCCGAACTCTGCCCGATCGGCATGCACGGCCACTACCCGAAGTGGCGCAACTACCGCGAGTACTGCAACGGCGGGCTCGCCGACATGGGCGCGCACCACTTCGACATCGCGCAGTGGGCGCTCGCGATGGACGAGTCCGGCCCGCGCGAGGTCATCCCCCCCGCCGACGGCGCGAAGACCGGCCTCCGCTTCGTCTACGCGAGCGGCACCGAGATGGTCCACGGCGGCCACACCGACTGCACCTTCTACGGCACCGAGGGCACCATCGAGTGCTCGCGCGGCCATGTGCGCGCCTACCGCGGCGAGGACCCGAAGGCCGCCGACGACGCGACGCTGCTCGAGCCGCCGCACGGCGGCGAGATCCCGCTGCCGCGCAACGCGTCGCACATCGACGATTTCCTGCGCGCGATCCGCGAGGGCCGCGACCCGATCTGCACCGCCGAGACCGGCCACCGCACCGCGACCATCTGCCAGCTCTGCAACATCGGCTACGAGATCGGCAAGCCGCTCGCCTGGAATCCCGCGGCGGAGCGCTTCACCGGCGCCCACGCGGCCGAGGCGAACGCGCTCACCACGCGCGCCGTGCGCCGGCACGCGTGATGCCCGTCCTGTAATGCACGTTCTGTGATGCACGTTCTGTGATGCACGTCGTGTGATGCACGCGGCGCGCGCCGCGCCGTGCCTCAGCGCCCCGCCTCGCCGAGCAGCCCCTCCGCGCGCGCGGCGCGGTCGACCGCCCGCATGGTCGCGAGCAGGAAGAACGGCAGCGTCGCGAACACGAGGCCGAGGAACACGAACACCGGCCACGACGGCAGCATGTCGTCCTGCAGCACCGCGACCCGCGCCGATCCCTCGAGGATGTAGAGGAAGAGCAGCATCACCAGCGCGATCACCCAGGCGAGGAAGGTGCGCGTCGGCGCGACCACCGCGAGGCGCCCCTCGGCCGACAGCTTGAGGAAGAGGTCCTTGCGCGGCACGTTCACCAGCGCCGGCGCATTGCGGACGAGCCCGCCCAGCCACAGCGCGATGCCTCCGAGGAAGCCGAGCAGCACCAGCGAGATGATCGGCAGCAGGAACCACATGGGCCCCTTGTCGGCCCACCCGTCGGGCTTGCCCGCGGCGTTGAAGTGCATCGGGATGCGCGCAGGAAGCTCGGGGTACCACGCGATCGCGCGCCACCACAGCGCGACCTGCGCCAGCGCGGCGAGCGCGAGGCACGCCGCGAGCAGCGGCGAGACGCGCCGCGCGGCGACCGGGCCCGCGGGCGAGCGGTCGGGCGCGGGGCGGGAGGTCGGGGCGGAGTCGGGCGTGCGGTCGGGCATGGAGTCGGGCATCGCTCGGGAGAGGTCTGCGGCGAGGACTTGGTCGAAGACTGCGGTGACGGACGAGACGCGTGCCGAAGCCAGCGGCGGAGCGCGCGTCGAATCGTCTCTCGAAACAGGTGTCGAAGCAAGCGTTGAAGCGAGGGGTGCGGCGAGGGGTGCGGCGAGGGGTGCGGCGAGGGGTGCGGCAAGGGACGAAGCAACGACCACTGCGCGCATTGCCCGCGCGCCGTGCGCGTCGGCGCCTCAGTCGCGCGCGCGCAGCCGGTAGACCTCGACCGGCGAGCGCGTCTGCCCCGCGCGGAGCAGCGCGTCGGTGCCCTCGCCGAAGTAGACGTCGACCCGCCCAGGACCCACGATTGCGCCGCCCGCGTCGTGCACGAACAGGAACCGCGCGGAGCGCCGCGCAGGCTCGGCATCGGCGGCGGCGGTCGCGTCGGCATCCGCGCCGCGACCCGCGCCCTCGGCCTTCGCCTCGCGCTCGACGATGACGAGCACCGTCCCCGCCGGGTAGATGCTCTGGTCCGCCGCGCACGAGTACGCCGACATGAGCTTGCCGCCCGGGAGTCCGTACGGCGGCGGGAACGCCGCATCGTCGACCGTCGCGAAGAACACCACGCGCTCGTTGTCGAGCGCCGCCTCGACCGCCTTCGCGGGATTGGCCGCGCACGAGCGCGCGACGTCGGCGAAGGTGTAGGTCGCACCGTCGAGCAGGCCGCGGTTGGCGAGCCAGCGCCCGATGCTCGTCCACGGCCGGTCGTTGGTCGCGACGCGCGAGATCGCGAGGTTGCGCTTGCGGCCGTCCTTCGCGGTGCTCTCGTCGATCACGAGCCGCGCGGAGCCGTTGGTCTCGACCAGCGCCCACGCGAGCGGGTCGTCGATCCACGCGATCGCCGCCTTGCGCGCCGCCTCCGACGCGATCAACTCGCGCCGCGGGAGCTTCGCGAGCTCCGGATGCTCCGCGCGGAGGTCGCCGAAGATCGGGAAGCGGAAGCGCTCGTCCTCGCGCAGCCGCACGGTGACTTCGGGCGTGGCGTAGCCGGTCATCATGCCGCGCACGGAGGATGCGGGCTCGGCCGCCGGCGCGATCTTGGAATCGACCTTTGCGTCGGCGGCTGCTCCACCGGCGGATCCGCCGCCAGTTCTGCCGCCAACCCCACCGCCAGGCTCCACCGCCGCCTCGACCTGCACCAGCTCGAATCGCCCCTGCAGGCTCGCCGCGAACTGCTCGGGGCTCCCCGCCTCGCTCGCGAGCTCGAAGAGCAGCGCCGCATCGCGCGCCGCCTGCCGGTCGGGCGACCGCCGCGACATGTCGCACGCCGCGTTGAACGCCACCCGCTGCTCGAGGAAGCGCTTCGGGTACCCGGTCACGAAATCGAAGCCGTCGAGGTTGCGGATCACCTTCTCGCCGGCGATCCGCGTCGGTCCGCCCGGCGGCCGCAGCGTCGGATCGCTCGGCGCGCTCGTGCAGCCGACGGCCAGCGACGCACCGAGCACGGCCGCGGCGAGGGCCGCGATGCGCGCGCGGGTGATCACAGCATCGGTCGCGTTCATGCTCGCCATGGGGGAGCGGATGGTACCTCCGCATCCGCCCCCCCGTTGCGCGATTCGCGGCGAGCGGTTGTGGATCAGTAGCCTTCCTCGTCGTACATGCGAAGGTCGTCGTCGGTGCCAGCGGTGCCGCCGGCGCCGGGGAACTCGAAGACGGTGCCTTCCCGCGCGGCCTCGTCGCGCATCTCCTTCATGCGCTTCCACTCCTCCATCGTCACGACCACCTCGCGCGGAACCGAGCCCTTGTGCTCGCCGAGCAGGCCGGCCTGTCCCATCAGGTCGACCAGTCGCGAGGCGCGGCCGTAGCCGAGCGCGAGCCGCCGCTGCAGCAGCGAGACGCTGCCGCGGCCCGATTCAATCATGATCTCGACCGCCTTGTCGAACAGCGGGTCCTGCGTGTGCGCGTTCGCGGCGTCTTCCGCGCTACCCGCGCCGCCGTCGCCATCGGTGCTGGCACGGATGCTGAGCAGCTGCCGCTCGAAGTTCTGCGTCGCGACGCTCTTGAGAAACTTGACCACGCCGCGCGCCTCCCTGTCGTCCACCAGCGTGCCCTGGCCGCGCCGCGCATCGGTCTGGCTCGGCGTGACCACGAGCATGTCGCCCTGTCCGAGCAGGAGTTCCGCGCCCTTCTGGTCGAGCACGATGCGGCTGTCGGTGCCCGACGCCACCTTGAACGCGACGCGGCAGGGCATGTTCGACTTGATGAGGCCGGTCACGACCGTCGCCTGCGGGCGCTGCGTGGCGAGGATCAGGTGGATGCCGACGGCGCGCGCCTTCGGGGCGATGCGCACGATCGACTGCTCCACGTCCTTGTTGGTCATCATCAGGTCGGCGAGCTCGTCGATCACGAACACCATGTAGGGGAGCTTCTTCGGCACCCGAGCCCACTCGCCCTCGTCGGTGATGCCGAGGCGGTCCTTGAGCTCCTGCTCGCCGAGCTCGTTGAAGGAGCGGATGTCGCGGACGCCCGCCTCCTTCAGCTGCTCGTAGCGCTCCTCCATCTTGTTCACGGCCCACTCGAGGATCGCCGCGGCCTTGCCCATCTCGGTCACGACCGGGCAGGCGAGGTGCGGGATGTCGGCGAACTGCGCCATCTCGACCATCTTCGGGTCGACGAGCACGAGCTTGAGCTCGTCGGGGCGCTTCGTGTACAGGAAGCTCATGATGATCGTGTTCATGCACACCGACTTGCCCGAGCCGGTGGTGCCTGCGATCAGCATGTGCGGCATCTTGGCGAGGTCGAGGACGAGCGGATCGCCCGCGGAGTCCTTGCCCATGAACATCGGGAGCGCCATCATCGCGGCGTGGCCGCTCGACATGAGCTCCTTGAGGCGGACCTTCTCCTTGGTCCTGTTGGGCACCTCGATGCCGACCGCGGTGCGTCCCGACAGGTTCGGGATGATGCGGACGTTCGGCGCCCGCAGCGCGCGCGCGAGGTCCTTCGCGATCGCCTCGAGCCGCGCGACGCGCGTGCCCGCCTCGAGCTCGACCGAGTAGACGGTCACGACCGGTCCGCACTCCATCTCGGAGATCTCGCCCTTGATGCCGTACAGCTCGAGCGTCTCGGTGAGAAGCAGCGCCTGCTCCTGGACGATCGCCGCCATGCGCTCGGAGTAGTTGGCCTCCGGATCGTCGAGCAGGTCGAGCGCCGGGAACTGGTAGCCCGAGTAGTCCGGCGTGCGCGGGATCTCGTCGTCGCGTATCGGCGTCTTCGCCACGCCGGCGTTCATCTTGAGCGGGAGGCTCGCGAGCTTCGCGCGGAGCTCGTCTCCGCGCGTGGCAGACTCCGCCTCGCTCGCCGGGGCGGGTTTCGGCTCCGTGATCGACGAGTCCTCACGACGCGGCTGCTCGCGCATCGCCTTCATGCGCTTCCACTCCTCCATCGTCACGACCACTTCGCGTGCGACCGAGCCCTGGTGCCGGCCGAGCAGGCCCGCATGGCTCATCAGGTCGACCAGTCGCGAGGCGCGGCCGTAGCCGATCGCGAGCCGCCGCTGCAGCAACGAGACGCTGCCGCGGCCGGCCTCGATGATGATCTCCGCCGCTCGGTCGAACAGTTCGTCCTGCAGGTGCGCGTTGCTCGCATTGACCTGCTCCGTCGGACGGGTTCCGCCACCTGCGTGCGCCGGGCCGGCGGCGACTCGCATCATCATGAGCGGCTGCACCGCTGGCGCGACGCTCCTGATGTACTGCACCACTCCACGCGCCTCATCGTCGTCGACGAACGTGCCCTGACAGCGTCGCACGCGCGGATCTCCCGGCGCGACCACCAGCATGTCGCCGTCGCCGACGAGCAGCTCCGCACCGGGCTCGCCGAGCAGCCGGCGGCTCTCGGTCGCCGAGACCATCTTGCATGCCACCCGGCACGGAATGCTCGACTTGAGCAACGAACGGACTCCCGCCGCCTGGGACGCCTGCGTCGACAGGACGAGGTGGACGCCCGCCGCGCGTCCGCGCATCGCGATGGTCGAGACGAGCGAGAACGCATCCGGGTCCGTGTTGTGGGCCGACGCCAGATCGGTGAGTTCGTCGATCACCACCACCATGGCGGGCATCTGCTTCGGTATCCGCGCCCACTCGGCGTCGTCGATGGGGGCGAGGCGGCGCCGAATCTCCGCGTCTCCGAGCTGGTTGTAGGCGGCGATGTTGCGGACGCCCACGCTCCGCAGGGTGTTCAACCGCTCATCGATCTTGTGCACGAGCCAGTCGAGGACCGCCGCTGCCTGGTTCATGTCGGTCACGACCCTGAACGCGAGATGCCCCACGCCCTCGAACTGCGCCATCTCGACATGCTTCGAGTCAATGAGCAGCAGCTTGATCTCGTCGGGCCGCTTGGTGCACAGCAGGCTCATGATGATCGCGTTCACGCACATCGACTTGCCGGAGCCGGTGGTGCCGGCGACCAGCAGGTGCGGCATCTCGGCGAGGTCGAGCACGAGCGGTTCGCCCTCGGCGTCCAGACCCATGAACATCGGCAGCGCCATGCCCGCGTGGCAGCCGGACGAGAGCAGTTGCTTGAGCCGGACCTTCCGCCGCCGGGTGCACGGCACCTCGATGATGTAGGTCGTGGCCGACGTGGTCGCCGTCGCGGTGGCCGTCGCGGTGCCCGTCGCCGTGCCCCGCGTCACGCCCACCGCCTCGCCGGATGCGACGCCCGGGAGCACGCGGACGTCCGACACGCGGAGCGCGGCCGCGAGCTGCGGTGCGAGGGACTCGCCCCTCGGTCTCGGCGACTTCGCCTCGAGTTCGAATGCGTACCGGCTCGACAGCGGGCCGTGGTCGATCGAGGTCACCCGACCCCGGATCCCGGCGCCCGCCAGCGCGGTGGTGAGTGCGTCGGCCTGCGCCCGCCCGAAAGCCTCCTGACGGGCAGCGTCCTCAACCTCCGGGTCGCGCAGCACATCGAGCGGGGGAAACTGGTACTCGATATTCCCACCGCCGCCGCTTGCGTCCATCTGCCCGCGTCCGTCCTTCTGCCCACGTCCGTGCATCTGATCCATGGCGTCCTGCTCCTGATGCTCCGCGCGGGGATTCCGCGCGGGCCGTCCACCGATCACGCGGCCCATCCGTAGGCTCGCGATCCTCGCATCCCCCTCTCCCCTGCCCTGCCGAACGACATACGAGGCTGCGCCGAGGGTGCGCACACGATTCTCGACTTTCGCTCCCCTGCCCTTCCGATGTCGATTGCGCGTCGCAGTCCGCCGCGCGACACTCAGCGTATGCAGCACACGCCCTCCCGACGCGCGTTTCTCTCCCTCGTCCCCGCGGTCCTGGCCGCGCCGACCCTGATCGGCTGCGCGAGCGGCGGGTCGAAGGGCGCACAGGCCGCCGCGGGCGAGGCTCCCGCGCTCGTGAAGGGCGCACGGCCCGGCCCCCGCGTGGCCGTGATCGGCTGCGCCGGTCGCGGCGCCGACAACCTCGGCGACCTGCTCGGCTCGGGCGCGAGCGTGGTCGCCCTCTGCGACGTCGACGCGAACGCCCGCGAGGCCGGTTCGAAGCGCGTCGCGAGCGCGGCCGTCTACACCGACCTGCGGCAGCTGTTCCGCGACCGGCGCAAGCTCCGCCTCGACGGCGTCCTGGTGTCGACCCCCGACCACACCCACGCGTTCCCCACGGCGCTCGCGCTGCGGGCGGGCCTCGCGGCGTACTGCGAGAAGCCGCTCACCCACACCGTCGAGGAGTCGCACCGCATCCTCGACCTCGCGCGCGCCGCCGGCACGCCGACCCAGATGGGCACCCAGATCCACGCCACCGAGAACTACCGCCGCGTGGCCGAACTCATCCGCGCCGGCGCGATCGGCCGCGTCACCAGCTGCGACTGCTGGGTCAACAAGGGCTGGTGCTGCGGGCCGACCGGACCCGTCACCGAGCCGCCGAAGTCCCTCGACTACGACCTCTGGCTCGGTCCCGCGCAGGACCAGCCGTACGTCGCGAACATCCACCCCGCGAACTGGCGCAAGTACTGGGACTACGGCACCGGCACCCTCGGCGACATGGGCTGCCACATGCTCGACCTGCCGGTCTGGGCGCTCGGACTCGACCGCGCGCGGCTCGGCGAGGTCGAGGTCTTCGCCAGCGTCGACAAGGTCGACAGCGTCGGCTGCCCCGAGTGGACCGAGGCGTCGTGGGCCATCCCCACCACCGACGAGCGCGGGAAGCCGATCGACGCCCTCGTCCTCCGCTGGTTCGACAACGGGCGGATCTCGCCGACCGCGCAGGAGCTCGGCGCGAAGGACAAGGTCGACTACCACGGCCGCTTCAACATGGTCTTCCAGGGCACGAAGGGCTGGCTGTGGGCGAACTACGGGGAGTTCCTGATCACGCCCGGCGCGCTCGCGGCCGAACCGCTGCCGGCGGTCTCGCGGATCGAGTCGTCGCCCGGGCACCACCGCGAGTGGCTCGACGCGATCCAGGCCTGGCGCGATGGCGACTCGACCGCGGCCATGCGCCCGATGTGCGCCTTCGAGCGCTCGTCGGTGCTCAACGAGCTGGTCCTGACCGGCACCGTCGCGGGGCGCGCGCAGCGCCCGATCTCGTACGACTTCCGCCGGCGCGCCTTCGCGGGCGGCAGCCCGATCGGCCACTGGCACCCCGCCCCGCGGGCCGGCTGGTCGCTGAGCAACGCCGATCTCGACGCGGTGCTGGACGGCTGAGCCGCCGCGGAAGGTCCGTACCGACAGACCCATACCGATCGGACCGAACCACGCGCGTTTCGTGGTTGGTTCCGCCGCAGCCCTGGACTACACTCGCGTTCCGATGGCCTCCCGCCTGTCCGTGATCCTGCTCGTCCTCGCCGCGCTCGCGGCGCAGGTGGCGGGTCTGGCGGCGTCGGGGGTCGGCACGGACGGGGCCTCGATGGGGCCCGTCGCCGCCGCCTCGTCCGGCACCGGCTGCTGCGGCGACGAGTGCCACTGCGACGAGCGATGCCCGTGCGTGCAGCGCGACGAGCGCGACGCGCCGTCCCGCGGCACCCCGTCGGCGCCCGCGCCGCCGCGCGACCCGCGGATGGTGCTCCTCTCGCTCCCCTCGCTCGTCGCGACGCTGCTCGCGGAGCTTCCGCATGCAGGCGTGGTGGCGATGCCCGCCGCGTCCGACGCCGGCCGACCGACCTCGGGGCGCTGCATCCTCGCACTGGTTTCGCGATGGACGACATGACGCGCGCGTGAGCCCACGCGCGCGTTTTTGTCAACATCCAATCTCAATCAGGCGAGACCCATGCATCGAACCACCATCGCGTGCGCGCTGCTCTGTGCGGCGACGCTCTCCGGCTGCGCGTCGACCCCTTCGGCGCAGCACGCCTCCGACCAGACCACCGCCCGTTCCTCCCCCGCCGCCGTCGCGGGCCCCGACGCCCTGCCCGACGGCCGCTACACGCTCGTCGTGCACGGCATGAGCTGCCCCAAGTGCATCTCGAACGTCGAGCTGCAGCTCAGCCGCATCCGCGGCGTCGTCCGCCCCGCGATCGACATGAAGCACGGATTCGTGCGCATCGAGGTCGAGGGCGGCGCCGAGCCGTCGAAGGCCGACCTCACCGAGGCGGTGATGGACTCGGGCTTCACGCTCGTCGAGATCCGCGGGGGTGAGCGCTGATGCGGGGCTGCGCCCCCACCGCCGCGCGACTCGGCCACGCCCCCGCGCGACTCGCACTCGCCGCATGCACCGCCGCAACCCTCGTCGCCACCACGACCGCCCACGCCCAGGAGATGCCCGGCATGCCCTCCGCCACCGCGCCCTCGCCGGGCGTTCTCGTTCCGCGCCTGCAGGCGCGCGCGTGGTTCTTCGAGGCGGACCAGACGATGCTCGAGCAGAGCGTGCGGCTCGAGTACGGCCTCGTGCGCGACCTCTCGGTGTCGGCCGAGGTGCCGCTCTACCAAGGCTTCTTCGATGAGGGCTTCTTCAACGCGGGCGGCCCGCGCCCGAGCGACGGCGAGTTCGGTCTCGGCGACACCGACCTCCTGGTCGAGCTGCGGCTCCTCCGCGAGGACCTCAACGCCCTCGACACCATCCGCGCCTCCGTGTTCGCCGGCGCCGAACTGCCGACGGGCACCGACGGATTCTCCGACGCGAGCCTCGACCCCTGCGTGGGCGCGGTGTTCACCTCGATCACCGGGCGCCACGGGCTCGACGTCTCGGCGCGCTACACCTTCGTCACCGGCGACGGGCTCGACGCCCCGCTCTTCGTCACCGACCTCGGCGACGACTTCGCCAACCTCGACGCGGGCTACGGATTCCGCATCCACCCCGAGAGCTATGGCGAGGACCGCACCGCCGCCTGGTACCTCACCGCCGAGATCAACGCCGTCTGGACCACCGGCGGGCAGTACGAGGTCCTCCTTGCCCCGGGGCTGCTCATCGAGGCGCCGACCTACGCGGTCGAGCTCGGGGTGTCGATCCCGCTCGCCGAGGACCTCGCCGGACCGCGCGGCACCGCACCGAGCCTCGATTTCGCGCTGCTCGCGGGCCTTCGGCTCCTCTTCTGACCCACGCCCGCTATCTTCCGACCCGCCGCAATTCCGCGGGTCGCAAAGGAGCACAGCATGGGATTCATCGAGGAACTCAAGCAGTTCGCCGCCAAGGGCAACGCCGTCGACATGGCCGTCGGCATCCTGGTCGGCGGTGCATTCACCAAGGTCGTGAACAGCATCGTCGCCGACATCCTCATGCCGCCGATCGGCGTGCTCATCGGCGGCGTCGACTTCAAGTCGCTGCAGGTCGTGCTCAAGTCGACCACCAAGGACGGCGTCGAGACGGTCACCGCCGCCATCAAGTACGGCGCATTCATCAACAACCTCGTCGAGTTCGCGATCGTCGTGCTCTGCGCCTTCGTCGTGGTCAAGATGATGAACAAGATCATCGCGCTCCGGATCAGCGACGTGCGCTCCGCCGTCGAGGGCATCCAGTCGGCCGCCGACCTCAAGAAGGCGACCGCGAAGATCGACGAACTCAAGAAGATGGTCGACTGAGCGCCCGCCGCCCACCACCGATTCCGAGACACGAACCCACTGCACGGAGGCACCCATGACGTTCGCCCGCATCGCACTGCTCCTTCCCCTGCTCGCACTCGCCGCCTGCAACGCCACCATCGGCGAGCGCATGGGCACCTCGCTGTCCGTCGTCCGCGGCTTCCAGTCGAGCGACCACCGCATCCCGTCGACCGTCTTCGCCAACGCGAAGGGCATCGCGATCCTGCGCGAGACCAACGCCGCGCTCGTCGTCGGCGCCTCGGGCGGCGAGGGCGTGTTCATGCGCAAGGCCGGCCTCGAGTGGAGCGCGCCGATCGCGATCAACACCGCCGGCGCGTCGGTCGGACTGCAGGCGGGCGGCCAGCGCCGCGACATCGTGATCTTCCTCAACACCGAGGAGGAGGTCGCGAACTTCCTCGACGACGGCGTCTACGCGCTCGCCGAGGCCTCGGCGGTCGCGGGCCCGGCGAAGACCGATCCCAAGAACGCGGGCGGCCCCGTCCCGGCGAGCTACTACTACCTCCGCAGCGAGGGCCTCTTCGGCGGCCTGCTCGTGGGCGGCGTGTACTTCACCGTCGACCAGAAGGTGAACCGCGAGGCCTACGGCGAGGCATCGGTCGGCCAGATCCTCTCGGGCGGGACCGCGAAGCCGCAGGGCGCGACGATCCTGACGCAGGCGCTGGACTGATCGCGGCGCGTTGCGGTTCGGGCCGACGCGCGGCATGACGCGCTGCACGCCACGGTGAACCGCGGATCCAACACCACGTGAAACACCACGGCGCGCCGCGAATCCCGCGGCGCGCCGTGTCTTTCGTGGTGCTCAGCGGATGCAGGCGCTCCACCGATGCAGGCGCTCCACGGATGCGCGCGCCCAGAGGACGCAACCGCTCAGCCGACGTACGCGCGCAGCGTGTACTCGCTCACCATGCGGTGCGTCGAGAAGACGTCGGGAATGCTCGACGCGCTCGCGAGCGCGCGCTTGATCCACTTGCGCGGGAGGCCGTCGCGGCCGCGGTCGTAGAACTCGGGCACCATGCTGCGCTCGAGCAGCGCGTAGAGGCTCTCGGCGTCGCGCAGGTCGCGCGCCGCGCCCGCGCCGTGCGCGTCGGCCTCGTTGAAGTGCCCGTCGTCGGCCTTGCCGATCGCCCAGCCGTTCGCGCCCGACGCGTACAGGCCCTTCGACGCGCGCGGCGTCGGGGACTCGGACTCGACGAATCCCTCCGGCCACCAGCCGTCGAGGATCGAGCAGTTGATGCCGCCGTGCGGCGGCGACTTCATGCCGCTGGTGCCGCTCGCCTCGTGCGGCCGGATCGGGTTGTTCAGCCACACGTCGCAGCCCGAGACCAGCGCGCGGCCGACCTCCATGTCGTACTCCTCGATGAGCACCACGCGGCCGCGCAGCTTGGGATGCCGCGTCATCTCGAACACCGTGCGCGCGTACGCCTGGCCGCCCGCGTCGCGCGGGTGCGCCTTGCCGGCGAAGATGAACTGCACCGGCCGCTTCGCGTCGCCGACGATGCCCGCGAGCCGGTCGATGTCGGTGAAGACGAGCGGCGCGCGCTTGTAGGTCGCGAAGCGCCGCGCGAAGCCGATGGTCAGCGCCTCGGGATCGAGGATGCGGGCGAACTCGTCGAGCGCGGCCGGCCCCTCGCCGCGGCGCTGCGCCGCGCGCACGAGGCGCTCGCGGGCGAAGCGCACCACCGACGCACGCAGCGATCCGCGCAGGCGCCAGAACGCGGCGGGATCGGCGCCGGCCGCGCGCTTCCACCCGCGGTTGCGCGGCGTGTGCGCGCACGGGTCGAAGCCGCACTCGTCCTTCCAGAAGCGCGCGGCGCGCGGGTCGAGCCAGGTCGGCATGTGGATGCCGTTGGTGACATGCCCGATGGGCACGTCCTTCGCGCGGCGCGCGCCGTAGGCCTTCATCCACATCTCGCGGCTCACCTCGCCGTGCAGCTTCGCCACGCCGTTCACGCGCTCGGCGAGCCGCAGGCAGAGGATGGTCATGCACACCGGCTCCTTCGCGTCGGCGGGATCCTCGCGCGAGAGCGACTCGAGCTCGGCGCGGGTGATGCCGCCCTTCGCGAGCGTCCTCGCGAGGCCGTCGCAGACCATCTCGACGCCGTAGCGGTCGTGCCCGGCGGCGACCGGCGTGTGGGTGGTGACCACCGCGCGCGCGCGCACCTCCTTCACGGCGTCCGCATGCGACATGCCGCGCGCGCGGAACTCGGCGAGCATCTCGACCGCGGCGAACGCGGCGTGGCCCTCGTTGAGGTGGATGCGGGTCGGCGCGATCCCGAGCGCGCGCAGCGCGAGCATGCCGCCCACGCCGAGCAGCACCTGCTGCCGCATGCGGAGATCGGGCTCGCCCTTGTACAGGCCCTCGGTGAGCAGGCGGTCCTCGGGGCGGTTCTCCGCGAGGTCGGCGTCGAGCAGGAACACGCGGGTGCGGCCGACATCCATGCGGAGGACGCGCGCCTTCACCGCGTGCGCCCCCACCGGGCACTCGATGGCGATGCCGGTGTCGGCGATCGGCATCGTGTTGCGGTCGTACACCGGGTAGAGCACCTTCGTCGTGCCGTCCTCGGCGAACTGCTGGATGTAGTAGCCGTGACGGTAGTAGAGGCCCACCGCGACCAGCGGCACGCCGAGGTCGCTCGCGCTCTTGAGGTGGTCGCCCGCGAGCACGCCGAGGCCGCCCGAGTACTGCTGGATGCTCTCGTGGATCGCGTACTCCGAGCAGAAGTAGGCGATGCAGGCGCCAGGGTTCTTCGCCGCGCACTCGTCGTCCCACCAGGTGCGGCGCGCGAGCTCGGCGGCGAGCGCGGCGCGCGCGTCGGCGAGCGCGATGCGGAAGCCCGGCTCCTCGCAGGCCGCCGACAGCGTCGCCGGCCCAGCGTGCGCGAGCACCGCGAGCGGCGCGTGCTTGGTCGCGTGCCAGAGCACGGGGTCGAGCGCGGCGAACGGCCGCTGCGCGACCTCGTTCCAGCTCCACCAGAGGTTCATCGCGAGCGAGCGGAGCTGCGCCTGCGCCTCGCTCGGCGCGATCGGCGCGGGCACGACGGTGCGCCGGCTGCTGCTGCGCGACGAGGATGATGAGGGCGATGAGGACGCTGCGGACTTCGCCGGGTTCGCGCCGCCCCTCGCCGCGCGGGAGGCGGACTTCGTCGTCGCCGCCGACGACGACGCGGACAACGCGGACTTCGCGCGCGCTCCGTTGCGGACGGTGGACTTCCTCTTCGACGTCGACTTCTTCGCGGCCATTCGCGGGAAGATAGTCGATCAGCCGCGGCCCGACGCGTCGACCTGCGCGCGGATCCGCTCGGCGAGGGCCTTTCCGGCCGCGCCGCGCTCCATCCGCCAGCGCCAGTTGCCGGTCGCGGTCCCGGGGAGGTTCATGCGGGCCGACTTCCCCAGCCCGAGGAGATCCTGCATCGGCAGCACCGCCAGCGCCGCCGGCGAGGCGAGCACGATGCGGTTCATCGCCTCGTGGACCGGCCCTCCGCCCGCATAGGCGCGGAAGCGCGCCCGCTGCCCGGGGTCGCGGCCGCGCCACCACTGCGCCGTGGTCTCGTTGTCGTGCGTGCCCGAGTACACCACCGCGCGGAACGGGTGGTTGTGCGGCATGTCCCCCGATTTGCCGCTCCAGAACGCATTCTGAACGATCCGCATGCCCGCGAGGCCGAAGTCGTCGCGCATCGCCTCGACCTCGGGGGTGAGCGCGCCGAGGTCCTCGGCGATCAGCGGAAGCGACGGGAAGCGCCGCGACATCGCGGTGAGCAGCTCGCGCCCCGGCGCCTTGCGCCACGCGCCCTTGCGGGCGTTCCTCGCGCCCGCGGGGACCTCGTACGCGTTGTGGAAGCCGATGAAGTGGTCGATGCGCACGAGGTCGAAGCGCTCGGCGGCGCAGGCGATGCGCGAGATCCACCACGCGAACTTCCCGCGGCGGTGCGCGTCCCACGCGTAGTGCGGATGCCCCCAGAGCTGTCCGTCGGCGCTGAAGCCGTCGGGCGGTACACCTGTGAGCACCTCGGGCGTGCCGTCCTTCTTCAGGCGGAAGAGCTCGGGATTGGCGCGCACATCGGCGCTGTCGGCGGTCACGAAGATGGGGACGTCGCCGACGAGCGCGATGCCGCGCGTCGCGCAGTGCGCGCGCAGCGCGGCCCACTGGCGGTCGAGCTCGAACTGGATCCACGCGTGCATGGCGCGCGCGGCGGCGTCGGAGCCCGCGACGAAGTCGAGCCACGCGCCGAGCCAGGACGCGCGGTCGGCGAAGCGCTTGAAATCCCGCGATTTCGCGCCGTTGGCGGCGTGGAAGGCGGCGGCGGCCTTCGCGGCGCGCGCCATGCGGAAGGCGCGGTTCGCGGCGAAATCGCAGTCGCCGCGCGCGAGGCGGCGCGCGTCGCGCGCGGGCAGCGCGAGGTCGGACTTCGCGAGCAGGCCCTGCTCGACCAGCGGCTCGAGGGCGAGGAAGGTCGGCTCGATGGCGAAGCTCGAGGGCGAGGAGTACGGGCTGTCGCCGTAGCCGACCGGGCCGACGGGCAGCATCTGCCAGACGGTGAGGCCGGCGGCGGCCATCCAGTCGGCGAACTCGTGCGCGGCCGCGCCGAGATCGCCGGCACCGAACGGCGACGGCAGGCTCGTGATGTGCATGAGGACGCCCGCGCGGCGGGTCGAGAGCAGCGGATGTGTCGCAAGCGCTTCCATAACCCGAGTCGTACCTCCCGAACCGTACCTGCCGGTCCGCACCCGCCACTCCGTACCTGCCAAACCGTACCTGCCAACTACCGTGCAGTACCCGCCACTGCACGCCAGTCGGCGGGTACCGGATGCATACATTACGACAGGAATCGGTACCCGGTACGTACCGGGCAGTACCCGCCAGAGCGCGGTCGTTGGCAGGCACGGGTTTTGGGGGGGTACGGGTTTGGGTGGGTACGGGTTTGGGGTGGGGTCGGGTTGGGGGCGGCTAGCGCGCGGGAGGCGCGCGGTCGCTGACGAGCACGCGGCCCGAGAGCGGTGGCAGACCGAGCAGGTCGCCCTCCCCGCCGCCGAACGCCACGCGCCAGGCGCGACCACCGAGCACCGACGCGTCCAGCCGCACGTCCTGCGTCACCGCGGACGCGTTCACCGCCACCACCACCCGCTGGCCATCAAGCTCCCGCTCGAAGACCCACGTGTTCCGCGCGTCGTCGGCGAGCAGCGTGCGGAACGACCCGCGCCGCAGCGCCGGCAGCTCGTTGCGCAGCCCGATCATCGCGCGGTACGCCGCGAGATGCCCCTCATCGACGCGCTCCTCCGGATCGTCGTTCGGCGGCAGGTCCGCCCACGCCATCGGCTTGCGACAGAACGGATCGTCGCTCCCCCACATCCCCGCCTCGTCGCCGTACCAGACCATCGGCGCGCCCACGTACGTCATCTGCACCAGCGCCGCCAGCCGCGCGCGGCGGTAGGCGTCCTCGGAGGGCCGCGCCCCGTCGTAGGCCGAGCCGGGCCGCTCGCTGTTCGCGCGGTCGTAGCCGCGGCCGGGGTTCGCGATCATCGACACCACGCGGTCGGTGTCGTGGCTTCCGAGGAGGTTCTGCAGCACCTCCGTCGCCTGCTCGGGATACGCGAGCCGCAGCACCGCGAGCCGCTGGTCGAGCTCACCCGCCGCGATCTCGCCCGAGACCCACGACACGACGGCCTCCGCGAACGGATAGTTCATCACCGCGTCGAACGTGCCGCCGTCGAGCCACGCGTCGGCGCGCTTCCAAATCTCGCCCACGATGTAGGCATCGGGATTCACCGCCTTCACCGTGCGCCGCCATGCGCGCCAGAACCCGAGCGGGAGCTCGTTGGGCACATCGAGCCGCCATCCGTCGACGCCGTCGCTCGGGTCGCCGTCGCCGTTCGGATCCATCCAGCGGCGCGTCACCTCCATGATGTGCCGCGTGAGCGAGGCGCTGGCGAGCCCGTCCTCGCCCTTGCGGAACGCCGGCAACTGCCCGAATCCCGCCCAGCCGCGGTGACGGAACGGCTCGAAGCTCTCGATGTCGAACCAGTCGGCGTAGCGCGACGCGGCGCCGTTGGCGCGCACATCGACGAACGCCACGTGCGCCTCGCCCACATGGTTGAACACGCCGTCGATGATCACGCGGAAGCCGTTCCGCTTGAGCTCGCCCAGCACCTCGAGGAACAGCAGGTCGCTCTGGTTGAGCCCCCAGCTCCCCGCGTCGAGGAGATCCTCGTTCGCCGCCGACATCGCCGCGTCGCCGAGCACGCCGAAGTTGTCGTCGATGTGCACGAAGTTGGTGGCGTCGTACTTGTGGTGGCTCTGCGCCTCGAACACGGGATTCAGGTAGATCGCGTTCACGCCGAGGCTCTTCAGGTACGGGATGCGCTGGCGCAGGCCCTCGAGGTCGCCGCCATAGTGCCGGTTGAACACCGACCACTCCCAGAACGACTGGCCGTCCTCGGTCTCCCAGGCGCTCGTCGCGCGCCACGCGCTCGTCCACGGCCGCGTGCGCGGCGGGTCGTTCCCCGGATCGCCGTTCGCGAAGCGGTCGAGCATGACCTGGTACCACACCGCGCCCTTCGCCCAGTCAGGCGTGCGGAACGGCTCGCCGACAACCGGCGCCGGCACGCGGAACTCCGCGGGATCCGCCCACGTCGACGCGCCGTCGGTCACGGTGAACGCGTACCGCTTCTCCGCGCTTCCGCGCGGAACTCGGATCTGCCACCAGTCGAAGCTCCCCGTGCGCACCACGCTGCCCATCGGCTGCGGCGCCGCGCCGTCGAGCACGAACGCCACCGACTCGACATCCCCCGCCAGCGCGCGGTAGCGCACGAGCGTCCCGCCGTCGGGCTCCCGCTGCAGCCACATCGCGCGCGCCGGATCGTGGCGGCACGCGGCGACCTCGATCCTGCCGTCGCCCGCGCGCGCCGTCGTCGCGTCGAACGCGGCCTCGCCGCCCACGACCAGCACCGAGTTGAATCCGTCGTGCCCGTCGGCCTCGCGCTCGGGGTTGAGCGGGTCCGCGATCCACGCCCCGTCGACCACGAACTTGTACAGCCGCCGCCCCTCCTCCATCTCGACGGTGGCGCGGAAGACGCCGTCGCCCATCCGCTCGAGGCGCGTCCTGGTCGGGCTCCATCCGTTGAAGTCACCCGCGACGAACACCGCCGATTCCGCGCGCTCCGCGCGAAACGCGAAGGTCACGCGCATCCGGCCGCCCGCGAGCTCCTCGACCTCGACCGATGGCGATGGCGGCGGCGGCGACGGCGCCGCTCGCTCGACCGACGCGTCCGGCGCCACCGCACACGCGGGAAGTGCGGCCGCGAGGAGCGAAAGGACGGCGAATCGGCGCATGGTTCATTTATACTCGCCGCCCGATGTCCGCATCACCCACCAGCGCCGCGAGATGGATCGGGACCGTGCTCCGCACCGGCCTCGCCGTCGTCGCCGTCCTGCTCGTGATCGCGGCCTTCGCGCGCGTCGCCTACCGCACCGCGACCGCAGGAGAGCACGCGGCCGGCGAGACCGTCCTCACCGTCATGCACTGGTCCGGCGAAGGCGGCCAGGAAGAGGACAAGATCGTCGAGGACTCGCTGCGCGCCTTCGAGGCCGCGAATCCGGGCGTGCGCGTCAAGCGCCTCAACCCCGGCGACGCGGGCAGCTTCTACACCAAGCTCCAGACCATGATGGCCGCGGGCGAGGCGCCCGACGTCTTCTACGTCGGCTACGAGCGCGTCGCGAACTTCGCGAGCCTCGACCTCCTGCGCCCGATCGACGACTTCGTCGCGCGCGAGTACGCCGCGCGCAAGGCCGGCGACGCGACCGCGCTCGACCTCGCCGCCTTCTACCCGCAGACCGTCGACGCCTTCCGCTTCGACGGCCGCCGCGTCGGCACGGGCGCGCTCTACGGGATCCCGAAGGACTTCACCACCGTCGGCTTCTACTACAACAAGGACCTCTTCCGCCAGGCGGGGCTCGCATTCCCCACCAACGCGTGGACGTGGGACGACTACATCGCCGCCGCGCGCAAGCTCGGGCAACTCCCCGGCATCACCGGCAGCGAGTTCGTCACCTGGCCCGTGATGGTGCGCACCTACCTGCGCACCGAGGGCTGCGAGGCGATCGACGACAACCTCGAGCAGATCCGCGTCGCTGAGCCGAACGCCGTCGCCGCGCTCGAGCGCCTGCGCGCGTGGCGTCACGGCGAGGAGAACACGCTCACGAGCGGCAAGAGCAAGATCGCGACGGGCGCGAGCGTCTTCCTCGGCGGGAAGGTCGGCATGGCGGGCCCGTTCGGCCGCTGGGTCGTGCCGAGCTACCGCAACATCCCGAAGCCCGGCGAACCCGGCGGTTTCGAGTGGGATTTCGCGCCGCTTCCGCGTGGCGGCGCCGAGGCGAACTGCGTGCTCACCGTGAGTTGGTCGATCGCGCGCCACACCGAGCACCCCGAGGAATCGTGGAAGCTCGTGAAGTGGCTCACCGACGCGAAGAGCCAGGCTGCGAACGCGCGCCTCGGACTCGCGATTCCCACGATGCAGTCGGTCGCCGCGAGCGACGCGTTCCTCGACGCCACGCTGCCGCCCGCGAACAACCAAGGCTACCTCGACGCGATCCCGGAGTCGGTCGTCGTCGGCTGGCCCGCAGACCCGACCTTCGAGCAGATCCTCGGCTCGACGATGGACCAGGGCCTCAAGACCGGCGACCTCACGATTCCCGAGGCGATCGCGCAGTTCAATGAGAAGTGGGACGCGCATGTGAAGTTCGTCCCGGGCGGCGTGAATCCACGCCCGGTGCCGTGGAGCCTGTTCGCCGTGATCGGCCTCGCGCTCGCGGGCGGCGTGCTCGCCGCGATCGCGTGGCTCTTCCTGAGCGGCACGCGCGCCAACGGCGGCCGCAGCAACGCGCGCAGCGAGGAACGCGCGGGATTCCTCTTCGCTTCGCCGTGGGTGATCGGGTTCCTCGTCTTCATGGCGTTCCCGATCCTGCTCTCGCTCGTCCTCTCGCTCACCAACTGGAAGGGCATCGGCCCGCTCTCGGGCGCGGACTGGGTGGGCGCCGACAACTACGCGCAGCTCCTCGCGCGCGACGGCCGCTTCCACACCGCGTTCAAGGTCACGCTCTACTACGCCGCGATCGCGGTGCCGGGCGGGCAGTTCCTCGCGCTCCTCGCCGCGGTGGTGATGATGCAGAAGGTGCGCGGCATCGCGTTCTTCCGCGCGGCGTGGTACCTGCCGAGCGTGCTCGCGGGCGTGGGCGTGTCGATCCTCTGGCGCTGGATCTTCGACAGCGAGGGCGGGCTCATCAACCGCACGCTCGAGGCCGTGGGCATCGCGGGCCCCGAGTGGTTCGGCAAGGACGCCGCCGTGTTCGGCGCGCCCGCCTTCGCGATCATGAGCTTCTGGCTCGTGGGCGGCTCGATGATGGTCTACCTCGCGGGCCTGCAGCAGATCCCGCGCGACCTCTATGAAGCCGCCGAGATCGACGGCGCCGGCCCCGTGCGCCGCTTCTTCCGCGTGACGCTGCCGATGCTGTCGCCCGTGATCCTGTTCAACCTGATCATGGCCGTGATCGGCTCGTTCCAGGTGTTCACGCAGGCGTTCGTGATGACGGGCGGCGAGCCCGGCGACCTCACGCGCTTCTACGTGCTCTACCTCTTCAACAAGGCGTTCGAGCTGTACGACATGGGCTACGCCAGCGCGATGGCGTGGATCCTGCTCGCGATCGTGCTCGCGCTGACCGCGGTCATCCTGCGCACGAGCGCGCGCGTCGTCTACTACGAGAGCCTCCGCAAATGAAGCGCTCCCCGCTGGCCAACGCCATACTCTGGTTCGTGCTCATCATGGGCACGGCGGCGTTCGTGTTCCCGCTGTGGTGGATGGCGGTCGTGAGCCTCGAGACGCCGCAGCGCGCCGAGGCCGCGATCACGGGAAGCGCGGGAATCTCGCTCTTCCCGCCGAGCCCGCAGTTCGGGAACTACGCCGACGCCGTGCGCGAGACCGGCAGCGTGCCGTGGATGGGCTTCGTCGACGCGCTCTCGAACTCGATCGTGGTGACGGTGCTCGTCGTG
>JBMOGJ010000040.1:0-25719 GCA_049318425.1 Phycisphaerales bacterium | reverse complement strand
ACCTGAAGGCCGTCGCCGACGACCCCATCGCGATGGGCGAGATGCTGCGCGCGCTCTCCCGCGCGTCGCGCGCGATCCGCCGGCTGCCGATCCCCACGATCGCGCGCGTGCAGGGCGCCGCGATCGGCGGCGGCTGCGGTCTCATGGTCGTCTGCGACTTCGCCGTCACGCACGCCGAGGCGAAGCTCGGCTACCCCGAGGTCGACCTCGGCATCTGCCCCGCGGTCGTCGCGCCGTGGCTCATGAAGAAGATCGGCGCAGGTGCCGCGCGCGCGATGCTGCTCGCCGGCGGCACGATGTCGGGCGAGGAGGGATTCCGTCGCGGACTCGCGACCCATCTTGTCGCCGAATCGGAGCTTGCCGTCACCGCGCAGCAGCTCGCCGAGCGCCTCGCCAAGGGCGGCCCCAAGGCGCTCGCCGCCACCAAGCACTGGCTCAACGAGCTCGACGGATCGCTCGACGACGCGATCGCCGACGAGGCCGCCGAGATCAGCGCCCGCATCATCGCCGGCGACGAGGCGCAGTCCCGCCTCAAGGCCGCGTGGTCGCGCGCGTGAACCGAGCGGACCCGCGTCCGGCGCGGACACGCCGCTAGAACTCCGGCCGCTCGTACAGCTCGCTCCCGCATTCCGGGCAGCGCCCGCGCAGGATCGAGTGCTTCGCGTTGTATCCGCAGCTCGGGCAGTGGCAGCGGTCGATGCGGCCCTGCCGCACGGCGGTGCGCGTGCGGCGGTAGAGGAACCATCCGAGGCGCATCGGCGCGAGCACGACCGCGAGCGCGATCGACAGCAGCACCCACCACGCGCCCCACGAGAAGATCCACGCCGCCGGGTGCGAGCGCACCGAGTCGGACGCGACGACCAGCCCCGCCTGCCGGCACACCGCGTCGGCCGCACCGCGTACCGCGGGCTCGCGGGACGCGGGGCAGGTCGCGAGCCGCGTGACCTTCATCTCGGTGGCGAACTCGGTGTGCGAGGTCACGAGCGGCCAGCCGCGCCACTCGGAGCGCTGCACCAGGTCGACCTCCGCGAGCGGCAGCACGCCGTGCCACGAGGCGGTCCGCTCGTCCTCGCGGATCTTCGTGGCCTGCACCTGCCCGCGGCCACCGTTCTCGCCGGGCGTCTCGTAGACGCGCACGAGCATGAGCGTCTCCGACGTGCCGCGCACGCGCAGCGACTCCATCTTCCACACGGACAGCGGCGCCAGGAACGCGAACAGCACGAACCCCGCGCCCTGTACCCGGTCGAACCGGTTGCGCGTGACGCGGCGCGAGTTGCGCTGGATCTCGCGGAGCATGGCGAACGGCGATCGCATGGCGGGGTGTTTCGCGTGGCGGGGTCGAGGTGATGCACCCGGCGCGCGGCCGGTCAGCGGGACTGCGCGCGGGACGCCCAGAAGGCGCGCAGCATGGTCGCGAACTCCTCGCCCGATGCAAGCGCGAGGCTCGCGTCGCGCGCGGCCGTCATCGCGTCCGCATCACGCGCGGGCACCGGTCCGAGGTCGCCCGCCGAGCGCTCCTCGATGGAGCGGATCCAGCGCTTGGTGGCGCGCATCGCCTGCGGACCCTTGGCGAGCAGCCGCTCGAGCAGCGCGTCGACCTCCGCATCCAGCGCGCCGGGCGCGACGCAGTGGGTGGCGAGTCCGCGCGCGAGGGCGGTGGGTCCGTCGATGATCTCGTTGGACACGAGAAGCGCCCGCGCCGCCGGCCCCATCCGCGAGAACAGCGAGGGGATGCTGATCGCCGGCGAGATGCCGATGCGATGCGTCGGATAGCCGAGCTGCGCATCGGTCGCCGCGACCACGAAGTCGCAGCCGGTGAGCAGCGCGCAGCCGCCGGCCAGCGCCGCACCCTGCACGCGCGCGACCACCGGCACATCGAGCGCGCGCAGGCGCTGCACGCACAGGCTGAGTCCGACGAGCAGCTCCTCGACGCGACGCGGCTCCTCCGCGCATCCCGCGAGGTCGAAGCCCGAGCAGAACGCCGCTCCCTCGCCCGCGATCAGAACCGCGTCGATCGCGTCATCGCCGGCAACCGCGTCGAGGTGCGCTGCGAAGAGTGCGAGCGTGCGCGCATCGAGCGCGTTGCGACGCGAAGGGTCGCGCAGCACGATGCGGGCGACGCGCCGCTGGATGTCGAGCGAGCAGCCTGCGTCGCGCGCGGTCTGCGCCGCCGAAGTCGTTGAGGTCTCCGAAGTCGTTGAGGTCGTCGAAGTCGCGCGTGGTGTGTTCACGGGTGCATCCATTCGTGCGTGGAGCGTCGGATTCCGCGTCGGATCCGTCGACGACAGCGCAGTCATCGCGCGCAGCGTACGGCGCAATCCCCATCGGTGAGGCGCGCGCCCCATTCATCGCGCGAGCCAGCGAAATCGCGAATCCTCGATCGAACCAACGGGTTGGGATCGCGTACAAATCCCCGAGTCAGAGATCCACGAGTCAGCGAATTCGCATCGAAGTTCCCGAGTCCTCGCCTCGCGCACACCGCTGGCGCGAAGAACCAGAAACGCAGAGCACGAAACGCAGCGCACGGAACGCAGCGCACGGAACCCAGCGCGCGAGACGAAGACCGCAAGTCAACGTCTCGATCGACAGGACAACCCACGCAACCCCGGGCTCACAGTCGAGCCCGCACCGGGCCACCACCGCGGAGCCCGGCGGAACGGAGCTTGCGCCAGCGACCATCCTCGTTGGTGCGCCTCAGGACGACTGCCGGGTGGAACCGATCCCCACCCTGCAGGAGGCTGCTCCCGCGCAACTCCTCAGCGCGCCGCCGGGCTTCGCGATTTTTGTTTCGCGCCTGCGCGCTCAGCTCGCGGCGAACTTCGCCCACGCCTGCTTGTCGAAGGTGAACAGCTGCCCCGCGCGATGGGGGACGCCGCGCTCGAAGATCGGCAGGGCCGTGATCGGCCCGAGCGCGATGATCTCGTGGAACTGCCGGCGGAAGTTGCCGCGGTCGAGCGGCGCGTCGAGCAGCCGCTCGTAGAGCTCGCGCAGCGCCGACAGCGGGAACGGATCGGGCAGCAGGCCGACGAAGATCGGGATCTCCGCCTCGCTCGGCGCCGGCGCCGCACCGAGCGCCGACTCGAACGGACTGCGGTTGGTGAAGCCGTCGGTCTTGCGGAACAGGATGTGCCGCGGCAGCAGGCGGCGCGTGAGCGCATCCGCCAGCGTCGCGTCGAGGAACGCGTCGAACGCGCAGGAGAGCACCGCGCGCGTCGGCTCGTCGAGCTCCGGCAGGTTCGACAGCGGCACGAACGCCTCGTCGGCCTCGAGCGACTGCGCCGCATCGGCCGCGGCCGTGATCGGTCGCGCGATCGCCCACGAGACCACGACGAGCCGCGCCGCCGACGCGCCGTCGGTGGCCAGGCCGCGCACGCCCGCGTTCGAGATGCGCACGAGGTCGCGCGCCGCCACCACGCGCAGCGCCGCGCTCCGCGCCGCGGCGCCGAGGCCCGCGTCGTCCGACTTCGCGTCCGGCGCCGAGGTGGGCACCACCCGCATCGGCTCGCCGCGGCCGTTGGTCGCGAACGGAAGGCCGATGCAGAGCTCGCCGCGCACCACGCGGAACACGATGGTCACTGCGACCACATCGAATGCCTGCGTTGCTTCGGGGGCGAATGACGCCACCGCCGGGCGGGTGAGAACCGAACTGTCGTCCATGCCGCGATCATACGGTTTCGCGCGATGCGTGCGGGTACGCTGCGCCACACGCCCGCGCAGCACCGCACATGAGCAACCCGACCGCCAGCAAGCGCCTGTTCCTCGTCCGCCACGGCGAGACCGAGTGGAGCCTCACGGGGCAGCACACGTCGCGGACCGACCTGACGCTCACCGCCGAGGGCGAGCGCCGTGCCGCGCTGCTCGCGCCGGTGCTTGCGGGACATGCGTTTGCGCTCGTCCTGACCAGCCCGATGACGCGCGCGGTGCGCACCTGCGAGCTGTGCGGGCTGCTCCCGTCGGCCGAGCGCTCCGAGGACCTCTGCGAGTGGAACTACGGCGCGTACGAAGGCAGGACCACCGCCGACATCCGTCGCGCCGATCCCGAGTGGTCGGTGTTCCACGACGGCGCGCCCGACGGCGAGGTCGGTGACCAGGTCGCGCAGCGCGCGCGCCGCGTGATCGAGCGCGCGCTCGCGGTCGACGGCGACGCGATCCTGTTCTCCCACGGTCACTTCCTCCGCGTGCTCGCCGCCACCTGGCTCGAGCTCGCGCCCGAGGACGGCGAGCGTCTCGCGCTCGATACCGGCACGGTCTCGATCCTCGGATTCGAGCGGGAAACCCGTGTGATCCGTTTGTGGAACAGCCGGCCCTGACCCCGGCCGGACCGTTTTCGGACGCGTCCGAGGCGCCGTCCGAGAGCCTCCCGAGACTCTTCCGAAGGTCCGACCCGCGTTCCCGACGCCACAGCGGGGGGTGCCCGGCCCGGGATTTCGCGACCGCGTCCGGACCGCAGCAATCCGCGAGGGAAATGCATGCTTTCCCCGCCCGATGGGCGGCGCGGGGCAACAATGGGCGAGTCCTCGGGACCCCTCCCGCGGGCAGGTCAACGCTCATTCCGGCCGAGACGGACCTCGGTCGAAGGGAAACCCGTCATGCTCCTCCGTGACTACACGCTTGTCCATGCGCGCACCAAGGTGCGCGGCATCTTCTGCCTCGAGACCGACTGGTCTGAGGTGCGGACGTCGCCGAGCGTGGAGCCCATGCTCGAGCTCCTCAAGAGCTCGCCGCTCGGCATCCCCTTCGTGCACCGCAACGTCGTCACGGTCGACGCGCTCGACTACTACCTCAAGAAGTGGACCCAGCGGCGCCACGACGACTACCCGATCCTCTACCTGGCGTTCCACGGGATCGAGGGCGAGGTGCAGTTCGGCGACCTCCGCCGCCGCGGCGCGCGCGTGTCGCTCGACGCGCTGGAGCAGGCGCTGCGCGGACGCTGCCAGGGTCGCGTGATCCACTTCGGCTGCTGCCAGACGCTCGGGGTGAGCCAGCGCCGGCTGCGGAAGTTCATCGAGGAGACCGGCGCGCTCGCCGTGAGCGGCTACGAGAAGGACATCGACTGGGTCCGCTCGGCGATGCTCGACTTCACGCTGTTTGCCGGCATCCAGCAGAACACGATGACGGTCGCGGGCATGCGCGCCGTGCGCCGGCGCATGCAGCTGCGGCAGGGTCGCGAGATCCGGTCGCTGGCGTTCCGGATGGCGCTCAGAGAGCCGCGTTCCTAGCGGTCGCGGCTGCGGCCGCTCCCTTTGGTGTTGTGGACGTCGCGGTCGCGGCTGCTGCCGCTCCCTTTGGTGTTGGGGACGTCGCGGTCGCCGCTGCGGCGGCTCCCGCTGGTGAAGCCCTCGGAGTGAATCCTCGGGCTTTGGGTCGCGGGGTCAGCCGAGCTTCTTGACGCCGGTGCCGCGCTTGGTGCCCTTCTCGACGGGCGTGTTCGACTTGGTGCCGCGGAACTGCTTGGTGTCGTAGCGCTGCGACTTCATCTTGCGCTTGCGCGCGGCATCCTTGAGGCGCTTGGCCTTCTCCTTCTCCGCCTTCTCCTTGAGCTCGAGCGCCTTCAGCACCTCGGCCTGCTCGGCCTGCGCGCGCTCGTGGCGCGCCTTGTCGCGGTCGCGCATGAAGCTCGCGACATCCTCGGGCACGAGCATCGAGTCCCACTCCGGCTGCGCGAGCTGCACCACCGACTCCCAGCGCACGCGCTCGTCGGGCGAGACGAAGGTCACGCTCGCGCCCTCGCCGCCGCCGTGGCCCGCGCGGCCGACGCGGTGGATCCACTCCTCGGGCGAGACCGGCACGTCGTAGTTGATGACGAGCTTGATCCCCGGCACATGCAGGCCGCGCGCCGCGACGTCGGTCGCGACCAGCACGCGGCAGCGGCCGTGGGCGAAGCTCTCGAGCGCCTTCTCGCGCTGGAGCTGCGAGCGGTCGCCGTGCACGACGGCGGCCGAGATCTCGTGCTTCCGCAGCGCGCCCGCGACCCATCCGGTGCGGCGACGGCTCGCGCAGTACACGACGATGCCGCGCCGGAGATCCTCCTGCGCGAGCAGGGAGAGCAGGGCGGGCGTCTTCAGCTCCTCGTCGACGAGCATGCGCCGGTGCGCGAGGTGCGCCGCCGCGGCGTTGCGGGTGCCGACCGAGATCTTCTCCGGCTTGGAGAGCTTCTTGTGCACCAGGTCCTCGACCTGACGCGGCAGGGTCGCCGAGAGCAGCCACTTCGCCCGGCCCTCGGGCGCGCGCGAGAGCACCCAGTCGACCTGCGGGAGGAAGCCCATGTCGAGCATGCGGTCCGCCTCGTCGCAGACGACGTAGAGGAGGTGCGCGAGCGTCATCACATCGGCCTCGATGAGCTCGCGCGCACGGCCCGGCGTGGCGACGACGATGTCGACGCCCTTCTTGAGCGCCTCGGACTGCGGAGCGATCGCGACCTTTCCGTAGACCGCGGTGACCCGCAGGAGCGAGCCGCGGACGAGGTGGCGGATCTCCTCGGCGACCTGCTGCGCGAGCTCGCGCGTGGGCACGAGCACCAGCGCGCGCAGGCGTGCGCGCGGATCGCGGCGGCGGCCGCCGGTCTCGACGGGCTTGTGGCGCAGCAGGAGGTCGGCGAGCGGGATGCCGTAGGCGAGCGTCTTGCCGGTGCCGGTCGGCGCGAGTCCGACGAGATCGCGGCTGCGCAGCGCGTCGGGCTCCCCGCCCTCCGCGGGGGCGAGCGCCGCGGGGATGAAGGAGGCCTGGATCGGGGTCGGGCTCTTGAAGCCCATCTCGCCGATGCCGCGGAGGACCAGCCGGTGGAGCGTGTCGGGGAATGCAGTCACGCGCGGAGTATCGCACAATGCGCTCCATGCCGACGAGCTCCGTCCGAAGCCGCGTGATCCGCATCGCCGTCGCCCTCGCGATCGGCCTGGTCGCGACCGCCGTGGCGACCTACCTGCCCATGTACATGGTCGAGCGCGGCCAGGGAGCCACCGTCGGCACCATCCACCGCGGCGTGCATGGCTGGTGGCACGCGCGCGACCGCGTGTTCGGGCTGCGCTGGTCGAACCTCATGCTCATCGATCCGCCGCTCTCGACGCCGCTGTGGGATGGCGAGATCCACGGCTGGGAGGAGCCGCCGCCGCCGCCGTATCCCGCGGCGCAGTTCCTCCGGATCGGCACGCTCGCCGCGGGCTGGCCGCTCCCCGCGCTGCGGATGCGCTGGACGGTCACGAGCATGACCCGCAGCTTCCCGGTGCCCGCCGAGCTCGACGACGCCGACACCAGCATCGTCTACGCGGCCGAGAGCGCGCTCACGGGCTCGCGCGGTGGCGGCCCCGAGCAGGTCGAGGTGCTCTGGTTCGGCGCGATCTTCAATGTGGTGGTCTTCGCGGCGGTGGTCGTCGGACCGGTCGCGCTGCTGCGCCGGGTGATCCGCGGCGACTTCCGGCGGTCCGGCCGCGCGGCTCACTCCGCCGGCAGCATCGGCAGCAGCACGATCACCAGCAGGTAGAGCCCGACGGCGATGCCGACCACGGCGGCCACGATCTGGAGCGTCATCTTGGCGACGGCCATCGGCCAGTCGGCCAGCGTCTGCACTCGGATCGCCTTGTAGGCCATCGACACGCCCAGGGCCATCGGGATCACGAGCAGCCACCACCAGTGCTGCACGCCGGGTGCAGGCTGGAGGAACGGCGCCCACGCGAGCATCGAACCGATGTGACTCATGCGGAGGCTCCCTCACCAGCACGGCGGCGGACGCTCGGCGCATCGCTCGCGGGCGGGCGCACGGCGGCGTCGAGCAGGACGCAGAGGTTGAGGAGCCCCGCCAGGAACACGAACAGCGTGCCGAACTCGTTGGCGTGCGCGAGGCCCTTGTAGGAGCTCACGAACACCTCGGGCTGGCCCGGGTAGCTCGGCATCTCAATCATGGGCGCCGCCTCGCCCGACTTGAGCAGGGCGTCGTTGGCGTAGCTCGCGACGAAGGTGATCGGGCCGCAGCCGGCCTGCCCAAAGAACCAGAGGCGGTCCTCCTTGCGGTCGACGCAGTCGATGCCACCCACGAGCAGCCCACCGACGAAGAGCACCAGGACGCCGGCCATGGCGTAGAGGCCGCGCTTCATGTTGCCCGACGCGATGTGCCCGAGGCCGGGAAAGACCCATCCAAGGATCGCTCCGAGCGGGCGGAAGGTGGTTTCAGGGGTGGCGGCGGGCACGGTGGGGGACCTGATGGTGGCCGGGGACGGGCGATCGAACGGGAGGGGACGCGCTTCGGGCGGGTCCACCGGGAACTTGGCGGACGGAACTTCGGGGACAGGCTGAAGTCGCCCTCCGAGGTGACCGATAGGCCGACAGTGTAGCGGTGGCGCATGTTCGCGCCCGCCGCACGCCGTGTGCAACGCCTATCGACGAGAACGCCATGTCTGACGAGAAGAACAACACGCGTCCGAACACGACCGATCCCCGCGAGGGCAGCGTCGTCGACCGCCGCAGTGGCCTCGACCGTCGCAATCTCGAGGGCGCGTCGCCCACGAACCTCGAGCGCCGCCGTGGTCCGGGCCGCCGCCTGAGCGACTTCGTGCGCGACGCCGAGGAAGGCGAGATGAACAAGGAGCAGTTCATGTTCCTGATGGCCATCGATGCCTTCAAGCGGTCGAACGGCAAGTCGTTCCCGACCTGGACCGACGTGCTCGAGGTGATCCGGAAGCTCGGCTACCGGAAGACCATGCCCACCGAGCTCAACCTCGGTGGCCGCGTCGAGGACTGGCGCGAGCGCGCCGATGCGCCCTCGAACACCACCCACAGCACCCCGACCGGCACCGCGCCGGACAAGCACGACCAGCGCCGCAACGCGGCCTGACCGCCGTCCGGCCACTCGAATCGGTGAAATCGACTCGCGAGCCCCGTTGCACGACGGGCTCGCTGTCGTTTTCGCGGGGCTTCGCAGTCCTGCGCGGAGTTCGGAGGGCTTCGGTGGTCTCCGCTGGTCTCGACGGGTCGTCGCTCGGACCTCGCGGCCTGGCGTCAGCCGAGCACGTCGTCCATCGTGTACGAACCAGCCGACCGACCCGCGAGCCAGGTGGCGGCGCGGAGTGCGCCCGCGGCGAACAGGTCGCGCGTCACCGCCTGGTGCATGACATGGATGCGCTCCGAGGGACCCGCGAATCGGATCTCGTGCTCGCCGATGGTGTCGCCGGCCCGGATGGCGTGGATGCGATCGGCCGAGATGGCCATGCCGCCCGACTCGAGCGCGCGTGCGATCGCGATCGCGGTCCCCGACGGGGCGTCCTTCTTCCGATCGTGGTGGCTCTCGACGATGTCGACCGACCACGCGCCGCCGCCCGGGCCCGCGGGTCCGAGCAGCTCCGCCGCCAGTCGGGCGAGCTTGCGGGTCACGGCCACGCCAAGGGAGGTGTTGGGGGCGATCAGCACGGCGTTGCTGCGTGCGAGCAGCGCCAATTCCTGCAGGATTTCCGCGGAAAGACCGGTGGTTCCGACCAGGAGCGCGGCACCGCCCGCGCGGGCGTCGGCGATGGCCTGGCGGGTGCCCGACTCGCTCGAGAAGTCGATGATGACGTCGGCGACCACGTCGACGCCTGCGACCACGCCGACGTCGGAGCCGACGGCAGCCTTCGAACCCGATGCATCCGACGACCGATGCTCGACGCCACCACCGACGACGCCGGAGCGACCCATCCGACGCACGATGCGAACCGCATCATCGCCTTCGGCGAGCGCCGCGATGCGCGTGCCCATGCGACCTGTTGCTCCGTAGAGCGCGACCTTCACAGCCATCGTTCCGTTCCTCTCTCGGTGCGCGACGATCGCCCCCTCGGGCACCTCATGCATCGCTTGTTGCATATTTCTGTCAAGTCACTTTTCCTGTGTGGCCGATCTGTGTATAACACCACAAGGCAGTGGCTCTGTTACGCCGGCACCTGCCTCACTCCGACTCCAAGAGCGTAACCCAGCAAAGGATGCCAACAATGGCTGCAAAGAAGAAGGCCGCGAAGAAGGCCGCGAAGAAGACTGCGAAGAAGGCCGCCAAGAAGACCGCCAAGAAGGCCGGCAAGAAGGCGAAGTAAGCCTCTCGCTCTGAACGATGCTTGGAGGCCGCCGGAAGGCGGCCTCCGGCATTTTTGGGCTTGTTTTTGGCGCGTTCCGCATCATGCGCGCCCGCGCGATCGCGCGACACGCGAACCGCTATCATCGCGCCGCGCATGCGCGTCGGCGCGTGCGGCGAAGCATCATCAATCACACGGAGCGATCGCGCCATGGCGCATGTCATCACGGAACCCTGCATCGGCACCAAGGACACCGCCTGCGTCGAGGTGTGCCCCGTCGACTGCATCCATCCGACCAAGAAGGAAGGCGACCACGGCGTGCAGCAGCAGCTGTACATCGATCCCGACACCTGCATCGACTGCGGCCTCTGCGTCGACGAGTGCCCGGTCCAGGCCATCTTCCCGCAGGACGACGTTCCCGCCGAGTGGAAGAAGTACATCCAGATCAACATCGACTACTTCAAGAACAAGTGACGGGCGGCGGCGGCCGTCCGGCGCGGAGCTCGGGTGCGGTGTCTCGCGCGCCGACCCCCGCGCGGCAGGGCCGCATGATCCAGGCCGCATGATCCAGGTCGCACGATCCAGGCCGCGCGTGAGACCCGTGCGGCGATCGAACCCGCCAGGCACCCCTCGACCATCCACGACGGAAGAGCAACGACGCCGGCCCATGGGCCGGCGTCGTGTCGTTCGGGGTCTTGGAGTCGTCGGAAGCGGGCCGCGCCGTCGGGCGGTGGCCTCAGTTCTCCCAGCTCTCGCCGTTGATCTGCTCGTAGAGCGCCAGGGTCGACTCGTCGGTGGTCTGGTCAGGCACCCGCGCGCGGACGATGCCGCGGACCGGGTTGTACCAGAACATCGCGCCGCGACCGCCGCGGAAGGTCGGGTCCTTCGGGTGGTTCTTGTCGAGTTCGCCGGGAAGGGCGAGTTCGACCCACGGGGCCGACTGGGTGGCGAGCATGTTCTTGGCGGGCGCGTCGGAGAACCAGCTGGGGTCGATCTGATGGGGGTGTCCGAACTCGTTGAGCTCGACATCGCCGATGGCCGAGTGGATGCCGACCTCGGCACGGATCGTCGAGAGCGCCGCGCGGGTCGAGTCGACCACCGACTTCTCGTCGAGATGGGACTCGTACAGGCTCAGGGCGGTCACGAGGGCCAGGGCTCCACAGCCCACCACGAGGACATCAATACAGGCATGGAGTGGTCGCATGGGTCGTTCCTCAGAGCGATTGGACGGCCAGCGAGGGCCGGAATCGACTCGAGGTGGTCATCGGCGCGCCCCTGAGGCAAGTTTGCTCCAAGGAGAGGCGTGCGGGTGTTGCAGGGCGGAGCCGTGCGGTCTGTGCGGTCTGTGAGGCCGGCGCCGACTGATCCGGCGGTCGCGCGGGAACGGGGCGAGTGCCCTGCTAGCATCCGCCTCATGAGTTTGTCCCAGAATCCGACCGCGGGTCCGTCGTCGACCGCGCGCGCGAACCCGATCCGAACCCGCATCCTCGAGTGCGGCATGCCGCTGCTGGTGGAGGAGATGGCGGGTGTGCGGACCGCGGCCCTGAGCTGGCTCATGCCTGCGGGCAACGCGAGCGACCCGGATGGCGATCTCGGTGACGGCTGGTCGAGCCTGCATGCCGAACTCTGCCAGCGCGGCGCGGGCGGTCGCGACAGCCGCGCGTTCAGCGACGCCCTCGACCGGGCGGGGGTGCAGCGCGCGGTCACGCCGGCCGCGGTGCACATCGTCGCCGGCGGCACCTTCATCGGTGCGCGCGTGGCCGAGGTGCTGCCGCTCTTCGCCGACCTCGTGGTGCGGCCCCACCTGCCCTCGGAGGCGCTCGACGCCGTCCGCAGCCTCGCGATCCAGTCGCTCGAGAGCCTGCAGGACGATCCCCAGCACCGCGTGTCGCTGCGCCTGCGCGAGCGTCACCTGCCGCCGCCCTTCAACCGCTCGGGCTACGGCAACAAGGCTGCGTTCGAGCGGGCCGACATCGCCTCGCTGCGCCAGGACTGGATGCGGCGCGTGCGTCCCGAGGGGTCGATCCTCTCGATCGCCGGCACGGTCGATGCCGACGAGGTCGCCTCGACGCTCGACCGGCTGCTCAAGGGATGGCATGGCAAGGCCGAGGATGTCGGCGCGACCGGTCCCTCGCTCGGCGGCTCGCTGCACGAGGACGATGAATCGAACCAGACCCACATCGCGATCGGCCTGCACGCGCCGAGCGAGCGCGAGGCCGAGTCGCTGCTCTGCCGCATGGCGACCAACGTGCTCGGCGGCGAGACCTCGAGCCGGCTGTTCAGCGAGGTCCGCGAGAAGCGCGGCCTGTGCTACTCGGTGAACGCGGGCTACGCCGGCGGCCGCGACCGCGGCATGGTCGCGCTCTACGCGGGCAGCACGCCCGAGCGCGCGCAGGAGACCCTCGACACCATGCTGGCGGAGCTCGAGCGCTTCGAGCACGGCGTCGACCAGGGCGAGTTCCGGCGCACCGTGATCGGCATGAAGAGCCGCCTGGTCATGCAGGGCGAGAGCACCGCGGCCCGCGCCGCCGCGCTCGGCAGCGACTGGTACCGGCTCGGCCGCTGCCGCTCGCTCGGCGAGCTGTCGGCGGAGGTCGATGCCGTCACGCTCGACGCGCTGAACGACTGGATCGCGCACGCGATGGGCGCGGATTGGCGCAAGGCCATCACCGTCTGCACGGTGGGCAAGAGCGCGCTGCGGGTGTGATCGGAGCGTGATCGACGGGCGCGCGCCGCGCGAGCGACCGGTCAGGCCGGCGAGACGACGCTGTAGCGGTCGAGGTTCAGGGTGACCAGCTCGCCGTCGTCCTTCTTGATCTCGAGCCGGTCGAGCCAGAGCTTGTCCGACTTCGCGTGGGCGAACCACGAGCCCGTCTTCGCCTGGCGGTAGCGGCAGATCGTGCCCTCGACCGTGGTGGTCCAGACGGCGTGGGTCTGCGGCAGCTGCTGGGTCACGCGGACGCGGGTGCCAGGAGCCAGGGCGATCATCTCGAGCGCGGCGTTCTCAACCATGGGACGCGGAGTATACCGAGCGTCGATGCGCCGTCCGCGGAGGTTCCGTAGGCTACGGGCATGCCCGCCGACCCGTCTCATGCGACGCACCTCCGCCTCCGGACTCCGCAATGCGGCTGGTGGCCGCGTCGGTGGGGAACCGCGGCGACGCTGGGCGCCCTCGCGCTGTGCGCGGTCGCCGCCTCCGGGTGCCGGTCGCAGCCGGTCGACCCGACGGCCAATGTGCCGATCATGCCCACCGAGTCGCGGACCGCCGACGAGAAGGCGCCCGCCGCGATCGCGCCCCGGCAGTCGGAGCCGCCGGCCGACGAGCGCGCGCCGCACACCGCGACGCGCATGGCGATCTCGGAACTCACCCGCGTCGAGCGCATGGCCGGGCAACCGGCGCTGATCGATGTGCGCATCGACGCCATGGACGCCGCCGGCCGCGACGCGCTGCTCGGCGGGGACCTGCGGGTCATCCTCAAGGCCGCCAAGGCCGATCCGTGCTACCTCGCGTTCGATGTGCCGCTCGCGACCAAGCGCCAGGCCGAGCGCCGCGTCGACGCGACCCTCGGGCAGTGGGTGCTGCGGCTCCGGCCCGCGTGGGACCGCGAGCCCGCGCGCGGCGACGAACTCGAGCTGAGCGCGACGCTCACCACCGTCGACGGCAGCGTGCTCGAGGCCACCGGCCGCATCGTCTGGTGAGCGGCGCCGTCACTTCCCGCTGCGGTCGATCTTCTCGTCGTACTTCCGCTTCATCGCGCTCTGGTGGGAGGAGAGGTCGATCGTCTCGCCATCGATCCACGCGGCGGCGACCGCGCTGGTGAGCTCGAGCGGATGTCCGTCGGTGAGGATCAGGGTCGCGCTCTTGAGCGGTTCGATGGTGCCGTAGCGGTTCGAGATGCCCGCGATGCGGCAGGGCGACGAGGTCACCGCGCGCAGCGCCGCCTCGCGGTCGAGGCCGAACGCCGCCGCGGTCGCCGCGTGGTGCGGGAGGTTGCGGGTATGCGCGGGCTCGTCGCCGGTCGCGATCGAGAAGTCGATGCCCGCCTCGGCGAGCTTGCGCGGCAGGGTGTAGGCCTCGTCGCTGCGCGCGTGGCGGTTGCCGGGCACGCGGTGGACGCCGTTGAGGACCACGGGCACCGCGTTGGCCTTCAGGAAGGGGATCGCGGTCTCGACGCCCTCGCCGCCGATGACCGCGCAGCGCATGCCGCGGGCCTTGAACCACGCGACGGCGCTCTCGATCTGCGCGGCGCTGCCGACCTGCACGAACACGGGATCCTTGCCGGAGAGCACATCGCGCATCGCCTCGGCGCGCTGGTCGTGGGCGACGGTCGCGTCGGCGGCGCGCGCCTCGAGCACGGCCTTCATGTCGTCGAAGAACCGCGCGATGCGGGCGAGGTCCTCGGTCGCGCGGCGCTTCTGCTCCTCGGGCGAGCGGCGGGAGGCGAAGCTGCGCGCGGGCTCGACCATCGGCCAGGTCATGACGAGTCCGACCGAGGGATCGATGGTGAGCTCCTCGGGCGTCCAGCCGTCGAGGCGGATCGCCGAGGCGCTGCCCGAGACGAGTCCGCCGTCGGGCACGCTCACCGAGATCAGGATGCCCGCCGCGCGCGAGACCGTGAGGAGGTCGCTGTCGGGATTGATCGCGACCGACGGCGTGACCTCGGGGCGGAGGTCGCCGACCTCGACGCGGTCGTCGGTCACCTCGACCTGCAGCGTCTCGACGAGGCCGAGCGAGCTCGGGAACGCGCAGAAGCCGGGCGACAGATGGCGGCCCTTGGCGTCGACGACCTCGCAGTCGGCGGGCAGCGCGGGGACTCCGGGGCCGATCGAAGTGATCCGGCCGCCGTCGAACAGCACATGGCCGTTCTCGATGACGGGATTCTCCGCGGTGGCGGTGTGCACGACGGCGTTGATGATCGCGATCGGCCGCGACTGCGGCTTCGCGGGAACGATGTCGCTCTGCGCGAGCGCGGGCGTCGCGACGACGGGCGCGGCGGCCGCGGCGAGCAGGACGCAGGCGGCGCGGGCGAAGGCGGTGGTACGGGTGGTGTGCTTCATGGGGGGTGCTCCTTCGCGCGCTCAGTTCGAGCTGGTCGCCGTGATCTCGGCCGCGGCGCTCGACGCTGCCTCGGCCTCCGCCGCGGGGACGATCGCATTCTGGTCGTTGACGACGCCGCAGCCGCAGTCGCCCTGGATGGTCGGGATCGGGGGCAGTCCGCGCGCGATGCGCAGCCAGATGGTGTCCTCGCGCTCCTCGAGCATGCGCGAGAGCAGCGTCGGACGGCCGCGTCCGCCGCGGAATCCGCGGCCACCGCCGCCGGCGCCGCCACCGGACTCCGCGCCCGCGCCACCGCGCGCGTCGGCCGCGGCGTTGGCCTTGGCGAGCAGCTCGCCGCGCGACTTGAGGGCGGCCGCGTGGAGCTCGGCCTCCTCGGTGCGCGCGTAGCGGCGCACGCCGTCGACCCAGGTCTCCTCGCAGCGGGTGAAGGCGCTGAGCGGATCGCCGTTCCACACGGCGAAGTCGGCGTCCTTGCCCGGCTCGAGCGAGCCGACGCGGCCGTCGATGCGGAGCTGCTTCGCGGGATTCAGCGTGACGAGCTTGAGCGCCTCCTCGGGCGACAGGCCGCCGTAGCGCACGGCCTTCGCGGCCTCCATGTTCATGCGGCGCGCGAGCTCGTCGGAATCGCTGTTGAAGCTGACGAGCACGCCCGCGCGGTGGAGCATCGCGCCGTTCCACGGGATCGCGTCCATCACCTCGATCTTGTAGGCCCACCAGTCGCTGAAGCTCGACGCGCCCGCGCCGTGCGCCGCGATCTCGGGCGCGACCTTGTAGCCCTCGAGCACATGCTGCAGCGTGGCGACGCGGAAGCCGAACTTCTCCGCGGTGCGGAGGAGCATGAGGATCTCGTCCTGGCGGTAGCTGTGGCAGTGGACGAGGCGCGTGCCCTCGATGATCTCGGCGAGCGTCTCGAGCTCGAGGTCCGTGCGCGGCTGCAGCGTGCGCGCGCGCGCCTCGGCGTCGAGCGCGGCGTAGGCCTTCTGCGCGGCGCGGTATTCGCGCGCGGCGGTGAACGAATCGTCGAGATAGGTCGCGACGCCCATGCGCGACGTCGGGTAGCGCGAGGTCGGCCGCGTGACGTTCTCGCCGAGCGCGAACTTGATGCCGGTGGGCGCGCCCTCGAAGCGGAACGCCTCGGCGCCCTCGCCCCAGCGGATCTTGACGACCGAGTTGCGTCCGCCGATCGGATTGGCCGAGCCGTGCAGCTGGTTGACGGCGGTGAGTCCGCCCGCGAGCTGGCGCTGCCAGTTGATGTCGGTGGGATCGATGACATCGCCGATCCAGACTTCGGCGGTGTTGGCCTGCGTGCCCTCGTTCACGCCACCGGAGATGCCGGTGTGGCTGTGGCAGTCGATGAGGCCGGGGGTGATGTGCATGCCCTTGGCGTCGATCACGTTCTCCACGGTGGGTGCGATGATGGTGGTGCCGATCGCCACGATCTCGCCGTCGCGGACGAGCATGTCGCAGTCGGGAACCGTGCCCGCGGGGCCGAGCGTCCAGATGGTGGCGTTGCGGAACAGCACGGTTCCCGCGAGCGGACGGTTGGTGCGGCCGAATTCGCCGAAGGGCACGGGGAGCGTGTCCTTCCAGAGGTTCTCGCGGTCGTCGGTCTTCGCGTCATCCGGCTTCGCGTCGTCCGACTTCGGCGCGTCGGGCTTCGCGCGCGTGAGCGTGAAGGAGACGCGCGTGCCGTCGGCGCACTCGGCGGTCATGGTCGCGCGGTCGCCGGAGCCGGCGATCGCGATGCGGATGTCGCCTTCGAGTCCGAACGGCGTGCCGTCGAAGATGCCCGAGGCGCGGCCGTCGGACGACACGCTGCCGCGCTTGGCGGTGGCGCTGCCGGCGGCAGGCTTCGCGTCGGCCGCTGCGGGCTTCGCGGCGGCATCCGCCGCAGGCGCGTCGGTCGGCGTGCTGGCGTCGGACTTCGGCGCTTCCGGCGCGACGGCGTCGGGCTTCGCGGCGGCGTCGGTGGCGGCGTTCTTGTCGGTGTTGCCGGGCTTCTCGCCCTCCGCGGGCGTCCAGGTCGCCTTGAGCGAGCCGTCCTTCGGGTCGAGCGCGATGCGGAGGTCCTTCGCGAGCGGCTTGGGCGTGGCGGCGTCGGCGGTGACGGTGAACGAGCCCGCCGCCAGCACCGGAGCATCGGGCGGCAGCAGCACCGGAAGTCCCGCGACGAACATCGCCTCGAACTTCGACTCGGTGTCGAAGGGGTCACCCGAGGCCACGATCAGGTTGGCGAGCTTGCCGTCCTCGAGGGTGCCGGCGCGGGCATCGATGCCGAGGAGCTTCGCGGGCGTGGTGGTGAGGGCGGCGAGCGCCTCGTCCTTGGTGAGGCCGTGGGTGATCGCGTCGGCGAGCCGCTTGCGGAACGAACCCTTGTCCTGCATGCGGTGCGTGGTGAGCGCGACGGTGGTGCCGGCCGCGATGAAGCGCTTCGGGTTGGTGGGCGCGTAGCGCCAGGTCATGAGCTCGCGCAGCGAGACCGAGTCGGTCGCGGTCGGCGAGACCAGGTCCGGGGGCTGCGGGAAGTCGATCGGCATGATGAGCGACGCGTTCGACTTCGCGAAGAGGTCGACGAGCTCGGCCTGCGACCGGAACTCGTTGCCGCTGCCGAGGACGCTGAGCGAGCACGCGGGCAGCTGGTCCTTGGCGAGCCGGACGAGGCGCGCGGCCTCGAGGTCGTCGCTCGCGTCGACGAGCAGTCCGTGCTCACCGCGGACGAGGGGCAGCAGCGCGTCGAGCGCGTCCATGTCGTCGGTGGGGATGGCGGAGCGGGTGACGCTCGCCGAGTCGAGCCGCCAGCGCGCGTCCATGAAGGTCTGGCGCATGAGCGCGTACGACCCCATGAGGCTCGACGGGTAGCTGCTCATGCGCTCGCCGCGCTGCTGGCCGACGGCCGGTGCGCCGGGAACTCCGGGCGTCTGCGGCGCGCCGGGCGCCGGCGTCTGCGCCATGAACTGGCTGAAGTCGAAGCTGCGCGGACCGACGACCTGCACGGTGTGTCCACCGAGGTCGCGGCCGAGCGTGCGCTCGCTGCCCTTGGTGAGCAGGCGGACCTCGGAGCCGCCGCGGAAGATGCCGTTCGCGGGAAGCACGCGCGCGACGAGGAATCCCTGCGCCCGAAGCGACTCGAGGGTCGCGTCGGGGATCGCGAGGTCGGTCGCGGAGACCTGGGGGGTCACGTACTGGTTCCAGTGCGCGCCGGGCGCGGCGCCCTCGGCGGCGGCCTGGGTGGCGCTGTCGATCGCGAGCGCCGACTCGATGAACGCCGGGAAGATCGTCTTGCCCGCGAAGTCGAAGCGTCGGTATCCGGCGGGCACCGCGCCGTCGGCCTTGATCGACTCGATGACGCCGTCGCGGATCAGCACGGTCGCCTTGTCGATGGTGGTCCCCGGGGCCACCATCACCTTGGCGCCGACGAGCGCGTGCCGCGCGGGATCGCTCGGGCGCATGCCGTTGACCGGCGGGGTCTGCGCGGCGGCGGTGGAGATCAGGGACTGGGCGACGGCGAGCGCGAGCAGCGCGGAGACGCGGGTCGAAGGCATCGGGGAATCGTACGGGATGGCCCCTGCGCCTCCATCGCGCGGCCCCCGTGCGACCTCGTGCGACCGCGCGCGGGGTCGGGATGGGGTGGGGGTCGCTTGTGGGTCGCGGGACCGCAGACGCCCGACGAAGCGGCCCCGCCCAACGAAAAGCCCCGCGCAGGGCGAACCGTGCGCGGGGCGGGGATGCGATGTTTCAGAGTCTTCGGGCGGGCGTCGGGTCGGGTGCGACCTGTTCGACGGGTCGCGGGTTAGGCGACTTCGTCGATCATGCGGCCGATCGCGATGGCGAGCTTCTCGTCCGTATCGAGGCTGCCGTTTGCGATCGCGGCCCTGGCGGCGGCGACCTTCTCCTCGCGGATCGCGGGGAGGCGATTCATCTCCCCGAGCCAACGCGCGACTTCGGAGACCTCGACCCGATCCGACGACGCGGAGCGGGAGCCGACCGAGGCCGAATCCGTCGCACGGCGCGCAGCCGTATCAAGTTGGGTGCGAACGCCAGCGGCGTTGATGTTCGAGCTGACCGAAGAGCCCGCATTTCCGATCGAGTGTCCGATGTTGCCAATGTCCGGCATTGCAATACTCCTTGGGACGCGTAGAGCGTTTCCTTCGCTGCCACTTGTCCCGCACGACGCCAAACCATCCTGGTTCTGTCCGTGGGTTGAGGTCTCGAACCACGCGATGTCGAGACCTGCATCCTGCCCAACACCTTCATCGGCGGACATGCCCTCACGACTTGAGCAACCGCTCCAACCGGAACTTGTCCGTAAGTCGCTGTCGGAAAGAGACTTCGCGCGATTCGATCGATCTCAGGAGCGGGAGTTTGCCCGCCACTTTCATGCGGTCGGTAAATGAGCCGCTGCGACTCGACCGCGCGCACCATTATTAGACGCGTATAAGACAGGAGATGCAATCCATGCCGCACATCACGCAGAAATTTCTGACTCTCGGCAAAGTGGGCCTGTTGGCCGGTCTCGTCGCGATGACGGCGACCGGTTGCGAGGACGGGCCGACCAAGACGCAGCAGCGCAAGGTCGGCGGCGCGCAGACGAGCGATGGCGCGCAGATCGACCTCATCGACCCGAAGGATGACGTGATGGGGAGCGACGCGACGGGCGGCGACCGTGCGAGTGGCGGCGGGGCGGCGGCCGGCAAGTCCGGTGCGGGCGCAACCCGATCGGCCGATGCCGCGAAGCCCTCCGCGAACTCGCGCACAGGGCGTTGGTCGGTGATCCTCGCGACCTTCTCCACCGCGGACCACGCGGCGAAGGCGAATGCGTTCCGCAGCCAGCTGGTGTCGGAGTACCCCGAGCTGCGCGAGGCGACGGTGCGCCGCGTGGGCAAGGGCTCGGCGATCGTGATCGGCCGCTTCGACGCCCCCGAGGACAAGGGCGCGCAGGGCGAGCTCAAGCGCGTGAAGGCGATCGAGCGCAACGGCAGGAAGCCGTTCGCCGGCGTCATGCTCATGCGGACGAGTTCCGACGCGGCGTCCGGTCCGCCGAAGGCGCACGACCTGCGCTCGCTGCGCGCGCAGTTCCCGAACGTGCGGCCGCTGTTCACCCTGCAGGTGGCGGCCTGGTCGACCTTCAGCGAGAAGGGCGTCGAGTACGACGGCATGCGCGAGTCGGCCGAGCGCTACTGCGCCGAGCTCCGCAAGAAGGGCCACGAGGCGTGGTTCCTGCACGACGAGGACTCGGAGACCAGCATCGTTGCCGTCGGTCACTTCGACCGGCGCGCGTACGACCCGAAGTCGACGCTGTTCTCGCCCGAGGTGCAGGAGCTGATGCGGGAGTTCCCCGCGAACCTGGTGAACGGCGAGCCGCTGCTCATCCCGGTCGACCCGCGCAAGCCCGAGGGCAAGACGAAGCCGCAGCCGTGCCGTCTGGTCGAGGTGCCGGGGCTTTGAGCACGACCTGCGGGCGGGCGTGGGCAGGGACCGTGGCGGGCATGGCGCGTCGCGGGCTTCCCGTAGGATGACGCCATGGCCAAGCGCGCCACAGGTTCCACCGCTCCGAAGGCGCCCGCGCGTGCACCGCGTGGGCGTGCGGGCGACCAGCCGCCCGAGTCGCGGCCGAGGCCTGTGCATCACGAGGGTCCGGTCCTGTTCGGGCAGGCGCTGGCGACGGCGCAGCTCGCGCACGCGATCCGCTCGGGACACATGCATCACGCGTGGATCCTGCACGGGCCGTCGGGCGTGGGCAAGTGCACGGCGGCGATGGAGTGCGCGCGGCTGCTGCTCGACGCCGACGCGGGCGATGCGCACATCGAGGCGTTCAAGGCGCCGCGCGACACGCGGGTGGCGGAGCTCATCGACTCGGGCTCGCATCCCGACCTCCATGTGATCCGCAAGGAGCGCGCCGAGGACTCGTCGATCAAGGAGCTGCGCGACCGCAAGCAGACGAACATCCCGCTCGACCTGCTGCGCGAGCTGATGATCGGCGGCGTGGTGGGCGACGGCAAGAGCTTCGATTCGCCGGTGTGGCGCGGCGCGTACCTCGGCTGCAACAAGGCGTTCATCATCGACGAGGCGGAGCTGCTCGATCCGTACGGGCAGAACGCGCTGCTGAAGACGCTCGAGGAGCCGCCGCCGGGCACCTACATCTTCCTGGTGACGACGCAGGAGGAGCGGCTGCTGCCGACGATCCGCAGCCGCTGCCAGCGCGTGGCGTTCCGTGCGCTCGACGCGGAGGCGATGCGCGCGTGGTTCGACCGCTTCGAGGTGCCCGACGAGGCGCGCGCGTGGCTGGCCGAGTTCAGCGAGGGCGCGCCGGGGACGGCGGAGCTCGCGCACAAGCACGGGCTGCGCGCGTGGAGCGAGGAGCTGCTGCCGCGGTTCGCGGCGCTCGAGGCGGGCGCGTTCGACGGAGGTCTCGCGGACCGGCTCGCGGAGCTCGTCGGCGACTTCGCGGATCGGGTGGTGAAGGAGAATCCGAAGGCCTCGAAGGAGGCCGCGAACCGGTTGGGCACGCGGTGCGCGCTGCTCACGCTGGCGTCGCGCTCGCGGGTGCAGATCGCCGATGCGGCACGGCGCGGCGACGCCGAGGCGCTCGCGGCGGCGGCTGCGCGCGTGGAGCTCATCGTGCGGCTCGAGGCCGAGGTGCGCGCGAACGTGAACCTCAAGCACGCGCTGGCGAACCTGGTGGCGCAGTGGGGCGCGGTCGCGTGAGCGGCGGAGCGATGGGGCATCCGGGGCGCGAGATCGAGCGCGTGTGGGTGCTGCGCGCGGCGCCGGTCGTGCCGGAGGAACTGCGCGGCGCGTCGACCGAGACCTGGGAGATCGAGCAGGGCTACCTGGCGCCCGCGGCGGCGGGCGAGGCGGAGCTCGCGCGACTTGGCTTTCCCGAGGGGCGGCTGCGGCGCATCGTCGAGCCGGATGGACGCGAGCGCTTCTTCCACACCGTGAAGTCGGGGAGCGGCGTGGTGCGGACAGAGACCGAACGCGAGCTCACGCGCGCGGAGTTCGAGGGCGCGTGGCCGCGCACCGAGGGCCGCAGGCTTGCGAAGACGCGGACGCGGGTGCGCGTCGGCGGGGATGGCGCCGCGGGTGGACTCGTGTGGGAGATCGATGCCTTCCGCGACCTGCCGCTCGTGATGGTGGAGGTCGAGCTGTCGGACGAGCACGAGGCGTTCACGATGCCGGCGTGGATCGCGTCGCTCGTCGAGAAGGAAGTGAGCCACGACGCGCGGTACCGCAACGCGGCGCTGGCGATGGGTGGCATGCCCGTGGGGTGACGGGGGTCATCCGTTCCGCAGACTGCGTCTGCGGGCACTCACGTCTAGGGGTACTCGCGTCCACGGGCACTCGCGTCGACGGCGGGCGCGCGGGTTCGCGGAGGTCCTTAGCGGAGGTCCTTGGCCTGCGGCAGATCGCTCAGGTTCGCGATGCCGAAGACGCGGAGGAACTCGGGCGTGGTGCCGTAGAGCATCGGGCGGCCGACTTCCTCGGCGCGACCGACGATCTTGACCAGGCGACGCTCCATGAGGCTCTTGAGCACCTCGCCGCAGGCGACGCCGCGGATGGCCTCGAGCTGCGCACGCAGCATGGGCTGCCGGTAGGCGATGATGGCGAGCGTCTCGAGCGCGGCCTGCGAGAGGCGGGTCTGCGCGCGCTGGCCCTTCATGCGCGAGAGGATGGGGCCGAACGCGGCGATGGTGAGCATCTGGCGGCCGCCGGCGACGCTCTCGATGCGGAAGGTGCGGTTGCTGGCGGCGTACTGCTGGTTGAGCGTGTCGATGGCTTCGCGCACGAGGCGGAGGGCCTCGCGGCGACGGCCGGCGATGGCGGCGGAGTCGCGCGCGCTGGTCTCAGCGTCGCCGTCGGTCGCCTCGCCATCCTTGCCGGCGGGGCGGGTCGACGGGGGCACGAGGCCGAGCACCTCGGCGAGGCGGGCGTCGGAGATCGGTCGGTCGGCGAGCAGGATCGCGGCCTCGACGCGCAGTTCGAAGGGAACGGCGGCGCAGGGCAGCTCGGGGTCGTCGAGGTTGATGGCGAAGAGCGACGGGTGGTCGGCCTCGGCCTCGGTGGCGCTCTTCTTGCTGCGGCGCTTCGGCGCAGGGGCCGCGGGCGTCTCGGCGCCGGTGGGCGACTCGGCGTCCGTGCCAATGGTTGCGGGCGCCTCTTCGGCGACCGCGCTCGCTTCATGCTCGGTCATAGTTGGGCGGAGAGTACCACAGCGCGCCGTGGAAACTCCACGCGTTCTGCGGGCAATTCGTGAGGTTGCGCGGGATGGGAATCGCAGCGCGGCGCGGGTTCGGAGTCGCGGCGCGGGATCAGAATCGCGGCGCGGGTTCAGCGACGATTGCTGCGCGGGTTCAGCGACGATTGCTGCGCGCAAGCGCGACGCGCGCGTAGGCGAGACGCTGGCGGTGCTCGGCGGCGTTGCGCGCGTCGAGGGTGCCCGACTTCATGCCGTCGGTGCTGGCGTTGGCGAGTTCCTTCTCGGCGTCGGCGAGGTTGATCGAGCCGGCGTTGGTCACGCCGTCGGCGAGGATCGTGAGCGTGCCGCCGTTCATCTGGGCGAAGCCGCCGTCGACGAGGAACGAGTCGGAGCCACCGGTCGGCTTCTCGATGCGGAGGCGGCCCTGGCCGAGGCGCACCAGGAACGGCGCGGCGCCGGGGGCGACACCCTTCTGACCGTCCCACGCCGGGAACTCGATGTAGCTCGCCTCGCTCTCGAGGACGCTTTCGGTGGGGGTGACGACGTTGCAGCGGAGGCCGGCCATGGGGCGGAGATCGTACGCCCGCGGCGGGGTGGGCTCAAGGGGCGGGGGCGCGGTCCGCGGCGGGAAAAAAGACGCCGCCCGTGCGTTGGACCGAGGTCTCGTGCACGGGCGGCGGGCGGAAAGGGACTTGGTTGAGGCCTGGAGGGCGATCCGTGAGGGGCCCGCCAGGCGTCTGTCACACGCGTTCAACCACTCAGCGACGGCGACGGCGGCTGCCGATGCCTGCGACGGCGAGCACCGCGAGCGCGCCGGGGGCGGGCACGGGGTTGCCGAGTCCGGCGAGGGCCGTCGAGAACGAGGCCGTGGCGCCAGAAGAGAGGATGAAATTGAAGGTGATCGCGATGTTCGTCCCGAACGAACCGGTCGGGAGCGAGGGCTGCGAGCCACCGAAGGACTGCGAGCCGACGAAGCTGACACCAGGAGTGGTGCGGGCCACGGTCGACCAGTTGTTGAAGAGCGAGCCGACCGGCGAGCCGCCGGTGGTGGCGACCCACATCGGGGTGCCGCTGACGGGGCTGAGCGAGCCGGCGCCGCCGGTGGCGGACGAGGTGATCAGGCCGACGGAGACGCTGCCGTTGAAGAGACCGGTCATCTGCTGCGCCGCGAAGGTCGGCAGCGTGAGCGAGAGCGCGAAGGAAAGATCGGATCCCGAGGTGTTCGTGACGCTGAGCGAACCGCTCTGCGTGGCGTAATCCATGCCGCTCGCCGCGGAGAAGTTGTAGTTGCAGTTCCAGATGGAGCTCGAGCCGTTCGTGCCGGTGGCGGAACCGATGTAGGTTCCGACGCCGCTGGCGCTGGTCGAGGTGGGCGCAACCTGGATGTTCTTGCCAAACGAGCCGCTCGCGCCGCTGGCGCTCACGGTGAGCGACATCGGCGGTGCATCTGCATACGCCGGCGCCACGAGAGCGCACGACGCTGCAGCTGCGGCAATGCGCAGGCTGCTTCCAAAGGACAGCATTTTCGAACTCCCTCCCAAACGAAGCCTGACGGCTCCCCTTTTTCTTCTGGCCAGACCAGTTCCCGCTGGTAAGGCCTTCCCTCCGGGGTCACGCATGAACGCGACTCCAGTGAGGCGAATCTACTCCGACTCTGCGCCTCGGCAAGTCGGATTGTCAAAATCTTCGGGAACGGGCGGGGAGTCCCCGGAGCGGCGCGTCCGAGAAAACGGGACGGATGGGGTGGTTACATCCGCCAGCTCGGCCTGGGCGGTCCGCAGGATCGACTCGATCGCGTCGCAGTCGGGGGCCACCCGGATGGCCTCCTTGATGTGCTTGATGTGTCCCATCGACTTGCCGTACCACGCGACGTGCTGGCGCATCCGGATCGCGGCGCGGTGCTCGCCGTTGTAGAGCCGGCAGAGCTCGAGATGGCGGAGGACCACGGTGAGCTTCTCGGGGAACGACGGTTCCGGGCCGACGGTGCCGTGGTCGAGCAGCGCCTTCGCGCGGCGGAAGATCCACGGGGTGCGCATCGCGCCGCGGGCGATCATCACGCCGGCGCAGCCGGAGACGCGCATGAGGTCGGTGACATGCTCGGGCTCGGTGACGTCGCCGTTGCCGATGATCGGGATCTGCGGCACGGCCTCGACGACCTCGCCGATCGCGTTCCAGTCGGCCTTGCCGGAGAAGAACTGCACGGTGTAGCGGCCGTGGACGGTGACGGCGGCGACGCCGATGTCGGCGAGCTGGCGCGCGAGCACGGGCGCGACCTTGTGCTCGGGATCCCAGCCGAGGCGCATCTTCGCGGTGACGGGCACGCGGCCGCCGCTGTGCCGGGCGACGGCGTCGACGATGCGCTTGGTCAGCATCGTGGTGTTGCCGCAGTCGCGGAGCAGCAGGCTGCCGCCGTTCTGCTTCGCGACCTTGTCGAC
>JBMOGJ010000039.1:0-25760 GCA_049318425.1 Phycisphaerales bacterium | reverse complement strand
GGACGCAGGTCGCCCACGGCGGCGCCCTCGCGCTGCAACGGATAGATCACGGTCGCCTCGGCGGCGGCGTTCGCCCACGGATACTTCTCCCGCGCGCGCCGAACCGCGGTGTCGCGCGCGTTCTCGTCGGGCTTGTACTTCGCGTGCTGCTCGCGCGCCGCGGCGGCGCCGGCCGGGTCGCCGAGCGCCTCGCAGGCGCGATTCATGAGCCACCACGCCTGCGCCTGCTCGGGATCAACCTCGAGCGAGCGCTCGAGCGCCTCCTTCGCCTCGCGCGCGAGCGGCAGGCCCGCGCCTTCGCCGCGCTCGAGCCGCGACGCCTCGAGCGCCGTCTCGGCAAGCTCGTTGAGCACACGGGTGTCGATCGAGAAGTCGAAGCCGCGCTCGCGCGCCCCCGCGAAATCGGTGTCGAGCACGCGCCGGAAACCCTCCATCGCGCGCGCGAAGTTCCCGTTCTGCTTGTCGACGAGGGCGGTGAAGTAGGTGAGGGTCCACGGAGCGCGGAGCTGCGATGAGGGAGCGCGCAGTGTGGATGCAGCGTTGGCGACGTCCGCCGAGTCCGCCGCCGACGACGCCCCACCGCCCTGCTCGCCGGCCCGCGCCAGCAGCGCCGCGGCGTCGTCGAGCCGGCCTTCCTTGATCGCGAGGCGCGCCCGCGCGAGCGAGCCGATCCCGCGGTCCTGCGCGGGCTCGAGCTCCTCCACGCGCGCGAAGGCCTCGTCGGCCTGGCGCAGCGCGCCGCGTCCCGTGCCGCGATCGCTCTCGCGGAAGAGTCCGATGCCGTAGTCGTACCAGCGCTGCCACGCGGGGATCGCGTCGACGGCGGCGACCGACGCCGGACCGTGCACCGTGCCGTCGCGCGCGCGCACCGGCAGCGTGACCGCGTCGCGCGCGAGGACCAGCACCGGCAGGTCGTTCACGCGCTCCGGACCGTCGACATACCGCAGGTACGTCGTGTCGAACTTGCGGTAGCGGACCTCGACCTCGACCTCGAGCGGCGCCGCCGTGTCGGCGGGAACGGTCAGCGCGAGATGGGTGACATCGCCCGCGCCCGGCGGGATCTGGTTGTTGTAGAGCGGCAGGAAGATGTCCTGCGGGTTCCGTCGGTCGATGCGGTTGCCGTCGCGGTCGATCACGAACGCGTTGAACGTGCGCGACCAGGGATCGAGCGCCCCGCTCGCCTCGTCGAGCCCGCCGGTCGTGCCGACGCGCACGCCGCCCGCGGTCGCGCGCGCGAAGAGCCAGGCCTCGTTCGAGTCCGCCGTGCCCTGCGTGAATTCGTGGCCGATGTCGAGCGTGCGCACGACCACCTCGATCAGGTAGCTGCGCCCCGCGTCGAGGACCGGCAGCTCGCCCCCGCCGATCACGCGCAGCGCTCCGTCGATCGCACCGCCCTCGCGCACCGCGAAGAGGTCGACGCGCAGGGTGCGCGCGTTGAAGGCGGCGTGGCCCGCGGCGATCGCGGCGCGCGCCTCCTCGGCGGTCTCCTGCATCGCGGCGCTGCGTGCGTGCGGCGAGCCCGCCACCGACGCGAGTCCGTCGCCGAGCATCGCGCCCAGCGACTGGTCCACCACGCAGGAGAGCGCCGTGTTCGCGCTGGGGAACGCGTGCGAGAGGATGCTGCGCGTGCCGCGCCCGTCACGGTCGCGCGCGGCGAAGTCGTCGCTCGGCACGGCCGGCATGTGGCACTGGTTGCAGGTGGTCGCGGCCTTCTCGGGGTAGTACCAGCCGAGCGCGCCGTGCCCGCTGCGCCCCGACGCGAGGAAGGACCCGTAGTGATCCTGCCCGCGCAGCCACTTGTAGTCGTTGAGCTGCTCGGGCAGGAACACCTTGTGGCACGCGCCGCAGAACTCGTTGGATCGGTGCACGGAGTCCTTGAGGAACGTGCGCTTGTGGAACGCGGGCTTCGCCTTGACGAGCTGGTCCGAGGTCCAGCGCAGGAGCGGCGACTCGCTGAAGGCGAACGGGTAGTGCGGACTCTCCTCGATCGTGTAGTCGGCGTTGCCGCGCGGGCTGTCGATCGACACGATGCCGTGGCACACGGTGCAGGAGATGCTCGCGCGCCCGAGCGGATCGGAGGCCGCGTCGTACGACGGATCGTCCCAGCGCGCGTCCTCGAAGGCGCCCGAGAAGAACGGCACGGGATCGTGGCAGCCGGCGCAGAAGCGCGCGTCCTTCACGCTCTGCTCGCGGGCGAAGGCCTTCTGGCGCGTCTCGCGCACGCTGGCCGCGTAGAGCGGGTTGTTGAACGAGCTCACCGCGTGCGCCGAGTGCGCCCAGGAGTGCACGACGTCGGCGTGGCAGCCGAGGCAGTACTCGTTCGCCATGAGTCCCTTCGCGGGGATGAAGCCGCCGGTCGCGGTCTTCGCGAGCGACGGCTCGAAGTAGCGCGCGCCGTCCTCGGGCACCTTCGCGCGGGCATCGGGGATCACCGCGTGGAACAGCACCGCCGCGAGCGCGACGCCCGCGGCGACCGCGGTCCAGCGCACGCCGACCTTCCACTTGATGCGCCGCCCCGAGAGGCGGTGCACGACGAAGAGCCACGACGCCGCGAGCGGCGCGACCACGTGCATCCAGTACACCGCGTCGCGCACCGCGGGCTCGCGCACGCCGATGGTGGTGCCCGCGATCTCGACGCGGGTGAGCGCGACGCCGGTCGCGAGCAGCACGATCGCGGCGGCGAAGGTCGCGATGCCGGCGGCGATCGCGCGCGGGTTCGGCCGGTTGGCGACGTTGCGCCAGTGCGCCACGCCGAACGCGATCGTGGGCACGACGATCGCGAAGCCGAGCACGAGGTGCAGCAGGAAGTTCCAGAGGTAGAAGCGGTTCTGCAGGATCTCGCCCGAGCGCCACTCGAGGAAGGTGACCGCCGACAGGTAGACGCTGTTGACCGCGAGCAGCGCGAACAGCCCGAACACCGCGGCGAGCAGCCACTTCAGGCGGGGTCCGACGGCTGGGCGGAACGGGGTCATGGCGACGAGTCTATCGGCAAGTCGACGAGGTCGGACTCGGCAATCCCGGCGGCTGGTGCGGTTGCTCCGCCCGCACTCAGCGTCCGCCCGCCGGGCGCGTGCGCGACGCGCGCAGGAGTTCGGCGGCGCCGGCGTCGGCGGGCGGTCCCGGGAGCGGCTCGATCGTCTCGCCGTCGCGGGTGAAGAGGTCCATGTCCTTGCACCATCCGCGCACCTCGAGCAGGTAGCGGCGCACGGTGCCGGGCGCCGGGGGCGTCGCGGGCGACGCGAAGTCGAGGGCGATCTCCTCGCCGGGACCGAACACGACCGGCGCCGCGTCGGCGCGCCCGAGCAGCGCGCGCACGTCGCCGAACTCGGTGTAGAGCCCGCGCTGGAAGCGGCAGTCCCACAGCGGGCGCATGTCGGCGCGATCGTAGAACGGCTGCCGCTGCGGGCCGGTGGTGCGGCGCGCGAAGCCCGGCGACGCGAGCGCACCGCGGCGGAGCGCGCACTCGACGGGCGCGGCCGGCAGCGGCTCGCGCGCGACGAGGCGCACGCTGTCGAAGTAGATCTCCATGTTGGTGCGCATGCGCAGCGCGGTCGCGCCCGCGGGCAGTCCCGCGCGCGGGACCGGCAGCGCCATGCGGCGCGGCATGCCGGCGGGATACCCCCACTCGCCCACGAGCTCGACCCAGCGGCCGTCGGCCGCGCGCGCCTCGAGGCCGGGCGCGCGGAACTTCGCGCCCGCCTGCCACGCGGCGAACATGGTCTGGCAGTACGGGTACTCGATCCAGCCGTCGATCACGAGCCACGGATCGTCGATGGCGTCGATGGCGGTGCCGAACTCGAGCTCGATCACCTGCTCGCCGGCGAGGCGCCCGATGAAGCGCGGGTCGACGGGTCCAGGATCGGCGGCGGAGAGGTCCGCGGCGGCGAGGTCGGCGCGCGGCTGGCCGCCGCGATCGACCGGCATCCACGCGCGGCGCCACGCGACGAGATCGCCGGTCGGCGCGGCACCGCCGATCGCCATGCGCTCGTCGGGCGCGATGTCCCAGCCCTCGGGGAGGTCGACCGCGCGCAGCCGCGCGGAGTCGAGCATGCACGACTCCTCCATCGGCTCGGCGAGCGTGATCGAGAGCGTGCCGTCCGGCTTCGGCGCGAGCGCGCCCGCCGGCAGCACGAACGACTCCCACGGGCGCGGCTCGCTGTAGACGCCGGGCTCGAGCAGGTAGCCGAGGCCGCCGACGCCGAGCAGGTCGCTCACGAAGCGCAGCTCCGTCCCGTTCCAGGCGAACAGCACCGGGCACGACGAGATCTGCCGCTGGGTCTCGGTGATCGCGTGCAGCGCGCCGGCCGCGAGGTCGATCTCGCTCTGGAAGACGCCGTCCGACCACTCGATCTCGACGAGGTCGAGCTTGGCGAACGGTCCCGTGCCCACCGCGACGGGCGCGAGCGACTGGCCGCGCCCGGTGTGTCCGCGGAAGCTCTCGCCGCCGAACCACTCCTGCCCCACGCGCGCGGCCCAGCTGGTGCCGATGCCGCTCGCGTTCGATCGCATCGACTGCGCAGGATCGGTGCGGCCGCTGAACGCGAGCGCCGCGAACGGGCCGCGGCCAGCCCCGGGCGCCCACAGCAGCGGCGGCTGTCCCGCGCGCAGCGTGATCAGGTGCGCGCCGCGCGCCGGATCGAGCATCGCCACCTGCGTGCGCAGCGCGCCCTCGGGCACGGGGAACTCCTGCACGAGCCGACCCGCCTCGTCGCGCATCGCGATGCGGTCGTTGCCGAGCACGAGGATGTCCTGGTGACCGTCGCCGGTCACGTCGGCGACGCCGAGGCCGACGCCCGCGGTGATCGGCATGTTCTCGACGCGCGTGGGCAGCCGCAGGTAGCCGCTGGTGGCGAACACCGCGCGGCGGAGCGGGAGGTCGGCGATCTCGACGACCGCCGCGGCGACGGCCGCGTCCTGCAGCTGCGCCGCGCTGACGCCCGGGGCCTGGCCCTCGGTCCACTTCCACAGCCGCTCGTTCAGGAACAGCTGGTGCGGCAGCGCATCGTTGAGGATGAGGATGTCGGCGTCGCGGTCGTAGTCGAAGTCGCTCACGATGCACGAGATCGGCGCGCGGTCCTCGTTGCCGATCGCGCCCTGCAGCCCCGCCTGCGCGCCGATCGAGCGGAAGCCCGACGCGCCCCCGGCCACGCCGACGTTCGCGAGCAGGTCGTTCGGCCCCTCGCGGTAGAGGAGGAGCACGTCGAGGTCGCCGTCGTGATCGAGGTCGGCGAGCGCGCCGTCGTTGCACACGCCGCCGTTGCCCGCGGCGCTCCACTCGGCGGTCGCGTCGCGCCACGCGCCTGCGTCATCCTGCAGCAGGAGGCGGTTGCCGCCGGTCGCGCAGACATACGCGTCGACGCGGCCGTTGCCGTCGACATCGCCGAAGAGGAGCGAACTCACCCGCACGCCGGTCAGCGCCATGAGCGGATGCGACGGACGCGCGGTGAATCCGCCACCCGCGCGCGCCTCGAGCACGAGCGTGCGCGGGCCGAGCATGCCGTCGGGGGTCTTCAGCGTGAAGGCCCGCGCGATCACGAGGTCGAGCAGTCCGTCGCCGTTGAGGTCGACGGTGCAGGCGTGCTGGCCGACCTCGGAGGACCAGTCGATCGCGGCGACGCCGGCATCGCCCGCGCCGGCCTCGAGCTCGAACGCGATCGGCGCGGGCGACTCGAAGATCGGCCCGCTCGGCGGCGTGTAGGCGAGGCGCGCGGTGTCGTCCTCGGCCTGCGCGAGCCCAGCGTCTCCCATGCGGGTGTACTTGAACTCGGCGTTGCGCGCGCGCGGGTTCTCGGAGAGCTGCTCGAATGCGGCGAGCGCACGCTCGGCGCGCGCATCGTCGCCGAGCTTGCGCGCGCAGCGCTGGACGCCGAGCAGCGCGCTCTTGAGCATCGGGTCGCGCTCGGCGGAGCGCTCGTACCAACCGAGGGCCTTCGACGTCTCGCCGACCTGCTCGAGCGCCTGGCCCGCGAAGTACTGCGCGTACGCGTCGGCCCCGCGCGACTCGGCGACGGCGACGAAGTGCGGCACCGCCTCGGCGGCGCGCCCGAGGTAGAGCTCGCACAGCGCGAGGCAGTAGCGCGCGCGCACCGCGATCTCGGCCGGCGGCGACGACTGGATGAGCGTGCGCAGCGCCGCGGCCGCCTCGTCCTGCGCGCCGTCGCGCGACTGGTTGAGCGTCGCGATCGCGTGGTTGAGCCGCAGCAGCGGCACCGCGGGATGCGCGGCCGCGAGCGCGCCGAACAGCTCGGCCGCCTGCGCGAACTCGAACTTGCCCATCAGGCCGACGCCGCGGTTCACCGCCTCGGTGAGCGCGGGGTCGAGCACGGGCGCCGCGGGCGCGCCGGCCCGGCCACGCGTGGCGTCCTTCTTGCCGTCCTTCGCGCCACCGTCCGACTGCCCCTCGCTGCCACCGCACGACGGCGGCATGAGCGCAGCCACCGCAACGACCGCGGCGACGGCCGCGGCCACGCGCCCCGCGGCGGAACACAACCGCGCGGCGCGGCATGTTCGCGGCGAACGGACAGGCGTCTGCATCGGCATCGGGCGCATCGCCGCAGGATACGCGCTTCAACCGAGCGTGCGTTTCGCGTCCGCGATGCGCGCCTCGTTCGACGCGATGGTGATGGCGCCCGAGCCCGCGCGCGGAAAGCGCGGCTGCGCCGCATACGGGTGCACTTCCGCGCGGAAATGCGCCCGCATGTCGTGACCGCGCCGCCGCTCGCGCGCCTCGCGCAGCGCCGCGAGGTCGATGGGCGCCACCACGACCTTCTCGCCCGGACCCGGATCGGCCTGCGCGAGGATGCGTCCGTCGAAGTCGACCGCCATCGAGCCGCCCGGCCATGAGAACGGCGGGTAGCCCTCGAAGGTCGCGCCCTGGTTGCAGGCGAGCACGAACGCCGTGTTCTCGATCGCGCGCGCGCGGTTGATGGTGGTCCACCAGTCCATCGGCGCGGTCGCGCCCCACGGGTCCATGTACGCGCTCACGCGCACCAGCACCTCGGCGCCGTTGAACGCGAGCTGGCGGATCGACTCGGGGAAGAGCCAGTCGTAGCACACCGCGCAGCCGATGCGGCCGATCTCGGTGTCGGCGACGGGGAACGGTTCCTCCGCGTAGTGCGGGAAATCGTGCGGGCTCGCGTGCACCTCCCACGGGATCCACGGGTTCACCTTGCGGTACTTCGCCACGATGCCGTCGGGGCCGATCAGGCAGGTCGTGTTGAACACCGCGCCCGGGTAGCGCGCGTCGCGCTCGATGAAGGTGCCCGTCTGCACGAAGCAGCCGGTCTTGCGGGCGAAGCGCGCGTACGCGTCGGTGTGGTCGTTCGGGATCTCGACCGCGAGGTGCTCGAGCAACTCCTCGACGGTGAAGTACACCGGCGCCGCGTGCGCGAACTCGGGGAACGCCACCAGCCGCACGTCGAAAAACGGCGCGTATCCGGCGACGGTCTGCTCCGCCATCGCGATCATGCGCGCGACGCGCGCGGGGATCTCGGCGCGCGTGCGCGGATTCTCGAACGCGGTCTGGATCGCCGCGGCGTGGTAGCGCTCGACGCGCGACGACGGGCGGCTCACGCGTCGGCCCGCTCGTCGATCCATGCCTGCTGGATCGCCTCGAGGATGCGCTCGTTGCAGGGATGCCCCGGCTTCTCGGCGAACCCCGGCAGCGCGGCCACCAGCGCCTTCAGACGCGGGAACGCGACCGCCGCCGGATCCACCTCGGGATGGAGGTCGGTCAGCGCCTCGGCGATCTGCGGCACATCGAGCCAGTGCATCGCGTCCTCCCGCTCAGTGCGGGATCTCCTTCACGGCGTTGCGGTTCCACGAGGGGACGCGCACCACGATGGGCGCGCGCTTGCCGTCGCCGAGGTCCTTCAGCTCGCACTGGCACGCGAGGCGCGAGGTGCGCTTGATGCCGGGCGCCTCCTCGACGCGGTCCTCCTCGTCCTCGCTGGCGGGGTTCATCTGCGACGCCCCCTGCTCGACGTAGACATGGCAGGTCGAGCACGCGCACACGCCGCCGCAGGCATGCTCGATGTTGATGCCGTTGTCGATCGCGACCTCGAGCAGCGACTCGTGCTCGCCGCCGAGCACCTGCCACTCCTTCTGCGGCGTCCCGGTCAGGCCTTCGGGATCCTCGAGGATGAAGGTGATCGGGATGACCGGCGGTCCGTGGTGATGGCTGTCGTCGCGCTTGAGGTGCATGGTGGGGCTCGGGGCGCGGATGATACCTGCGCCGCACCGCAGGGGCGCGCGCTATGCTGCGCCCGCTCCAGCCGCGCCGGCCCGCCCCTGCGCGCGCGCCAACGAGCACCGCGCCCCCGCGCCGCCGGATGCGGGCGACGGGCGACGACGAGAGGAGACCCGATGCCCGGCCACGACGGCGAATTCGCCATGCGCCTGAAGCGCGACCTCGACGGCACGCACCCCCTGGTCGTGATCGAGACCGACGACGAGACCGAGGTGAGCGACGCGCTGTTCGCGGCGGTCGATCCCTCGCTCACCTACCGCCGCTGGACGGCGGTGCAGGGTCTCGCCGCGGCGCGACTCGCGGATCCGCAGCCGATCGCCGACACCGAGCAGGCCGCCGCGGCGCTCGCGTGGCTCCCGCTCAAGGGCGGCGGCAACCGGTCGGTGACCGTGTTCTACGACCTCGCGGCGCATCTCTCCGAACCGCGCACGCTGCGCGCGCTGCGCGAGGCGATCGCGTGGGCGCGCGGCTGCTTCAGCGTGATCGTGCTGGTCGAGCGGCGCGCGAGCCTGCCCGACGCGATCGAGACCGAGGCCCACCGCGCGCGCGAGCCGCTGCCCGACGACGACGCGCTCGAGGCGATCGCCCGCGACACCGTGCGCGAGATCTCGAAGTCGCGCGCGATCGAGGCGACGATCCGGCGGTCGACGCTCGAGGCGATCGCCCGCACCATGCGCGGCCTCACCCGCCGGCAGGCGCGCGGGGTCATCACCGCGTCGGTCGTGCAGGACGACGCGTTCAACGACGACGACCTCGAACAGGTGATGCTCCACAAGCGCAACGCCTGCTCCGACCTCGACGGCGTGCTCGAGTTCGTGCAGGCGCCCGTGTCGATGGACCGGATCGGCGGGCTCGCGCGCCTCAAGTCGTGGCTCGGCGCACGCTCGCTCGCGACCGCGCGTGAGGCCGAGGAGTTCGGCCTCGCGCTGCCCCGCGGCGTGATGCTGCTCGGCGTGCAGGGCGCGGGAAAGAGCCTCGCGGCGAAGGCGGTCGCCACCGCGTGGCGCGTGCCGCTGCTGCGCCTCGACGCCGGCGCGCTCTACGACAAGTTCGTGGGCGAGAGCGAGCGCAAGCTGCGCGACTCGCTCGCGCAGGCCGACCGCATGGCGCCCGCCGTGCTGTGGATCGACGAGATCGAGAAGGGCTTCGCGAGCGCGAGCTCGCTCTCGTCGGACGGCGGCCTCTCGCGCCGCATGTTCGGCACGCTGCTCACCTGGATGCAGGAGCGGCGGTCCGCGACGTTCCTGGTCGCGACGGCGAACGACATCTCGGCGCTCCCGCCGGAGCTCCTCCGCAAGGGCCGCTTCGACGAGATCTTCTTCGTCGACCTGCCCGCGCCCGAGGTGCGGCGCACGATCCTCGCGATCCATCTCGCGCAGCGGAAGCGCGACGCCGCCGCGTTCGACATGGACGCGCTGGTCGCCGCGACCGACGGCTACAGCGGCGCCGAGATCGAGGCCGGCATCGAGAGCGCGCTGCGCGTCGCCTTCGCCGACGGCCGGCGGCCGCTCGCCACCGCGGACCTGGTCGACGCCTATCGGGCGAGCCCGCCGATCTCCGTGGTCATGTCGGACCGCATCGCCGAGCTGCGGGCGTGGTCGCGCGGGCGATGCGTGCCCGCGGATTGAGCCCCGCCGTGCGGCCGAGCGCGCCTCCCGCGCGCCGCTCTGCTAGGCTTGCGGAATGGCGTCCGCCGGCCTCCCCACCATTCATCCGCTCGGCCTCACGCGCGCGCAGTTCGTCGACGCCGCGTGCGCGCGCGGACGCACCGCCGGCGCGGCGCGCGACGAGTACAAGGCGCTCTTCCGCGAGGGTACGGCGGCGGCCTCGTTCGCCGCGCTCGGCTTCGAGGTGCCCGACTACCCCGTCACCGCGACCCTCGTCGAGGGTGCGACCTCGAAGTTCGTGCTGCGCCACGAGGACGGCCTCGAGACCGAGAGCGTGCTCATCCCGATGCCGCGGTCGACCGGCACCACCACGACGCTCTGCGTCTCGAGCCAGGTCGGCTGCGCGATGGGCTGCCGCTTCTGCGAGACCGCGCAGATGGGCCTCCTCAAGAACCTGCGCGCCGACCAGATCGTGCACCAGTGGTGGACCGCCACCCACCGCGTCGAGCGCGGCGCCGCGGACGCGCCCCCGGCGCAAGGCGCCGATGAGCAGCCCACGCCGCGCAGCGCGGCAAAGAACCCCGACGCGGGAAGCGCGGTCAAGAACCCCCACGCGCGAAGCGCGGTCAAAAATATCGTCTTCATGGGCATGGGCGAGCCCACCGACAACATCGACGAGGTCATCCAGGCGATCCGCGTGCTCACCGACCACGACGGCGCGTCGGTGCCCGCGTCGAACATCTCGATCTCGACGGTCGGCAATCCCGACGGCATCGTCAAGATCGGCCAGCTGGTGCGCGAGCGCGGCTTCCACCGCCTCAACCTCGCGCTGTCGCTCAACGCGCCGAACGACGAGATCCGCACCCAGATCATGCCGGTGAACAAGGCCTGGCCGATGGCGCGGCTCAAGGACGCGCTGCTCTCGTTCCCCCGCTACTCGCAGGCGGCGTTCTGCGTCGAGTACGTGCTCATCCCCGGCGTGAACGACCGCGACGAGCACTGCGACGAGGTCTGCGCGTTCCTGCGCGACATCCGCTGCTCGCTCAACGTGATCCCCTACAACCCGCGGCGGAACTCGCCGTGGCCCGCGCCCGACGAGGCCTCGGTCGACCGCTTCATCGCGCGCGCCGTCGGTCACGGGCAGTTCACCAAGCGCCGCGGCACCAAGGGCCGCAACGTGATGGCCGCGTGCGGCCAGCTCGGCAACGAGCGCATCCGCAACCGCCGGATCGTGTGCGACGACGGATCCTCGCAGCCCGTCGCGCTGCGCCTGCCCGCGCGCGCGCCGAGGCACGACGCATGAGCGAGATCCGGCACGACACCGCGCCCCGCGCCGGCTCGAGCCGCGTGCGCTTCGCGCGCTACCGCGAGGAACTCGCGCGCCGCGGCCGCGAGAAGAAGGAGGACGCGCGCGGCAAGCCGAAGGGCGCGCTGCACCGGAGCTTCACCCAGCTCTTCCGCGCGTACCTCGCGCTGCTGCGCCCCTACCGGCGCCCGCTCGCCGTCGCATTCGGCGCCCTCGCGGTCGCGACCTTCCTCGCGCTCATCCCGCCGGCGGGCGTCAAGATCGCGATCGACAGCGTGTTCGGCGACCAGCCGATCCCCGCGTGGCTCGCGCGCCTCGCGCCCGCGTCGCTCGACCTCTCCGACCGCGGCGCCGTGCTCGCGCTCATCGCGGGCCTCACGCTCGCGACCATCGCGGTGAAGGTCACCGTCGGCGTGATCGGGCGCAACCGCGCGACCGTGGTCGCCAAGCGCCTGCAGGTCGCGCTGCGCCGCCGCGCGTTCACCAAGGCGATCCGTCTCCCGCTCGCGCGCGTGCACGAACTCAAGGCCGGCGGCGTCGCGAGCCTGATCCGCGAGGACGCCGGCGCCGCGGGCGAGCTCCTCTTCGGCCTGCTGTACAACCCGTTCCGCGCGGTGATCCAGCTGCTCGGCAGCCTGGCGATCCTCGCGTTCACCGACTGGCGGCTGCTCGTCGGCGCGGTGGTGCTGCTGCCGATGGTCTGGTTCAGCCACCGCACCTGGATCGGCCGCATCCGCCCGATCTACCGCGACCTCAAGAAGCTGCGCGACGAGATCGACGGCCACGCGGCCGAGACCTTCAGCGGCATCCGCGTCGTGCGCGGCTTCGCGCGCGAGGGCGCCGAGGCAGCACGCTTCTCCCGCGGGACCAACATGCAGGCGCGCACCGAGCTGCTCGTGTGGTGGTGGTCGCGCGGCGTCGAGATCGCGTGGGAGCTCTTCATCCCCGCCGCCACCGCGGCGCTCCTCTGGTACGGCGGCACGCAGGTGGTCGCGGGACGCCTCACGGCGGGCGACCTGGTGATGTTCCTCACCTACGTGACGCTGCTGCTCGGGCCGCTCGAGGTCCTCGCGAACACCGCGACCAGCCTGCAGACGAGCCTCGCCAGCCTCGACCGCACGCTCGACCTCCTCGAGGAGAAAGACGAGTTCGCCGACACCACGGCGCGCGCGACCGCCTCGCCCGACGCGGCGCAGGTGCGCGGCGACATCCGCTTCGAGGGCGTGTCGTTCCGCTACGGCGGCTCCGCGCGCGCGGTGCTCGACGGCGTCACCTTCGACGCGCCCGCGGGCACGATGGTCGCGCTCGTCGGCCACTCGGGCGCGGGCAAGACCACGCTCTCCAACCTGGTGGCGCGCTTCCACGATCCGAGCGAGGGCCGCGTCACGCTCGACGGCACCGACCTGCGCGACATCGCGCTGCCGTCGTACCGGCGTCTGCTCGGCATCGTCGAGCAGGACGTGTTCCTCTTCGACGGCACGATCCGCGAGAACATCGCCTACGCGCGGCCGTCGGCGAGCGACGCCGAGATCGAGCGCGCCGCGCGGGTGGCGCGCGCCGACGTGTTCATCGAACGGCTCGACGACCGCTACGCGACCCGCATCGGCGAGCGCGGCGTGAAGCTGTCGGGCGGCGAGCGCCAGCGCCTCGCCCTCGCGCGCGCGGTGCTCGCCGATCCGCGCATCCTCATCCTCGACGAGGCGACCAGCAACCTCGACACCGAGAGCGAGCGCCACATCCAGGCGGCGCTCGGCGACATCCTGCGCGGGCGGACGAGCTTCGTGATCGCCCACCGGCTGTCGACCATCCGCGAGGCCGACCTGATCCTCGTGATGGAGGACGGCCGGATCGTCGAGCGCGGCACGCACGACGAGCTCATGCGCTCGAGCGGCCGCTACGCGACGATGGTCGTGCTGCAGACGGAGACGCGGCCGGCGCAGTCGGCGCCTGCGTGATTGCGTGGGCGGGTAGAGGCGTGAGTGCGTGGGCGCGCGCGTGCGCAAGCCTGCGGGCGCCTGCGTCACCGGGTCGCAGCGTGCGCGTCCCGACCGACCGCTTCAGCGATACGACGCCTGGTTCGACCGCGCGTCCGACGCGGGATCGGGCGCAGCGCCCCCTTCCGCGCTCCACGCGCACCCGCACTCGGTGCAGACCGCCGATCCCGACCGCCGCGGATAGCCGCATGCGCGGCACGCCGCGCGCAACCAGTTCGCCCGCGCGCGCCGCGTGAGGAGCAGCACCGCCCACGGCCCGCACATCCACAGGAGCGCGGCGATGCCGAACACGAGGTTCAGGAAGGTCGCCATCGCGCAGTAGCAGTCGAACCTCTTGCGTGCCATTGCATAGATCGGCAGCCCGAGCGCGAGCTCCACCACGGTTCCCGCAAGCACCGCGCGCAGCACCCGGTCGAGCCCGCGCGGATCGCGCGAGCGGCCCGCGCGCCGCAGCAGGTACATCCACAGGAAGCCGGCGGCGAACCACGTCGCGAGCGAGGCGGTCCAGATCACGCTCCTGCCCGAGGTCCACAGGTCCTCGAAGGAGTCCGCGTCCCGGGCGATCATGGCCATCGCGCCCTCGATCAGGGTGGCCACGATCAGCGCGCACATCGACGCACCGAGCAGCGACGCCGCGATCACGCTCGCGCGCAGCGAACGCCCCGTCTCGCCGGCGCGCGCCGGCCCCACGATCGGCGACAGGAACGCCACCGTGAGCCCCGGCCAGGCGCACAGCGCCGCGGCTCCGAGCCACCAGTTCGGCCGCTCGATGCCGTCGAGCCAGCCGAACGTGAACATCTCGAGGAGGTACTCGCCGTACCAGCCCAGGAGCGTGCCGAACCGCTGCGGTTCCTCGAGGAGGAGCGGCGCCGCGACCAGCGGCAGCATCAGGCCCGTGCACAGCAGCGAGGCGATGAAGACGATCGCGAGCGCGACCGGTCGACTCGTCCGCGCGAGGATCACGGGGTTCGCGCTCCGTCGCTCCGTGTTGAGCCATCACGGGCCGAGTCGTCTCGGGCGGCACCGCCACCGATCGGCCCCACCACCGCGCCCTCCGCGATCGCGAACAGCTCCGTCCCGGCGCGCGGCTCGAACCGCACGCCGCGCGTGAACTTCGAGAACGCGGGCAGCACCAGCTGCCGCGCGCGCCGGTCGATGACGAACGCCGGCGCCTCCACGCTGCGCGCGCCGCGCGCGACCGAAAGCATCGGATGCAGGTGGCCCGACACCGTCCACTCGGCAGCGCTCCCGGCCATGCCCCCAGCTATGCCCCCAGCTATGCCCACGTCCGGAGGCTCGTGCACGAAGCGCACGCCGCCCAGCGCGAAGCGCGCACCCACGCAGTCGATGCACCACTCGGGCGGCAGCGCGCGCACGCCGCGGTCGTGGTTCCCCTCGACGAGCCGGATCGGCAGCGCGATCCGCTCGCGGAAGCGCGCGAACCGCTCCATCTCGGCCTCGCCGATGCCGTCGGCGTGGTGGGTCAGGTCGCCGACCACCACGATCACCTTCGCACCCGCGCGCATCGCCGCGCGGCCGAGCCGCTCGAGGGTCTCCTCGTCGATCCCGTCCGCGCTCGGCACGCCGAACTGGCGGTAGCTCTCGCTCTTGCCGAAGTGGAGGTCCGCCACCACCAGCGCGCGCGGCGCACGTAGGAACAGCGCGCGCTCCGGCATCAGCTCGGCGTCGATTCCATCGAGGGTGACCTGCGCTCCCGGCATCGGGCGCATCCTACTCCGCGGCCAAACCGCCGCGCAGGATCGCCTGCAGCCGCGCGAGCACGCCCTCGGTCGAGAGCGTGGTCCCGAGCCGGTCCGCGACCAGCGGCAGCCCGAGAGGCGTCGGGCGCCGCGGCCGGGTGATGCGCAGCGGCCCGCGCTCGAGCCGCTCCAGCGTCGCCGCCAGCCGGCCGCCCTCGAACTGCCGCTCGAGGACCTCGCGCTCCGCCTGCCGCAGCAGCAGGTTGTCGGGATCGAACTCCCGCATCACGTCGAAGATCAGCCCCGCGCCCGCCTGCACCTGCCGTCCCGAGCGCTCGGCGCCCGGGTACTTCTGGAACACCAGCCCCGCCACCCGCGCGATGTCGCGGAACTGCCGCCGCGAGAGCTCGCCGAGGTTGACGGCCTCGAGCAGGTCCTCGACCACCGCCGCGCGCGAGAAGAGCGCCGGCGTCACCAGCGGCGCGAAGTCGAAGGGTTCGCCGACGGCCGAGTCCTCGGCCATGAGCTCGATGCCGTAGTCGTTCATCGACACCGCGAAGGTCGCCGGACGCGCGCGCGCGAGCCGCAGCGCCAGCAGCACCGCGAGCCCCTCGTGCACCAGCCGCCCCGCGAACGGGTAGATGAAGAGATGCGACCCGTCGCGCGTGCGGCAGAGCTCGACCAGCGTCTCCTCGGGCGCGGGCAGCGCCGAGAGCTCCATCTGCTCGCGGAGCACCGGCTCGGCGAGCCGCGTCTCCGGCTCGCGGAAGATCCCGCGCCGCGCCTCGTCGAGCGTGCGCCGCACCGCCGCCGCCAGCGCGGTCGAGAGCGGGAAGCGCGATCCGTTCCAGCGCGGCACGAGGTCGGCGCGCGACGCCCGCCGCACCCACGCCGTCATGTCGCGCACGCGCACGAACTCGACCACCTGCCCCGCGAAGTGGAACGCGTCGCCCTCCTCGAGCCGCGCGATGAAGCCCTCCTCGATCGAGCCGATGCGCCGCCCGCCCACGAACGCGACCGAGATGGTCGCGTCGGCGCTGATGGTGCCGATGTTGAGCCGGTGGAGCTGCGCGGCGCGGCGGCCGGCGATGCCGAAGCGCCCGTCCTCGCCGCGGGCGATGCGGTGGTACTGCGGGTAGCTCGCGAGCGTGCGACCGCCCGACAGCGCGAGCTCGAGGCACCAGTCGAAGTCGGCGCGCGCGAGCGACGCGAACGCCGCGGTGGTGCGCACCTCGTCGAACAGCGCGTCGGCGGCGAACCCCCCGCCGAGCGCGCGCGTCACGATGTGCTGCACCAGGCAGTCGAGCGGCACGCGCCAGCCGTGGCGCTCCTCGATCTCGCGGCGCGCGACCGCATCGCGGGCCGACGCGATCTCGACCAGCTCGAGCGCGTGCGTCGGCACGCACAGCACCTCGCAGCGTGCGCCCGGCCGGTGACCCGAGCGTCCCGCGCGCTGCATCAGCCGCGCGACGCCCTTGGGAGAACCGATCTGCACCACCCGCTCGACCGGCGAGAAGTCGACGCCGAGGTCGAGGCTCGAGGTCGCGACCACGATGCGCAGCGATCCCGCCTTCAGGCCCGCCTCGACGCGCTCGCGCTCCTCGCGGTCGAGCGACCCGTGGTGGATCGCGAGCGCCTCGCGCCACTCGGGCCGCTCCCACGCGATCGCCGCGTGCCAGCGCTCCGCCTGCGAGCGGGTGTTGGTGAACACGAGCGTCGGCACCGCGGGATCGAGCCACGCGAGCAGCGGCTTCATCATCGTGAGCCCGAGGTGCCCCGCCCACGGGAAGCGCTCCACCGAGTCGGGCATCAGGCTGCGCACCTCGATCGGGCGGGGAATGTCGGCGTGCACCACCGATGCCGCGCGGGCCGTCGCGGGCGCACCGCCGCCGCCGGTGGGCGGAGGCGCGCAACCGACCAGCGCCTGCGCGGCCTCCTCGACGTTCGCGATGGTCGCCGAGAGGCCCCACGTTCGAAGTTCGGGTGCGAGCGTCCGCAGGCGCGCGAGCGCGAGCTCCACCTGCACGCCGCGCTTCGAGCTGAGCAGTTCGTGCCACTCGTCGACGATCACCGCGCGCACGCCCGCGAGCAGCTCCTCGGCGCGGTCGTTCGCGATCATGAGCGTGAGCGACTCGGGCGTCGTCACCAGCACGTCGGGCAGCCGCTCGCGCTGCCGCGCCCGCTCGCGCGCCTCGGTGTCGCCGGTGCGCGAACCGACCGAGACCGGCAGCCCGAGCTCCTCGACCGGCTGCCGCAGCGCGAGCTCGATGTCGCGCGCGACCGCGCGCAGCGGCGTGATGTAGAGCACCGAGGCGCCCGCAGCGGCGCCTGCCCCGACCATGGCCGCGCCGGCCTCCCCCGCCGCGCGCCGCGCCACCAGCTCCTCGAGCGGCCCCAGGTACGCGGCGTAAGTCTTCCCGCTTCCCGTCGGCACGTGGATCAGCCCGCTCTCGCCGGCCGCGTAGCGCGCCCACGCCTCGCGCTGGAACGCGTGCGGCGCCCATCCGCGCGCGGCGAACCAGCGCTCCGCCGAGAACGCCGCGGTCCGCCCGCCCCCGTCGGCCTTCCGCGCGCGCGCCGCCACCTCAGGACTCCCGCGCGAGCGACAGCACGGTGACATCGTCGTGCCGCACGCCCTTGCTGAAGCGCATGAGCGCCTCGTGGATCCGCCGCAGGTCGTCGTCGGACCCGGTCGATCCGCGCAGGGCCTCGGCCACACGGTCGCTGCCGAACTCCGCGCCATCGGACGCGCGGCTCTCGCGCACCCCGTCGGTCGTCAGCACCAGGCGCTCGCCCGCGGCGAGCCGCACGCGCACCGACGCGTACACGGTGTCGGGCATGGCGCCGATCACGCAGCCGCCGTCGTCCTCGGCGAAATCGAGCGGCTCGACGCCCGCGGCACCCACGCGGAACGCGTGCCCGTGTCCGGCGTCGCACACGAGCACGTCGCCATTGAGCTCGAACGCCGCGACCCACAGCGACGCGAAGTCGAACGGCTCGGTGTGCTGGTAGAGGAACTCGTTCAGCGCCGCGACCGTGACCGCGGGATCCTCGACGCGCCCCGCCGCGGCGTGCAGCCACGACTGCGCCGCGCTCATCAGCAGCGCCGCGCCGATGCCGTGCCCGCACACATCGCCGATCCACGCGAGCGTCGAGCCATCCGGCCGGCGCGCCACGCCGACGATGTCGCCCGACACGTTGGTGCCGAGGTTCGCCTCGTCCGGCGGCGCCGCGGCGATCGAGTCGAGCGCCCACGAGATCGTGCCCGTCGACCCGGTGCGGTCGGGCAGCAGCTTCTTCTGCACCGCGGCGGCGCGCGCGTAGTGCTGCCGCAGCTCGCCGAGCTTGCGCAGCGCGATGCCGTCGAACACGAGGCCGCCGAGCCCCGCCGCCGCGCCCACGAACTCCGCCACATCGCCGCCCGTGAACCGCGCCGCCGACCGCGAGTCGGCGTAGATGTACAGGTGCGGATCGGCGCGCACCTGCAGCCGCGCGCACAGGATCTCGCACACGCCCGCGCCCGCGATGCTGCCGAGGTGCCCGATCTGGTCGGGAAGCGACAGGTGCGCGACCCGCCCGCCCTCCTCGGCCGCGGCGATCACGGTGCGGCTCACGTTGCCGATGTCGATGCCGACGCGCGCCACGATCTGCGCCTCGCTGCTGCCCGGGATCATGCGCACGATCATCGCCCGCTCGACGCCCGCGGTGGTCTGCACGCGCTCGAGCAGCAGGCGACCCGCGGCCTCCTCGCTCATCTCCGAGGGATTCGCGCGCATCACCTCGCGCAGCACGCGCATCGCCTGGTCGCCGCCGGTCCTTCCGCCGAGCACGACCGTGCGCAGCTCCTCGGCCGACGAGATCGGCATGTCGGTGCGGATGCGCTCGTACACCCGGCCGAGCCGGATCCGCTCGGGGCCGAGCTTGATCACGTCGCCCTCGACGATGCGCACCCGGCCGCCCTCGCGCGTGCGCACGCCGTTCACCAGCGTGCCGTGCCGGCTGTTGCGGTCCTCGATCGACACGCCCTCCTCGCCGAAGCGCAGCACCGCGTGCTCGCGCGACACCGACGGGTTGTTGATGAACACGCCGCACTCGGGCGCGCGGCCGATGGTGAACTCGTCGCCGAGCTTCAGCCGCACCGGCTTGGTCGCGGGCGAATCGAGGAAGGTCAGCTCAAGCGTGGGAAGGCGTTCGGCGTTCGTCGGGATCACTCGGCGTTCCGTCCATCGGGTGCACGCCCGCCGGTCGGCCGGGCCAGCGCCGATGGTAGCGCGCTGCGCGCGTACACGATGCCCGCGCCCACGAGCACCATGCCGCTCGCGAACAGCAGCCCGACGCGCACCAGGACCGGCGCATCGGCGAGGTCGACGACGAAGAGCCGCGCCACCAGCTGGAAGAAGGTCCAGAGCCCCGCCCACCGCAGCGGCGCGAGCCCGCGGCGGAACCCGATCAACAGCTCGACGACTCCCACCGCCGCGAGCCCGCCGACCGCCAGCACCGGCGAGATCGGCCGCCCCGCGAGCGCGCCGACCAGCAGCGCGCCCAGCGGTCCCGCCGCGGCCGCGCACACGAACGCGACGATGCGCGCGCGCCGCGCGAACGGCTCGCCGAGCGCACGCCCGACCTGGAACGCGCTCGCCGCCGCCAAGACCGTCGCCACCACCACCGCAAGCACCGCGGGGCGACCGACGCCGAGCGGGCCAGCGCCGTCGATCCACGCGCGCCCCTCGAACATCCACGCGAATCCGAGCAGCGCCGCCACCGCCACCGAGGCCGCGCCCATGATCATGCCTCCGTCGATCACGGGCTCCGACCGGCGCCACCGCCCGAGCTGCGTCGCCAGCACGCCCGCGACCGCGAGCACGGTCGACGCGCCCAGCACGACCTCGATCCCGCGGTGCCCCACGCGCTCGCCGAACGCGAGGCCCACCGCCGCGCACGCCGCGCCCACCACGCACACCGCGAGCCGCAGCGTCACCTGCCGCGCCGCGCCGAGCGCGGGATGCGCCGCGAGCAGGAGCGCCGCCACCGCGCACGGCGGCAGCAGGATCGCGCTCCGCATCGGCGTCTCCATCGGTCCGCCGCTCAGCCCTCCCGCGAGACCCGCGCTCCACACGAGCGCCGCGATCGCGCCGAGCAGCATCGACGCCACGACCACCACGAGATCGGCACCGCGCCACCACGCGACCACGAACGCCGGCAACGCGAGCGCCACGCAGGCCTCCTGGCTCGGCACCGCCAGCGCCACCGCGGCGCACCACGCCAGCAGCGCCGGCACGATCGCCGCGAACCGCGCCGTCCGCCCGCCCGCGCGCGCCACGATCGCGAACAGCATGAGCGCCGACAGCACGAGCCCGACCATGCCGTCGCGCCAGAAGAACTCGACGACTCCCGTCGACGCGCCGCCCGCGCCCCCGGGGAGGGAGAGCGACGCGAACGCCGGCACCGCGGGCGCCTGCAGCGCGATCACCGTCGCGGTCACGGCGCCGATCCACGAGAGGATCCCCGCCACCACGCCGAAGACGAGCCCGCCGCCCGCCAGCCCTGCGCGCACGCGCGGCCCAACGCCTGTTGCGGCCGGCGACGACGCCAGCGATGGCACCCGCACCGACTCGCGTCCCGCGAGCACGCTGCACACCAGCGCCGCCGCGATCACCACGATGCCCTTCGCCTCGTCACCCACCAGGAACGCGAGGCCACCGAGCCCGAGCGCCACGCCGAACGCCGCGGCGGCGCGCGAGAGCACCGCGCACGCGTCGCTCACCGCGCGCGCCGCGCGGTCGTCCTCGCCGGAGGGCTCCGTCGCACCGCGATCCTGTCCATCGTCCGCACCGTGCTTCTCCGCTCCAGGCTGCACGAAACCACGCAGCAGCGCCGCCAGCCCCAGCAGCAACGCACCCGCACCCGCGGGCAGCAGCTCGATCGCGGTCACCGCGCCCGCCGCCGTCGTCCACGAGCCAACCTCGACCAGCACGAGCGCCGACGACGCCAGCGCGACCATCATCACGTTGCCGCGCGGCGATGAACCGCGCAGCGCCGCGAGCGCCGCCTCGCCCACGACGATGCCCCACCAGACGACGGCGAATCCGAACGCCTCCAGCGGACTCCTCGTCGCGCCGAGCACGACCGCGCCCAGCACCACGGTCGCGAGCAGCGCGAAGTACCGCACCGCCGCGAAGCGTCCTCCGCCGATCGCATGCATCGCGAGGCCGGTCATGAGCGCGAGGCTGAGCAGCACGCCCGCCAGGCGCGGCTCGTCGACATAGAGCCCCACCGCGGGCGGCAACGCCAGGAAGCCGATCAGCGCGACCAATCCGACCGTCACCGACCCCGACCGCACGCTCCACACCGCGCCGAGCACGCCCGCCGCGGCCGCGATCGTCGCGCCCGCCGCCGGCCCGAACACCCGCAGGCTGAACACGCCGAGCGCGACCGACACCATCACCGATCCGACGCCCGCCGCATCGAGTCCCGTCGCCGCGCCCGGCGCGCCGCGTCGCCGCACCCACTCGCCGGCCGCGAGCAGCGCGACGCCCAGCACCACGCCGACGGCGAAGCGTCCCATCGGCGGAATCCGCCCGATCAACCCGATCTCGTACGCATAGTGGACGAGGAACGCGATCGCACCGAGCACCGCGATCGCGCCGACGAACGGCACGACGCGGCGTCCGATGAACTGTTCGGTGGTCCACGCGCCCCGCCCCGCGACGGATGCGTCCCGCGCCGCCATGCCCGGCACCCTCGTCGTGGTCGGCGGCGGAGGCACCACGGGCGGCACTACGGGCGGCGTCACGGACGCCATCACCCCCGGCGTCGACGAGGACGAACCCGTCGCCGGCGCACTCGACGCCAACGCCGCTCCCGCAGCGCCCGCCGAGGCAGCCTGCATCGCAGCCAACTTCGCCTCGAGCACCATAACCCGCGCCCGCAGCGCCTCGTTCTCGCGAACGAGCTGCTGCTCCCGCGGCGATCCGCCCTCGATCGACCCGGTTGGTTCGGAACCCGCGTCCTGCGCCATGCTCGGAGCATCCCACGCGCGATGCAGGCGCGCAAGCAGCACGCGCGCTGAAGGCGCGCGAGCGGTACGCGCGCGCCACGCGCGCGCCACGCGCGCGCCGCACGCGATCACCCGCGCACGACGCCCGCCACACGCCCCTTCCACCCGCGTCGCCCCGTGCGGTCGAGCCACAGGCTCCACCACTGCACCGCCGACAGCATCACCATCGACACCGGATGCAGCGGCACATTCAGCAGCGACTGGCGGAAACGCCGCGCCAGCAGCCAACGCAGCAGCAGCGACGCCGCGATCGCGCCGACCGCGAGCCACGCTCCCGCCATCCAGACACCGGTCGCGAGCGCGAGCAGCACCACCAGCCACGGAAGCATCTGCCCCAATCCGTGATACACGGTGATGAACAGCAGCAATCCCATGCTCCCCAGCCCTTCGAACGCGTTCTTGGCGAAGCCGCGCCAGGTCTGGCCGAAGCCGCGGTACATCCGGCACGACACGCTCTCGGTGCCGTCGAAGAGATCGGTGCGCAATCCCGCGCGCCGCACCGCCCGCGGGAACTTCACCCCATCGTGCATCGACGCCTTGAACGCGCCGTGCCCGTAGTTGTCCGAGCCCGCATCACCGCCAACCGCCGCCCGGTACGCGCCACGCGACACGAGGATGAACTGCCCGCACGCCGCGCTCGCCGCGGGATCGAGCGTCGCGCGCATCCGTCCGATCGGCAGGTAGCTCATGAGCACGAAGTGGATGAGCGGCACCAGCGTCATCTCGCCCACGGATCCCGTGATCTCGCGCGGCACGGTCGACACCAGCGCGCTCCCCTGCGCGCGCCCGACGCCGAGCGCGACGCCGAGCGCGCGCGCCACCGCGTCGGGCTCGAAGCGCACATCCGCGTCGGTGAAGAGGAACCACTCGAGCGCCGCATCGCGCCCGAGCCCGTGCTCGGCCATGCGGAAACACGCGTGCTGCTTGCCGTTCCAGCCCGCCGGCAGCGGCCGCCGCGGCACGACGACCACGCGCGGGTCCTCCGCCGCGAGCCGCGCCACGATCTCGCCCGTGCCGTCGGTCGACTCGTCGTCGTACACGAACGCGCGCACATCGACCTCGCGCGACGCGAGGATCGACCGCACGCACGCCTCGATGTTCTCGCGCTCGTTGCGCGCCGGGACGCACACCGCGACGCGCACGGCGCGCGTGCGCTCCGCGACCTCGCCGAGCGGCGGCGCGGGCGCGTAGCGCCGCATGTTCACCACGCCGAGCGCCAGCGGCTGCACCGCGGCCGCGAGCGCGCCCAGCATGAGCCACGTGTTCTGCGACATCGCCGCGAGATCGGCTGCGTTCATCGGTCTCCTCCGCGCGCACCGCGCGTCACACGGTCCTCTCCGAGCGCCGCCTGCCCGCGCCCGGTCACCCGCATCCACAGGTCGTAGAAGGGATTCGTCCCCGACCCGCGCGGCGCGAACGCCGGCGCCAACGGCTCGAACGCTCCGCCGTCGCGCGCGCGCACGAGCGTGGCGAGCGCCGCCTGGTTCGCGCGCATCGCCGCGGTGATCCGCCGCTGCCACGCGAGCGTGCCCTCGCGCGCACCCGCGCCCGGGCACTCGATCGGCTCCGCGCGCAGGAAGATCTCCGGCTTCTGGTCGACCCAGAACCCGTACTCGACCGCGATCGCCACCGCGCGGTCGGGCGCGAGGCTCGCCGCCACCGCCGCGGCGCCGGGCCGCGGCACCACCTCGTCGCGCACATCGGCGAAGCGCCCCTGCGGCGTCACCACCAGCGCGAGCCGCGGATGCACGCGCGCCTCCGCCTCGAGGTAGGCGCGCATCGCCTCCAGCGTCGCCGGATCATCGGGGTCGACACCGAACAGCCCCACCTTGCGGAAGATCCGGAAGCGCATCAACTCGCCGCGATCGATCGGCCCGAACGGCGGCCGCGACGGGAAGAACTCCCGCCACGCGAGCAACGCCACGATCGGATCCCACCACGCCGAGTGGTTCAGCACCACGAGCGCCGGACGCTCGCCGCCGTCCACCGCCGCGAGCACCGCGCGCGAACCGCGCGCCAGCCGCACGGCATGGAACTTCCGCCGCGTCATCGACGCGACCATCGCCGTGAACACCGACCGCACCCGCGGCGACGGCGTCGCGGGGATCAGCGGCTCATCGCGGGCTGCGCCCACGCGGCTGCTCCCTTTCCACCGCGCTGTCCGCCGAACTCGCCCTTGAGCAGCGACTCGAACGCCGGCTCGCCGACCGACGAACCGCGCCCGAGGCTGGTCTCGCCGCGCTCCGGCGTCACGCCCGCGCCCTCGCACGCGCTCCACGCAGCGGTCACGCCCGACATCATCACCATCGGCGTGCCCGGTCCCGGGTTCACGCTTCCGCCCGCGAGGTAGAGGCCCTTCGCGACCGGGCTGGTGTTGCGCGGCTTGAACCCGCCGTGCAGCCGTCCATGCGACGCGAGGCCGTAGATCGCCCCGCCGGACGCGTTGTACATGCGGTCGATGCCCGCGGGCGTCAGCCGGCGCTCGACCACGATGTGCTGCTCGATGTCCTCCATGCCGAAGCGCTTCAGCTTGTCGATGATCACGCGGCGGTACTGGTCGAACAGGCCGCCCGGCGTGTCCCAGTCGTGGCGGTCGCGCCGGTACGGCGTGTGGACCAGGATGTACAGCGACTCGCAGCCCTCGGGCGCCTGCGTCGGATCGCTCGCGCTCGGCACGCACAGGTACAGCGTGGGATCGCGCGCCGGGTCGCCCTTCCCGTAGATGTCGTCGAACTCCTGCCGCGAGTTGGCCGAGAAGATGAAGCAGTTGTGCCGCAGGTGGTCGTAGCGGCGGTCGAGGCCGAGGTAGAGCACCACGCCCGAGCAGGCCGGCTCGTACTTCGACGCGATCTTGCGCTGCTCCGCCTTCGCCGCGGGCGTGCCGAGGAGATCGGTGTAGGTCCGCTGCACGTCGCAGTTCGAGACCACGATGTCGGCCTCGATCACGCGGCCGTCCTCGAGCTCGACGCCCTTGACGGCGCCGCCCTCAACGATGATCCGCTTCGCGCCCACGCCGCGCTCGACGCGTCCGCCCTGCTCGGTGAACACGCGCTCGAGCGACCGCGCCACCATGCGCGTGCCGCCCATCGCGTACCAGCAGCCGTAGTCGCCCTGCGCGCTCGCGATCAGCGACAGGATCGCCGGCGCGAGGAACGGGCTCGACCCGATGTACTGCATGAAGTGCTCGGTCAGCTGCGCGAGGTGCGGCTCGGTGACCGTGCGGTGCGAGGTGCGCGCCACCGTCGAGTGCATGCGCATGCGCAGCACGTCGCCGAGCAGCCCCGCGTCGGTCGGCGGCTTGCGCATCATGTCGCCGATGCCGCCGAGATCCTTGTAGAAGAAGACCTTCTCGCTCAGCCGGTACATGCGCCGCGCGTACTCGAGGAACTCGAGGTAGCCGCGCCCCGGCCGCGCGTCGGGAAACTGCCGGTCGAGGTCCGCGGCGAACTGCTTCGGATCGTCGCGCAGGTCGAGCACGGTGCCGTCCTCGTAGAAGCAGCGCCACTGCGGATCAAGCCGGACCAGCTGGAGGTAGTCCTCGACCCGGCGGCCGCTGCGGCGGATGATCCCGCGCACCACCTCGGGCATGGTGATGATCGTCGGCCCCATGTCGAAGTGGAAGCCCTTCTCGCTCAGCACGTTCATCTTGCCGCCGAGATGACGGTTCTTCTCGACGATGATGACCTCCGCCTCGCCACGCATCTGCGTGGTGAGCTCGGTGGCCGCTGCGAGGCCGGCGAGGCCTCCTCCGATGACGACTGCGGTGCGCTTCATGCGTGGATTTCCGTGCGAGAGGACTGACCTGGCGTGGGAGCCTGGGTGGATTCTTGAGTGGATTCTTGAGTGGA
>JBMOGJ010000038.1:0-26235 GCA_049318425.1 Phycisphaerales bacterium | reverse complement strand
CGTGCTCGTCGTCGGCAGCAAGAACAGCTCGAACTCGGTGCGCCTCACCGAGATCGCGATGAACGACGGCACCCCGTCGCGCCTGATCGACGACGCCGCCGAGCTCGATCCCGCGTGGTTCGCCGGCGTCGAGAGCGTGCTCGTCACCTCCGGCGCGAGCGTGCCCGAGGACCTCGTGCACGGCGTGATCGAGGCGCTCATCGAGCGCTTCGGCGGCGAGGTCGAGCAGCGCGACGTCTACGACGAGCGCGTCGAGTTCGGCCTGCCCGGCACGCTGCGCGAGCTCATGCGCGGCCGCGGCCTCGACCCCGACACGCGGCGCATCCGCATCGACCGCGAGGCCGACACCTCGGCGTGGCTCGCGCGCAAGCACATCCCGAACCACACCGTGCAGGTGACGCTGCGCGCCTCGGAAGGCGCACCGCGCCAGGCCGGACACTGAGCATGGAAGACTCCGCATTTCCCCGTGAATCCCTGTTCGAGCACGACCTCGGCTCGCTCACCGCGGCCTGCGAGGCGATGGCGCTCCCCCGCCGCACCGGCGGACAGGTGCTCAAGTGGGTCTACGAGAAGGGCATCGTCGACTTCGCGCAGATGTCCGACCTCTCGAAGGACGCGCGCGCCAAGCTCACCGAGCGCTTCGTCGGCCTGCAGGGTGCGGTCATCCGCCACCAGGTCGCGACCGACGACACGCAGAAGCTCCTCATCGAGTGGCCCGACGCCGGCGAGGCGCCCGCCGACGGCGCGCTCCGCATCGCCGGCACGCGCCGCGACCGCCAGACCGAGACCGTCCTCATCCCCACGGAAGACCGCAAGACCGCGTGCGTGTCGAGCCAGATCGGCTGCCCGGTCGGCTGCCGCTTCTGCGCGTCCGGCATCGGCGGGCTCGACGGCAACCTCTCGGCGGGCCGCATCGTCGAGCAGGTCTGGCGCCTCGGCCGCCTCGAGGGCGTGGGCCGCGTCTCGAACGTCGTCTTCATGGGCATGGGCGAGCCGCTCGCGAACTTCGCGAACGTGACGCAGGCGATCCGCACCATCAACGCCGAGTGGGGCCTCGGCATCGGCGCGCGGCGCATCACGGTCTCGACCGTGGGCCTTCCGCCCGCGATCCGCAAGCTGTGCTCCTTCGAGATCCCGGTGACGCTCGCGCTCTCGCTGCATGCGCCGTTCGATGAGCTCCGCCGCAAGATCATCCCGTGGGCCGAGTACTCGACCATCGAGGAGCTGCTCGACGCCTGCCAGGAGTGGTTCGTGAAGACGGGCCGCGAGATCACCCTCGAGTACATCCTGCTCGGCGGCGTGAACGACCGGCTCGAGCATGCCGAGGAGCTCGCGCGCCTCGCCCGCACCATGCGCGCGAACGTGAACCTCATCCGCTACAACGAGGTCGAGGGCGTGCCCTTCGCGCGCCCCGGCACCGAGGATGTGCGCCGCTTCCAGGAGACCCTGCGCGCGAAGCACGTGAACGTGCACATCCGCGCGAGCCGCGGCCGCGACATCGCGGCGGCGTGCGGGCAGCTGCGGCACGAGAGTGCGTGACTGCGCGTGATGAACGCGCGTGATGCATGCGCGTGACGAACGCGAGACCGCCCAGTCGCCTCACAGCCCCTCGACGCCCGCGCGCAGCTCCGCCGCGGTCAGCGACCGCAGCCCGCCGTCCGACGCAAGCATCGAGAACCGCCGCATGCACATCGCCCAGTGCGCGGGATCGGCCTCGAATCCGCGCGCCGCGCGCTCGGCGAGCGAGATCGCGTAGGCGCGGATCTCCTGCAGCCGCGCCTCGCCGCGCAGTCCCCACGGCACGACCGGCCGCACCAGGCGCACCACCTCGGCCGGCCAGTCGCTCGAGCGGAAGTCGAGGCGGAAACGCCGCGATCCCGCCGAGAACTCGAACCGGCTCAGGAACCGCCGCTCCAGCGTGTCGCCGTGCGACGCGCGCACGCCGAGGCGCTCGCGGATCCGGCGGCGCTGCTCGAGGCTCGTCGACATCGAGAGGACGTAGAGGATGTCGCGCACGAGCAGCGCGTCGGCGAGCGGCTCGGCGGCGATGAGCGCCAGCCCGCCCGACGGATCGGCGCGCAGCAGCCCCGCGACCAGCCCCTCGTAGACGCGCATCATGCGCGTGCCGCCCCACACGATCGAACGGTGGAGCGCCGTCACCACCGCGCGCGCGGCGCGGTCGGCCTCGGCGCCGTCGCCGAAGCGCGCGAACGCGGCGAGCATGCCCGCGGCGCTGAGCGCGAACCGCTGCGCGCGGCGGCGCCCGCCGAAACGCTCGCGCACCAGCTCGAGCGCGAGACGGCGCACCAGGCGCTCGAGCGGCTCGCGCTCCTCGGCGCTGCGCCGCGCGACCGCGCCGGCGGCGAGCCTGCGCCCGAAGTTGAAGGCCTCGACGGTGCGGCCCGCGCCCGCGCCCTCGGCGCGGCGCACCGCGGCCTCGATCGCGTCGAGCGACACCGGCACCAGCCCGCGCTGGTACGCGAGGCCGAGCAGCGCGACGTCGACCAGCCGCTCCGAGAGCAGGTTGGTGCGGCAGAGCGCGGCGAAGTCGTCGACCGCCGAGTGGACCGCCTGCGCGCAGCGCTCGACGGCGTGCTCGAGCAGCGCGCAATGCGCGAGGTCGGCGTCGTTGAACTGGTCCTCGAGCGGCCCGCCGTTCGCCACCACCGAGGTGCGCGCGACCGACGCGATGCGGAGCGCGGGATCGGGCCCGAGCGCACGCAGCGTCTCGATCGCGTCCATGCCGATCACGAGGTCCGCCTCGCCGTACGGCACCGCGCCGGTGCGCGGCGCGCGCGGCTCCTCGCCCCGCATGCGCACGAAGAGGACCTGCGCCCACGCGCGGCGCCCGCGGCCGCAGGGCTCGTCGCTCGCGCGGAGCTCGACGCGGTAGCCCATCGCGCGCCCCGCGTCGGCGAGGATGCGCGCGACCACGCCCGGGCTCGCCGTGCGGAAACCCGCGAGGTGCACGCGAAAGGTCCCCCGCTCCGCGTGGATCGGCCGCGGCGGCGCGAGGCCGACCGAACCGCGCGAGAACGCCGTGATCGGCGGCTTGGTGCGCACGACCTCGACCTGCTCGGAGATCGTCATCGCGCGGAACTGCACGCCCTCGATGCGGGTGCCGAGGTCCTCGCGCGTGAAGTTGCCCTGGATCGGCGTGGCGCCCTTCTCCTCGGCCTCGTCGAGCAGCCCGGCGACGGCCGGCGGACGCAGCTCGCACGCGATGTCGGCGCTCCACACCAGGCGCTGCTGCGGCTGGTAGCCGAGCCGGTCGCGCTCGAGGAACCCGCGGTCGATCGCGTCGGCGTCGAGGCGCGCGGGCGGACCATCGGCGAGCACGATCACCGCGACCGACTCGCCCGCGATCGCCTCGAGCAGGCGCTCGCGCACCGCCGCGCGGTCGTTGACATCGACACGCTGCACGCGCACCCGCCCGCTCGCGCCCGACGGGATCGACGCATCGGCGAGGCGCGCGAGGTCGGAGTCGTCGGCGTCGCCGCCCACGTCGACCACGATCATCAGCCGGCGGACGGGATCGCGCGCGGCCTGCCGCACCGCCTCCGCGCCCTCGCGCACGAAGCGGCGCCGTGTGTAGAGCTCGACCGCGACCACGCCGGCGGCGTCGCTGCGCGGCGGCAGCGCGTCGATCGCGAGCGTGCGCGCCGCGGCCTCGCCCTCGGCGGGATCGGGACGCGCGCGCAGCTCCTGGTCGACCTCGATGAGCAGCTGCTGCACCGCGCGCATCGCGCTGCCGAGCCCGAGCACGGCGTCGCGCGGCGGCAGCGCCATCGCCTCGAGCGTCTCGTCGGCGACCTCGAGCCGCGTCGCCACCGCGAGCGAGGGGCGCACCGCGTGCAGCAGGTGGATGATGCGGCGCACCACGATCGACGGATTGCAGGCGTCGTTCGGCCCGATCACGTGCACCGTGCCGTCGGGCGCCGGCGGCAGCTCGCGGCAGTGGAGGACGGGTACGCGCACCCCGCGCCGGCGCAGCACCTCGGCCGCCGCGAGCACGCCGGGTGCTGCGGAACCCGGCCGCGGCTCGAGCACGACGACCTGCTGCACGCGGTCGAGGAAGCGCTGCAGCGACGACTCGTCGACCGGCGACACCATGCCGAGGCGCAGCACCGGCACCCGCCCCGCGAGGCCGAGGTCCTCGAGGACATGCGCCAGCGCGCGCTCGCACACGCCGATCGCGATGAAGCCCACGACCTCGCGCTCGCCCGGGCTCGGAAGGCTCGTCGTCGGATTGAGCTCGAGCCGCCGTGCGACCCGCAGCAGGTCGCCGGTGTCGGCCGACACCCGCGCGCCCGCGCGCATGCGCCGCTGCAGGATCAGCTCGTCGACATTGCTCACCACGCGGTTCGGGTGCGCGAAGATCGTCTCCACGCTCGCGAGCAGCGAGGCGTGCACGATCACCGCCACCGGCACCACGCCCGCGCGCGAGAGCCGCAGCGCCTGCTCGATCGCATCGCGCAGGCTCGAGAGGTCGGGCGGCTCCACCACGGGAAGTCCCGCGTCGATCGCGATCCGGCGCGGGCACAGCATCGGCTCGCGCTCGGGATCGTCCTCGAGCAGGATCGCCAGCCCGTGCTCGGGATCGCGGAACTGCGCACGCGCCGCGCGCAGCGTCTCGACGGCGAACACGAGGTCCTCGGCGGGCACGACCGCGACGCCGCTCCGCCCCGCGCGCACCGCGGCGAGCGCGAGCGCCACCGCGCGCGCGCCATCGCCTCCGACGAGCACCTCGGTCTGGTGCCGCGCCAGCAGCTTCTGCGCCGCCTCGCCCTGCGCCGCGCGCGCGAAACCCGCGAACCGCGCCGAGCGCGGCGCCGCCACCGCGCCGACCGGCACCTGCGACTCGAGCACGCCCTTGAGCACCGCCTCGCACGCATCGAGCATGACCGGCCCGTCGGCCGCGTGCAGCGGCGTGGGCGGTGCGGAGGGCGCGTTCGGCGTGATCACCCGCGCAGGATAAGCCGTATGCTCCCGCGCGTGCGCATCAAGCTCCTCGTCACCGACCTCGACGGCACGCTCCTCGACCGCAAGGGACGGGTGAGCGCCCGCAACCTCGAGGCGATCCGCAGGCTGCAGGACTCGGGCGTCGAGGTCGTGCCCGCGACCGGACGCTCGCTGCCGGAGTGCGACCATGTGCTCGACCACATCAACCACGAGGGCCACGCGATCACCGCCGGCGGCGCGCTCATCCACGACGCGCGCGACGGCTCGGTGGTGATCCGGCGCTGCCTCCCGCCCGAGGTCGTGCGCGGCGTCGCCCGCATCCTCGCCGAGCACGGGCACCTCGCGCATCTCCTGCAGGACCACACCGAGGCCGGCGTCGACTACGTGATGGTCGGCGACCAGCCCTTCGACCCCGCGACCGAGTGGTGGTTCAACCACCTCCCCGTCCAGTACCGCCGCATCCCGCGGGTCGAGGACCATCAGGCCGACCAGCACACCGTCCGCGTCGGCACCATCGCGCTCGGCTACGTGCTCGGACCGGTCGCCGAGGCGATCGACCGCGCGTTCGGCGAGGTCGTGGCGGCGCAGCACTGGTCGGCCCTCACCGCCGAGCAGGCGGTCGGCAGCGAGACCCACCTGCTCGAGGCCTTTGGCCGCGGCGTGAACAAGTGGACCGCGATCGAGGCGCTCTGCGAGAAGTACGGCGTCGATCCCGCCGAGACCGCCGCCATCGGCGACGGGCTGAACGACCTCGAGATGGTGCGCCACGCCGGCCTCGGCATCGCGATGGAGAACGCCGACCCGCGCATCGCCGCCGTCGCGAAGGCGCGCGTCGGACACCACGACCGCGATGGCTGGGCCGACGTCGCGGAGTTGATCGCGCGCGTGAACCGCGGTTGAGCGGCGGACGCGCCGCCGCACGCACGCCGGATCCAGCCGAATGGGCGAACGCCTACTTGCCCCGAATCGGGCCTGCCCTAGTTTCCCCACGACAGCCGCGGACGACCGCGGCGCGCCCCGCTTGCGCCCGGTCCGCGCCACCTCATGGCCGATGGTCCGCGTCATTCACCCGCCGATGCCGGTGCGCCCGACGCGCCCGTCGCCGCGCCGCCGCTCGGCGCGTGTCCGAACCCCGCCGCGTGTCCGAACCCCGCCGCGTGTCCGAACCCCGCCGCGTGTCCGAACCCCGCCGCCGACACGCCGCTCGCGGAGCACCTGCGGCCGATCCTGCAGCACGCGCTTGAGTCCGCCATCGGCGAACCGGCCGAGGACATCGCCTTCTTCCGCGGACCCTGGCAGCGCGGCGGTGCGCCCGCGGCCCGCGTCCGCCTGTCGACGCGGGAACTCGTGGTGAAGCTGCCGACCGGCGCGACGGAGCTGCACTGGTTCCGCCGCCTCGGCGAGCGCGGCGACTCGGTCGCGCGCCTTCTCGCGAGCGGCACCCACCTCGGCCCGTATGGCCTCGCGTGGATTGCGCTCGAACGCCTTCCCCATGGTTCGAATCTGCGCGGCATCGGCCCGTGCATGCACGACATCGGCCCGAGCGACATCGAGCGCCTCGCGGCGGCGTCGGCGCGGCTCGCGCACGCGATGCGGGGGCAGGAGCGCGCGGCACCGCCTTGCGGCGCGACCCCGCCCGACGTCGAGATCGTCGATGTCGCACGCGATGACGATGGCAACAACATGGGCACCGACGCCGCCGACACGCGCGCGTGGCGCGCGCTCCTCGACCAGGTGAGGCGCGACCTTCCGACGCTCCTCGCCCACTGGAACGCGCGCGCGCCGCGCGAGTGGATCCACGGCGAACTCCACCCGCGCCACGCGCTCGCGCGCAGCCCGTGGCCCTCCGCCCCGCTGATCCTCGCCGACCTCGCGCACGTGCGCCGCGGCCACTGGGTCGAGGACGCCGTCCACCTCGAGCGACTCTTCTGGACCCGCCCCGATCTGCTGCGCGCCGCGCGTCCCGTCCGCGCGATGGCGCAGGCGCGACGCGCGCTCGGGCTGCCGCTCGATGCGCGAGGATCCGGCGACGCGGCGGGCGAGCCGAACGAGGCGAACGACCCGATCGCGCCCGTCGAGCGCCAGCCTCCCGCCGACCACGCCGCCGCCGTCAACCACGACGTCGCCGTCGACTGGAAGCGACTCGTGCGCATCCGCCGCGTCTTGCTCGCGGCGACCGCGCCGACCATCGCGTCCGAGTGGAACGCACCCGCGTTCCGCGCCGCCTGCCTCGGGCAACTCGAGCGCAACCTGCGCGAGCTCGGTGCGCTTCCGCCTGCCGCGCGCGCCGCCCCTCGGAGGCCGACCGCCCTCGGCGCGGTCGAGATGGAGACGACGCGGGGCATCGCCGTCCCCGCGAGCCGCGCATTCCCCGTCGAACCAGTCGAACCAGCCGAACCCACCAACCTGCCCGCCGAGCCCCCACGCGCGTAGGTTCTCGGAATCTCGGAGCGTCTTCACCGGTTCGCGCGCCCCCTCTCCCGCGGTCGGGCGCCCCCCGCCATCCACGCTGCGTCCACCAGCGCGGCCGCGATCCGACACCTCGCCGGGCCCGCCGACCCCGCGCCCTCGCGCATCCCACCTCCCGTGCCACCGCGGACTTGCGGCGCTCTGCGCGTTTTGTCTCGGGCGCGCCACCCGCGGAGTCGATAGATTCCCTCACCTATGGATTCGCCCGCCAACGACAAGAAGCGCCTCAACCAGGTTCAGACCCAGGATCTCACCGAGAGTCGGATCAACGACGACTTCGTGTTCTGGCTCAAGAAGAACGGCATGAACTACCTGCTGGTGGTGCTCATCGCCGCCTGCGCGCTCCTGGGCTTCAACTACTGGCAGCGCAAGAACGTCGAGAAGACCGCCACCGCGTGGTCGGACATGATGAACGCCACCCTGCCCGAGGCGCTCGAGCAGGTCGCCAAGGACCACGCCGACGTCCCGCAGGTCGCCATGATGGCGCTCCTCAGCGCCGGCGACCTCCGCCTCCGCCAGATCCAGAGCGGCGTCGTGACGCCCGCCCAGGGCACCACCCCCGCCGTCGTCCTCGACGAGGCCGGTCGCAAGATCGCCCAGGACGCCGCCGACGAGGACTACCGCAACGCCGCCGACCTCGCCACCAAGGCCGCCGGCGGCTCGCGCGCGAACGCCGCGCTCGTCGTGCTCCAGTCGCTCTTCGGACGCGCCGCGATCGCCGAGAGCCGCGGCGACATCGAGGCCTCCCGCAAGTTCCTCGCCGACGCCGAATCGACCGCCGGCGAGAACTGGGCCCCCATCGCCAAGCTCGCGAAGGCGCGCATCGAGGGCCTCGTCGCCCTCGCGACCCCGATCACGCTGCCCCGCAACGCCGACCTCCCGACGCCGCCCGCGACGGCGCCCGTCACCCCCGCGGCCACCGGCAGCGGCGACGACCTCTTCAACAGCCTGATCAACGAGCAGCAGAAGCAGGGCGAGCAGAAGCCCGCCGACCCCGCTGCCGCGCCGTCGACCGGCGGCTGATCGGCCCCGAGATGTCCGAGACACCTGAAGACCGCATCGGCCGCACCGAGGCGCTCCTTGGCGCGGGCGGGGCCGTCGACCGCGACGCCCTCTTCGCCATCTACGAGGAGAACTCGGCGAAGGACGACGAGTCGCCCGTGACCGTCGAGTTCGAGCTCCTCAAGGACCTCGACAAGCGCCTCGACCGCTACATGGTCGACCGCGTCCCCTTCCTCTCGCGCACGCAGATCCAGCGGCTCATCGACGAGGAGGCGATCACCGTCAACGGACGCGTCCCGAAGAGCTCGACCAAGCTCCGCAAGGGCGACCGCATCGTCGCCGCGCTGCCCCCGCCGCCCTCGGGCGCGATCCAGCCGGAGGACATCCCGCTCGACGTGATCTACGAGGACGACGCGATCATCGTGGTCAACAAGCCCGCCGGGCTCATCGTGCACCCCGCGCGCAGCCACAAGTCGGGCACGCTCGTCAACGCGCTCGCGTGGCGGTTCAAGCATGTGTCGGGCGGCGAGCTCTCGAAGGTCGGCGAGGAGTTCGCGCGGCCCGGCGTCGTGCACCGCCTCGACAAGCACACCTCGGGCGCGATCGTGAGCGCGAAGAACGACACCGCGCACTGGCGCCTCGGCAAGCAGTTCGAGATGCGGCGGACGGACAAGCGCTACCTCGCGCTCGTGCACGGAAGCCCGGAGAAGGACGTCGAGACGATCGACCTCCCGCTCGGGAAGCACCCGTCGATCAAGGAGAAGTACGCGGTGCGCTTCGACGAGACGGGCAAGCCGTCGCTCACCATCGCGCGCGTGCGCGAGCGCTACGTGGCGCCGGGCGGGGAGAAGTACGCGCTCGTCGAGCTCGAGCTGAAGACGGGACGGACGCACCAGATCCGGGTGCACCTGTCGTACCTCGGGCTGCCGATCGTGGGCGACGACATGTACGGCGGCAGGCACACGACCGAGCGGATGCTCGGCGGCGAGGGCGACGCGATGCTGCTCGCGCGCCAGGCGCTGCACGCGACGACGCTCGGGATCCGCCACCCGATGACGGAGAAGCCGATGTCGTTCACGGCGCCGGTCGCGGCCGACATCCGGCGCGCGGTGGAGCTGTTGCGGAAGTCGACGCGCGCGGCGGGGGTTGATCCCACGGTCAACGCGCCAGGCGTAACCATCGCGCTCAGCGCCGCCGGCACCTGACCCCCACCCCCGACGTACCCGCCGACGACCGCGTACTGGCGGGTACTGCACGGTCGCCGCCGGTCACTGAGTGTCCCCATGCGCGACCGCCGCTCTCGGAGGGACTTGCGAGTCTCGTCGTCGGTACCCGCCAAGTACCGTTCAGTGGCGGGTACTCCGCGGTAGTTGGCAGGTACGCACGCGGGGGCGGGCACGGGTGCGGGGCAGGCATGACCGGGGGCAGGCGCTCCGAGGCCGCGTCGGCCGCGTCGGTCCCTCAGTCGTCGCCCAGATCGTCCACCGCGAGCGCGAAGAACCCGCCGCCCTCGGCGCGCAGGCGTCCCGCCGCGACCAGCGCGCGCCACACCCCCATCGGGTACTCGCGCGGCGCCTCGATCGCATCGATCTCGCTCCGCTTGCCGCTCGACATCGGTCCCACGCCGAGCCGCGACTCCGCGTCGAGCCGCGCGTACCGCAGCCGCTTGCGGAAGACCTTCATCGCCGCGCGCATCACCTCGGGATCGACCGCCGGCACCTCGGGCGCCGCCGCCGCCGCGACCGCCGGAGCCGCGACCTCCTCGCCGTGCAGCCACCGCACCAGGTCGCCGAGCCCCGCGACATCGCGGTTCGCGACCAGCTTCATGATCGCACCCGGGTCGACCTTCGCCTTGAGCAGCAGCTTGTGCATCGCGCCCCACTGCGGTCCCGCCGCCGCGGCATCGCAGGCCGCCACGACACCCGCCTGCTTCGCGACCTCCGCCAGCGTCTGCGGCGCGAGGGCCGCCGGCCGCTTCCCGAATCGTGCATGCGCATCGGACATGCGCGAAGAGTAACGCTCGAACCGCCGATGCCAACCTGTACACTCGCTCCATGCTGCGAATTCGCGCCGTCCTCGCCTTCCTGGCCGCGCTGCTGCCGCTTCTCGCCACCAACGCGTCGCGCGCCGACGACTTCCCCCGCCTCGCCCGCACCCTCGCGCCGCGCGACTTCACCGCCGGCGGCGCGCCCGCCGAGTCGCTGCTCGTCGTCCACTACCACCGGCCGGCCAAGGACTACGCCGGCTGGAACCTCTGGTGCTGGCCCGAGGCCGGCGAGGGCGCCGCGTTCGGCTTCGACCGCGACGACGCCTTCGGCCGCACCGCCATCGTGCCCTTCGCACGCACCCCCGAGCGCGCCGGATTCCTCATTCGCCGCGGCAACTGGGAGGAGAAGGACTTCGACCAGGACCGCTTCGTCGCCCTGAAGCGCGGCGGCGTGACCGAGATCTGGGTCACCTCCGGCGAAGGCGCGTTCACCGACGACCCGTCGCGGATCGACCTCAGCCTCCGCGTCGAGGGCGCGTTCCTCGACGACGCCCGCACCATCACGCTCGCACTCTCGCGCCCGCTCGAGCGCCGCGAGGAGAAGGCCGTCCGCGTCCTCGACCGCCGTGATCCCACGCGCGCGCACGGCATCAAGGACATCTCCGCCGACAAGAGTTCCGCCAAGGTCGCCCGCATCACGCTCGCCCGCGACGTGCCCGCCGACGACATCGCCCAGCTCGAGCTCCGCTTCGACCCGACGCTGCTCCCGGGACTCGCGACCGTGCCCGTCTACGCCCGCGGCGTCCTCGAGTCCGACGCCTTCACCCCCGACGCCCTCTCCACGGGCGACGAGCGCTTCGGCGCCCTCTGCACCCCCGAGTCCACCACCTTCCGCACCTGGTCGCCCGTCTCCGACACCGTCGAACTCCTCCTCTACGAACCGCGCGACGCCGCGACGCCGACCCGCACCATCGCCCTCACCCGCGGCGCGCGCGGCGCGTGGAGCACGACCGTGCCCGGCGACCTCCACGGCGCCGCCTACCGCTACCGCTTCACCAACTACGGCGCGGCCCGCGAGGTGCCCGACATGTGGGGCTTCGCCGCCACCGCCGACAGCGCCCGCACCGTCGTCGCCGACCTCGCGCGCCTCGAGCCGCCGGGCTTCCGCGAGACGCCCGCGCCCACCGTCGCGCGGCAGACCGACGAGATCATCTACGAGATCCACGTGCGCGACTTCTCGAAGCGCCACGAGCCGACGCCAAGCGCCGAGCGCGGCACCTACCTCGGCCTCGCGCGCAACACCGCGCACCTGCACGAGCTCGGCGTGACCGCCGTCCACCTGCTGCCGGTGCACGACTTCACCGCGAAGGTCGACGAGTACAACTGGGGCTACTGGACCACGCTCTTCAACGTGCCCGAGTCGAACTACGCGAGCGATCCGCGCGATCCGTTCGCCGCGATCCGCGATCTCCGCGCCGCGATCACCGCGCTGCACGCGGCGGGCGTGCGCGTCCTGCTCGACGTGGTCTACAACCACACCTCCGACGCCAGTCTGAACTCACCCTTCGGCGCGCCCGCGCCCTACTACTTCTTCCGCACCACGCCCGCGGGGCGCCTCACCAACGACTCCGGCACCGGCAACGGCTTCGCCGACGAGCGTCCGATGGCGCGCCGCTACATCGCCGACAGCCTCGAGCACTGGCTGCGCGCCTACCGCGTCGACGGCTTCCGCTTCGACCTCCTCGGCACGCACCGCCCCGAGACCGTCCGCGCGATCTGCGAGCGCGTGAAGTCGATCCGCCCCGACGCGACGCTCTACGGCGAGCCGTGGACCGGCGGCGGCCCCACCCACTTCGGCAAGGGCGCGCAGAAGGGCCTGCCGATCGCGGTGTTCAACGACCACCTCCGCAACGCGATCCGCGGCGACCTCGACGGCACCGCGGTCGGATTCGCGACCGGGCCCGGCGGCGACGACGGCGCCATCCGCCGCGGCGTCGCGGGCGCGATCGACGACTTCACCCGCGAGCCCACCGAGACGGTCAACTACGCGAGCGCCCACGACAACCTCGTGCTCTGGGACAAGATCGCGAAGACCCAGCCCGCCGCCAGCGACGCGACGCGCCGCATGATGCAGAAGCTCGCGCTCGGCATCGTACTCACCAGCCAGGGCGTCCCCTTCATCCACGGCGGCTGCGAGTTCGCGCGCACCAAGCAGGGCAACCACAACTCCTACAACGCCGGCGACGACATCAACGACTTCGGCTGGGCGCGCAAGGCCGAGTACCGCGACGTCTTCGACTTCACCGCGGGGCTCATCAAGTTGCGCCGCGCGCACCCGGCGTTCCGCATGGCCGACGACGCCGACGTCCGCCGCGCGCTCGCGTTCCTCGGCACCGGCCGCACGGTCGCGTTCACGCTCGACGGCACCGTCTCGGGCGACGCCTGGCCGCGCATCCTGGTCGCCTACAACGACGAGCCCGAGCCGCTCACGCTCGACCTCCCGCCGGGCGACTGGTCGATCGTGGCCGACGCGACCCGCGCCGGCACCGACACGATCACGACCGCGCGCGGCCGCGCGACGCTGCCGCCCTACTCGATGCTGGTGGCGCACGCGAAGTGAGCCGGGCGCGCAGGATGCGTCCGGCCGGCCCGCGGCACTCGGCCAGCCCGCGGCACTCGGTCGTGCCCTCCGGCCGTCCGCCTCACTCCACCGGCCGCTCCGGCACCAGCAGCGCCATCACCAGCGGCACCACGACGATGGTGAACACCGTCGACACCAGCAGTCCGCCGCCCATCACGGCGCCGAGGCCGCGGTAGAGCTCGCTGCCCGCGCCGGGCGCGAAGATCAGCGGCAACAGGCCCGCGATGCTCGTCAGCGCGCTCATCAGGATCGGCCGCACGCGCGTCCGCACGCTCTCGGCGATCGCAGCCTTGAGCGGCAGCTTGCCGCCCTCGCGCACCTCGGGCGCATCGGGCAGGCCGCGGAACGCCGCGTCGGACGGCGTCTCGTCGGCGGTGCCGCGCTGGAAGTTGAGCGTCTGGTGGACGAGCAGGATCGCGTTGTTCACCACCACGCCGATCAGGATCACGAAGCCGAGCATGGTGAGCACGTCGAGCGACTGCATCGGCAGCGTCGGGCTCGTCAGGCTCACGATGAACACGATGAACAGCGCCGCGAACCCGCCCACCGCCGCGAGCGGCACGCTGAACATGATCACGAACGGCAGCCGGAAGCTCTGGAAGAGCACCGCCATGACGAGGTAGCACACGAGCAGCGCCAGGAACACGGTGCTGGTCACGAACCCGACCGTCGTGCCGTCGCCCACGAGCTCGGCGCGCACGTCGGCGAGCGCGCTCGCGGTGCCCGCGACCTCGGTGGTCACGCCCGGCGGGATCGATCCGTCCTTGCGCGCGCCGTCGAGCTCGGCGCCGATCGCGGCGACCGCCTCCTCGAGCGCCATCGTCGGCGGCGGCGTGATCTGCAGCCGCACCGACCGCTGCCGGTCGACGTGGTTGATCTGCGTCGGCGCCGCGCCGCGCTCGACCGCCGCCAGCTGGCCGACCGTCGAGAGCCGCCCGCTCGGCAGCGCGACCGGCACGTCCGCCACCTGGTCGACGTCGCTCGAGCGCTGCATGGCCGCGGCCTCCGCGCTCTCGCGGTCGATGATGACGAGGTCGATCGAGTCGCCGCCCGCCTTGTACTCGTCGATCAGCGCGCCGTCGCCGGCCGCCGCGACCGAGAGCGTGAGGTCCTGCGACGAGAGCCCCGCGTCGGAGAGCCGCCGCTGGTCGGGCCGCACCCGCACCTCGACGCCCGGCGTCGCGAAGTTCGCGGGATCGGGCTGCACGCTCATCGGGCCGAACTTGCCCATGAACCGCCCCATCATCGCGCCCGCCGCCGCCTTCACGCGGTCGAGGTCATCGCCGCGCAGGTCGACCGCGACCGCACTGCCCGACGAACCGCTCGTGCGGAACAGCGGCACCTGGAACGCGAACGCCATCGTGCCCGGCAGCACCTCGGCGCGCGTCGCGTAGCCGAGGAGGTGCTCGTTGTAGCTCGCGCGCGCGTTCTCGCTCGCGATGCCGCCGTGGAACATCGTCCCCGAGAAGCCGACCACGAAGTAGTTCTCGAGCGGCGCGGGCTGCACCTCGGCGCCATACTTGAAGGTCATCCACGGCGTGACGGGCACCGTCGGCAGCGCCCGCTCGGCCTCCTCGCGCCCGGGCGCGCCGCGCGCCGGCATGGTGCGCTCCCAGTACGGCGCGACGCTCGCCTCGACGCGCCGCGCGATGTCCTCCTGCTGCGCGTTCGAGGTGCCCGGCGGCGGAAGGATGAGCCCGAAGACGAGGTTGCGGTTGCCGCGCGGCAGGTAGTCGGCCGGCGGCATCAGGAACAGGCTGCCCGCGAACGACGCGCCCATCATCGCCAGCACGAACGCCACGCTCGCGAGCCTGCGCCGCGACATGCGGAAGACCCAGCGCGCCGTCGCGGTCGCGAAGCGCTCGCCGAGGCCGGGCTTCGCGGTCGCACGCGCTGCCGCGGCCTTCGCCTTCGGCGCCTTCAGCAGGAACGCGCACGCGCACGGCGTCACCGTGATCGACACCACCATCGACAGCAGGTTCGAGATCAGGATCGCCAGCGAGATGTCGCGGAAGAGCTGCCCCACCTCGTCGCCGATCAGGAAGATCGGCAGGAACACCACGCAGGTCGCCAGGGTCGAGCCGAGGATCGCGCCCGCGACCTCCTGCGTGCCCGCGAGCGCCGCGCGGCTCGCGTCCTTGCCCATCTCCATGTGGCGCACCACGTTCTCGAGCACGACGATCGAGTTGTCGATCAGCGTGCCGATCGCGAACGCGAGGCCCGCGAGGCTCACCACGTTGATCGTCCGGCCCATCGCGAGCATCACGATCACGGTCGCGACCACCGCCAGCGGCACGCTCGTCGCCACGATCACGATGCTGCGCCACGAGCGCAGGAACACCACGAGCGTGAGCACCGCGAGCAGGCCGCCCTGCCAGATGTTGTCGAGCACGAGGTTGAGCGCGTCGTCGATGTAGACGGTCTGGTCGTACACCAGCTGCACCGTGAGCGGCTCCGAGATCCCGAGCTCGCGCGACTCGCTGTCGAGGATGCCGCCCTCCGCGCCGAGCTCGGCGAGCGCCGCCTTGACGCCCTCCATGACCTCGATCACGTTGGTGCCGACCTCCTTCTGCACGTTGATCGCGAGCACGGGAATGCCCTGCGAGCGGACGAAGCTCTCCGCCTCCTTCCAGGTCTCGACCACCTCGGCGACGTCGCCCACCAGGATCGGCCCGCCCGCGCCCTGCGCGATCGCGACCCGCTCCACATCGGCCGGCGACTCGAACTGCCCCACCGACCGCAGCACGATGTCGCGCTTCGACTCGGCGAGCGAGCCCGCGGGCGCATTCTGGTTCGCCGCCCGCAGCGCCGCCGCGAGCTGCGACATGGTCACGCCGCGCGCCGCGAGCGCCGCCGGCTCGATGCGCACCTGGAGCACCTTCTCGCGCCCACCGAGGACATTCACCTCGGCCACGCCCTGCACGCGCTCGATCTGCGGCTTCACCCGGTCGATCGCGAAGTCCTGCAGCGTGCGGATGTCGAACGGCGCGCCGCCCGGCCCGCGCGCCTCGCCGGCCGAGAGCACGATCCAGGCGATGTAGTCCTTGTTCTCGGGGTCGCTCGCCTCGACCACCGGCTGGTCGACGCCGAACGGATACTCCGGCACCTGCCGCAGCCGGTCGCTCACCTCGCGGATCGCCGCGTCCTTGTCGGTGCCCGCCGCGAACTCCATGCGCACGCGCGCCGACCCCTGCTGCGAGCTGCTCGTCATCGAGCGCACGCCCGCGACGCCCTGCAGCTTTTCCTCCTGCTTCTCGACGATCGACTGCTCGACCTCCTCCGGCGACGCGCCCGGCCAGATGGTCGAGATGCTCACGATGGTGTCGTCGACGTCGGGCGTCAGCTGCACCGGCACCTGCCGCACCGCGACCAGCGCGCCCAGCAGCACGAGCACCACGCCGACCAGCACCGTCACCGGCTGGCGGATCGATCCTTCGACGATCTTCACTTGGCGCCTTCCGATCCGGCGGCGGTGCCGCCAGCCGTGCCTGCGGCGCCCGCGCCGACGGCGCCCACGCCACCGGCGGCGATCGGCGCCACCGGCGACATCGGCATCAGTCGCTCGTTGCCCTCGACCACGACCTGCACGCCCGGCTCGAGCGCAGCGCCCGCCTCGAGCGCCACGCGGTCACCGATCGGGAACGCGACCCGCACGTTGACCGGCATCGCCATGCCGCCGCGCACCGCGAAGACATACGGCCCCGCATCGCCGCGCAGGATCGCGTCCTTCGGCACCACCAGCCGCGGCGCCACCGCGCCCGCGGGGACATACGCCGTCAGCGCGAGCCCCGGCGCGAGCACGCCGTCGCGGTCGATCACGGTCAGGATCGTCACGAAGGTGCGCGACCGCGGATCGATCGACGGGATCACGCGGATCCGCGTCGCCGGCAGCTCGTCGCCGCCCGCGGTCTCGATCTCGATCGGCAGCGCCCGCGTCGTCGACGACGCGGAGTCGGCCACCAGCTGCCGCGCCGACTTGAGGAGCTCCTGCGGCACATCGAACCACGCCTCCAGCTCGCCCGTGCCGACGAAGTCGACCACCGCGCCGCCATCGGCGATCCACGCGCCCACATCGGCGTGCCGCATGGTCACCACGCCCGCGTACGGCGCCTTCACCGCGAGGTCGGCGATCCGCCGCTCGAGGAGCGCCCCCTGCTGCTCGATCACCGTCACCGCGGCGCGCGCCTGCTCGGCCTGCGCCCGCGCCACCGCGAGGTCGCTCTCGGCGTCCGACATCTCGCGCGGGTTGGTCCCGCCCTCCGCCGCCGCGCGCTTGAGGAGGTCGATGGTGCGCTCCTCGCGGGCGATGGTCGCCTCGCGCTCGCCGACCGTCGCCTTCGCCGCCGCCAGCGCCGCGGTGTTCGCCGCCAGCTGCAGCGTGAGGCGCGTGTCGTCCATCCGCACCAGCACCGCCCCCGCCTCGGCCCGCTGGCCCTCGCGCACGAGCACCTCGCGCACGATGCCGCCCTCCTCGGCCGCGATCGTCGCCCGCCGCGCCGCGCGGAGCTCGCCGAACACGCGCTTCCGCGGCGCCAGCTCCTCGCGCGTCACCTCGGCGACCTTGACCGGCGACGGCGGCGGACCCTTCGGAGCACCGCCGCTACCACCCGCCGCGCCGTCCTCGGACTGCGCGACCGCGACCGCGGGCGCCGCGAGCGGGAGCGCGGCGGCGAGGGCGCCGGCCAGCGCCACCACACCGGGCGAAACAAAGGCGACCGCGGCCATCGAGGCCAGGGAACCAACACGAAGCGAGACTCGGCGCATAGGGCGCGCATGGTAGACCGCATCCCGCGGTTGCGGGACGGACGATGCGCGTCGACACAACCCCTGAACTTGAAGCCGCTTCCACGTGCAACAGCACGCAGGCACCTCAGGCATACGCTCGGGCCTCCGAGCGCACAACCAGCGCGGATCAAGCACCCCCCGCTTCCGCTACCATCCCACCCCTTCGCAGCAGTCCAGTCTCGAGGTCACACAGTCATGGAAGCAGGCATCGTCGGTCTCCCCAACGTCGGCAAGAGCACCCTCTTCAACGCCCTCACGGCGGCGGGGATCGAGGCGGCCAACTACCCGTTCTGCACCATCGAGCCGAATGTCGGCGTGGTGAACGTGCCCGACGACCGCCTGCAGCGCATCCAGAAGCACATCAAGACCCAGAAGGTCATCCCCGCGGCCGTGCGACTGGTCGACATCGCCGGCATCGTCAAGGGCGCCTCGACGGGCGAGGGCCTCGGCAACAAGTTCCTGAGCCACATCCGCGAGGTCGACGCCGTCCTGCACGTCGTGCGCTGCTTCGTGGACAACGACATCACCCACGTCGACGGCACCGTCGACCCCCTGCGCGACATCGGCACCATCGAGACAGAGCTCCTGCTCGCCGACCTCCAGGTGGTCGAGGGCTCGCTCGACAAGTCGCGCCGCACCGCGAAGTCCGGCGACAAGGAGGCCATCCTGCGCGTGGCCGTCCTCGAGAAGTGCTACGCCGCCCTCAACGCCGGCGAGCCGATCCGCTCGCTCACCCTCGAGGGCGACGAGCTCAAGCTCCTTCGCACGCTGGGCATGATCACCGCCAAGCCCACCCTGTACGTCGCGAACGTCGACGAGGGGCAGATCGGCAACGAGGGCGAGCTGGTCGCGCGCGTCCGCGCCCACGCCAAGGCGACCGGCGGCAATGTCGTCGTCGTCTGCGCCAAGATCGAGAGCGAGCTCGCCGAGCTCCCCGAGGCCGACCGCCGCGAGATGCTCGACTCGATGGGCATGAAGGAGCCGGCGCTCGCCACGGTCATCCGCGGCACCTACGACCTCCTCGGCCTGCAGAGCTACTTCACGGCGGGCGAGAAGGAAGTCCGCGCCTGGACGATCCAGAAGGGCTTCACCGCCCCGCAGGCGGCCGGCGTCATCCACACCGACTTCGAGCGCGGCTTCATCCGCGCCGAGATCTTCACCCTTGCCGACCTGGAGCAGTTCCACAGCGAGAAGGCGATCCGCGAGGCCGGCAAGCTGCGCGCCGAAGGCAAGCAGTACGTGATGCAGGACGGCGATATCACGCACTTCCTGTTTAACGTTTGAGCGGTCGCAGCTGCGGCTGCTCCCGTGGATCGAGCGGTCGCAGCTGCGGCTGCTCCCTCTGGTGGGTACGACGCCTGCCGCGGTCCGTGAGTGCCCGCAGATGCAGGCGCAGCCGGAATCTGCGGAGCGGGTGATGCCGCGACTGCAGGCCTGACGTCATTCGTTCCGCTGACTCCGTCTGCGGGCACTCATGCAGCAAAACGCCACAAGACCCCGCCGAGTGGCGGGGTCTCGTGTCGTTGGAATCCGTACTGCCGCGCGCGGCCGCTCAGCGGCGACGGCGCGAGGCGGCGAGGCCAGCGAGGCCGAGGAGCGCGATCGCGCCCGGGGCCGGCACGTAGGCGAAGCCGAGGTTGTCGACGGTCGGGTACACCGAGGTCGCGCCACCGGGCAGCGGCTGGGCCGAGACCGAGATGCTCGAGATCGCGGCGCCGGTCGACACGAAGCCGACGAACACCGTCGAGGTGTCGATCAGGTTCAGGTAGCTGGTGCCGTCGTTGAGCGACACGAGCACGAGGCTCGGGACGACCGTCGACGCGCCATCGGTGCCGAAGAAGTTGCCCGAGACGCCGTACACGTCGGCACCCGAGAACGCGATCGTCATCGGGCCGGGGCTACCAGCCGAGAGCTGACCGCCCACGACGTTGAGGCCCGCCGAAGCAGTGGCCGACCAGTTCACCGCGCCGGCGCTGCCGGTGAGCGGACTGGCGTAGGAGCCGCTGTACGCGTTGAAGTTCTCCGACGAGCGCGTCAGCGACGCGGTCTGGATGTCGAACAGGAACGAATCCGTGAAGATCAGGATCGCGGCCGAGGCCGACGAGGACAGTGCAGCCGAAACAACAACGGCGGCCATCGCATTCTTCAACATTTTGGGACTCCAACGGGAACGAGGACTACTGGGCGGGAACAGCGACAAGGGACGTCACACAGGACACCGCGCCATGCACGCTCAGCATCGGCACCGCTGGACATGCGGTTTGCCGAACCATCCGGACCGTCTTCGTGGGAAAACCGGGACCAGATCGCGCCATGGCACGATCCCATCAACCTCGCTCCGACACTGAACATGCTCCGACTCCACGCCGATGCAAGTCGAACCACGCGCAATTGTCGAGTTTCAAACTTTGCAGAATGACATACGAAGCGCGCGCGGCGGCGATGCATCGCCGGCCTGGTCAGGCTCCGAACGCCACGCGAAAAAAGCCACAAAGCCCCGTCGAAAGACGGGGCTCGGTGGGAGTTCACTTGTGTCGCGCGGGGCAACGCGCGGAGAGCTCGACGATCGCTCAGCGGCGACGACGACCAGCGAGGCCAGCGAGGCCGAGCAGCGCGATCGCGCCGGGGGCCGGGATGGCGAAGGTCATGTTGTCGAACGTCGCGTAGACGTTGTTCGAGCCACCCGGGAGCGGCTGGGCCGAGATCGTGATCGAGGTGATCGCGGCGCCGGTCGAGTAGAAGCCGACGAACGCGGTCGCCGAATCGATGAAGCCGATGTACGAGGTGCCGTCCTGCAGCGAGAGCTGCACGATGCTCGGCACGACGTTGAAGTTGATGTCGGTGCCGTAGATGTTGCCGGCGACGCCGATGACCGACGACGCACCCGAGAACGAGATCGTCATCGGGGTCGGGTTGTTGGTCGAGAGGGCCTGGCTCGAGCCGACCGCGCCGACGAACAGACCGCCGGTGGCGTTCGCCGTCCAGTCCACGCCACCGATCGAGCCGGTGAGCGGGCTGGCGTAGAAGCCGTTGTACGACTCGAAGGTCTCGGTGACCTGCGGGGCGTCATTGGCGGTCGCGTAGCTGTCCCACACGAACTCGTTCGTGAAGACGATGATGGCGGCCGACGAGGTGGAAGCGACCGCAGCGGCCGCAACGAGGGAGGGAACGAGGAACTTCTTCATGAGACTCTCCGGAAGGGATGCTCGCAGACGACGCGCGAGCGGGGACACTTGAACTCGGCGACAGGCCGAGGGAACTCCGAATGGAACGAACCGACATCGAGCGAGGGCCGAGGGAAGGCGACCCGATCGATTCCTGACTTCGGTGTCCTGGTGGGGCCTCGGCCGGACGGGCCAAAAGCACAAACAGGAACCGACGGTGCCCCGCGGATAGACCGCGAGCCCCGCCCAATTCCTGCTCTCCGTGTCCGAAGATGCTCCCGATTCCACCGAGTGCAAATCGCTTCGGCCGAAATTCCCAGATTCTGATCGAGGGAAAAACCCCGCCAGCGCCGCGCGAGCGCCGAACTTATTGCGATCGCACCCACTCCGCGGGCGTGTCGACCGCCGCGGCGAGCCGGTCGCGGTACTCCTCGAACTCAATGTTCTCGCCCCCGAATTGGGCCATGTGCTCGTTGGCCTCCTGGCTGTCGAGCAGCACGTAACCACCTGCCACCAGAATCCTTTGCAACTCGAGCAGGCACAGCTTCGACGCGTTCGCCCCGCCCAGTTCCCGGCGGCTGAACATGCTCTCGCCGAAGAACGCCCCGCCGATGCTGACCCCGTACAGCCCGCCGACCAGCACCCCTCCGAGCCACGCCTCGACCGAGTGGGCGAAGCCCTCCCGGTGGAGCTCGGTGTAGACATCGATCATCCGCGGCAGGATCCAGGCCGGGTTCTCGTCCGGCCGACCGACCGCGCACAGCTCCATCACCCGCCGGAACTCGGTGTCGACCCGGAACTCGAACGGCCGCCGCCGGTCGAGCCTCGCCAGCGACTTCGGGACATGCAGGCCGCCGATCGGCAGGACGAACCGCGGATCGCTCACGATCCAATGGATCGTCCCGTCCTCCTCGCCCATCGGGAAGAACCCGTTGAGGTAGGCGTGCAGGACCGACTCGGGGTCGAAGCGATGCGCGATGCCGATGTGGTAGTACACGGTGCGGTTCCGTCCCGTCGGTCCGCCGGACCTTCCGTCAGGTGGTTTGCGCGCTCTTGAGGCGCGAGATCACGCGCACCTGCGCGAACTGCCGGTGCCCTTCCGGGCCCGAGTGGAATCCGTAGCCCGACTCCTTGACGCCGACCCACGGACATCCGTCGGCGCCGCCGCATCCCTGGTTGATGCCGACCATGCCCGCGTGGATGCGCTCGGCGACCTCGCCCGCGCGCGCGACGTCGCGGCCGAACACCGCGGCGCCGAGGCCGAACGGCGTGTCATTGGCGAGCCGCACCGCCTCGTCGATCGAGGCGAAGGTCTGCACGCAGGCCACGGGGCCGAAGGTCTCCTCGCGCATGATCTCCATCGTGTGGTCGACATCCGCGAGGATCGTCGGGGCCACGAAGTTGCCCTCGCGCGGCTCGCCGCCGGCGAGCACGGTGGCTCCCGCCGCGATCGCCTGGTCGATCTGCGCGACCACCTTCGCCTTCTGGCGCGCGTTCACCATCGGACCGACGTTCACGCCCTCGCCGCGCGGGTCGCCCTGGCGCAGCGCGCCCGTCCGCTCCACCATTTTCCGCAGGAAATCCTCGCGAATCCGCGCGTCGACGTAGATGCGCTCGGTGCTCACGCACACCTGCCCGGCGTTGCGGAAGCTGTTGCGCACCGCGAACGCGGCGGCCTGGTCGAGGTCGGCGTCGTCGAGCACCACCAGCGGGTCCTTGCCGCCGAGCTCGAGGATCACGCGCTTCAGGCCCGGACCCGCGTCGCCGAGGATGCGCTTGCCCGTCTCCCGCGAGCCCGTGAACACGATCAGGTTCACATCGGCGAGCACCAGCGCCCGCCCCTGCACCCCGTCGCCGAAGACGGGCGTGAGCACCCCCGCCGGCAGGAATTCGTTCAGGATCCGCGCGTACTCGAGCGCCACCAGCGTGGTCTCCTCGCTCGGCTTGAGGAGCACCGCGTTGCCCGCGACCAGCGCGGGAAGCACCGACTGGTGCGGCATCAGGATCGGGAAGTTCCACGGCGTGATCGCCGCGCACACGCCGAGCGGCGCGTGGCGGAGGATGCTGGCGACCCGTGCGTCCTCGCGGGTGATGTCGGCGAGCGCGGCCACGATCCCGTCGAGTTCTGCCGCGAAGTCGTCGGCGCAGTAGTTCGCCTCGCCGACCGCCTCGGGCAGCGGCTTGCCCATCTCGCGCGACGCGAGTTCGCCGAGCCGGCGCGCCTCGGCCTTGAGCCGCGCCGCGGCGGGCCTCAGGACATCGGCGCGCTGCGCGTGGGTCAGCGCCCCCCACCCCCGCTGCGCCTCGCGCGCCTGGAACACGAGCCGCGGGATCGACTCGACCGGCGTCACGGGGACCGTCCCGACCACCTCGCCGGTGGCGGGATCGATCGAGGCGAGCTGCAGCGTCGCGGGCGCGGAGTGGGTCATGCGGCAAGACTAACACGGCGTCGCGGCGGTCCCGGACCCGATCGCCGTGCCTTCAGGGAGCGGCGGCGCGGGGGCGCAGCGGCGTCTGGGAGCAGCGGGTTCCGAGAACCGCAGGCACACGTCGACCGCGGGCACACGTCGACCGATTGATCCCCACCGCCACCTTCGCTACATTGCGCGACCCTCCCCAGATGGGCCGTCGAGGACTGACGCTACGCGCAGGCCTCGCATGGAGCACCAATGCGGCCTCGCCGGTGCCCCAGCCTTGGAGGATTGGCCGCGGACAGGCTTCGCGCAGCGCACGCTGCTGGACCTCCCGCGGGCACGCACCACGGTGGCGCGTGCATCGTCGAGAGTCCCCTCGCGCCGGCAAGACCGGCGCATGTTTCCGAAGCGTCCGCGCCGAAGCAAGCCTACGAATCAGCGCCCATCCGAGCAGATCGAACTGCCTTGGCCAACCCGTTTGGCCCGTGGTGTAAAGGTAGCACAAGTGGTTTTGGTCCATTTAGTCTTGGTTCGAATCCAAGCGGGCCAGTTCCGATCCGCCGCACCCGTTGATCCGTCAGCCAGCCCCCGTCGCGGCGCGAAAGTGCCGAGATGACGAACCACACGAACCATTCCGACCGCGGCCCCCGCTCCGACCGCGGCCTCGTCGCCGTCATCCTCGCCGCCGGCAAGGGCACCCGCATGCAGTCGGACCTCCCGAAGGTCATGCACCCCGTGATGGGGCGCCCGATGGTGCACTGGGTCGTCGACGCCGCGCGCGCGGCTGGCGCGACCAAGGTGGTGCTCGTCATCGGCCACGGCGCCGACCTCGTGCGCGACTACTTCGCGGGCGTGAAGGAGCTCGCGGGCCAGGTCGAGTTCGCGCTGCAGGAGAAGCAGCTCGGCACCGGCCACGCCGTGATGATGGCGAAGCCGAACCTCGAGGCGGGTGCCTCCGGCACCGACGCGTTCGTCCTCTGCGGCGACGGACCGCTCATCCGCCCCGAGACGCTCGCCACCCTGCTCGACCTCCACCGCCGCGACCAGGCCGCCGCCACGCTCGCCACCAGCCTGATCGCCGACCCGAAGGGCTACGGCCGCATCGTGCGCGACGCCGCCGGCAAGCTCGCCCGCATCGTCGAGCAGAAGGACGCCACCGAGGCCGAGCGCGCGATCCGCGAGATCAACCCGAGCTACTACTGCTTCCGCACCGACGACCTGTTCAGCGCGCTCGCGCGCGTCGGCAACAAGAACGCCAGCGGCGAGTACTACCTCACCGACGTGTTCGAGCTCCTCCGCAACGACGGCCGCACCGTAAGCGCGGTCGACGCGGTCCCGCCCGAGGACGTCCTCTCGGTGAACGACCCCGCGCAGCTCGCCGAGGTCGACTCGATCCTGCGCCGCAGGCATGCCGCCGGGGGCGCGCGATGAGCTCCAACGACCGCAACCACCTCAAGGTCTTCGGCGGCACCAGCGCGCGCGAGCTCGCCCAGGGCATCTGCACCCACCTCGACCTCCCGATCGGGCTCGGCACCGTCACCCGCTTCCCCGACGGCGAGACCATGGTCAAGGTCGACGAGGACGTGCGCGGCCGCGACGTCTACGTCGTGCTCTCGACCTGCGAGCCCGTCAACGACAACCTGATGGAGCTGCTCGTCTACATCGACTGCCTGCGGCGCGCGAGCGCCAAGCGCATCACGGCGGTCATCCCCTACTTCGGCTACGCCCGCCAGGACCGCAAGGACGAGGGCCGCGTGCCGATCACCGCCAAGCTGGTCGCGAACCTCATCGTCGCCGCCGGCGTCGACCGCGTGCTCTGCATGGACCTGCACGCCGCGCAGATCCAGGGCTTCTTCGACATCCCCGTCGACCACGTGAGCGCGTCGCCCGTGCTCGCCGAGCACTTCCTCCGGATCCGCCCGCAGCTCGGCGAGATCGTGGTCGTGTCGCCCGACGTCGGCAACGTCAAGGTCGCCAACATGTTCGCGAACGTCCTCCAGTGCGACCTCGCGATCATCGACAAGCGCCGCCAGTCGGGCTCGAAGGTCGTCGTCAAGAACCTCATCGGCGACGTCGAGGGACGCACGGTGCTGATGTTCGACGACATGATCTCGACCGCGGGCACCGTGTGCGAGGCGGCGAAGCTCGTCGTCGAGCGCGGCGCCACCAACGTCATCGCGGCGTGCACCCACCCGGTGCTCGTCGGCCTCGCGATGCAGCGGCTCATGGAGAGCCCGATCTCGAAGGTCGTCGTCGCCGACACCATCCCCTGCGGGGCGCGCACCAAGCCGCTCGAGTCGAAGCTCGAGGTCCTCAGCGTCGCGACGCTGCTCGGCGAGGCGATCCACCGCATCCACCACGACCAGTCCATTTCCGCGCTCTTCCGGCACGCCGGCGGCGCAAAGCGCTAGGCGAGCACATCGCCAAGGGCACGTTTCAAAGAGTTCGTTTCAACCCTTTTCAGCATCGGAGTACAAGCAATGGCCAAGGAAGTCCCAACGATCCAGGCGTCCACGCGCGACCGCGTCGGCAGCCGCTACTCGAAGCGCCTCCGCGCGGCGGGCCGCCTCCCGGCGGTCATCTACGGGCACGGCAGCGAGCCGCTCGCCGTCCACGTCGACGAGAAGATCACCATCAACGCCCTCAAGAAGGGCCTCCACGTCATCAACCTCGACATCGAGGGCAAGGGCGCCGAGACCTGCCTGGTCAAGGACCTGCAGTTCGGCTTCATGGGCGACGACGTGATCCACATGGACCTCGCGCGCGTGAACCTCGACGAGGTCGTCACCGTCACCGTGTCGTTCGAGTTCT
>JBMOGJ010000037.1:0-26434 GCA_049318425.1 Phycisphaerales bacterium | reverse complement strand
TCGGCTGCAGGTAGACCATCGTGACGCCGAGGTACTGCAGGTAGTCGAGGCTCTCGGTGGACGCGAGCCCGCCGAAGTCGCCGAAACGGGTCTGAACCGCGCCGGTGGCGTCGAGGTTCGAGTCGCGCCAGGCGATGGGCATGATCTGGTAGATCACCTCGTCGGCGTGGGGCCGCACGATCGGAGCCTGGGCCTGTGCCTCGGCTCCGACGCCCGCAAGGCATGCCGCGGCGACGAGCGCAACGGAGCGAGCGGCAACACGGGCGGTGGCGGCGAAGGACGGGCGGCGCGGGACTCCGGAACTCGGCATCCACGGAGACTACCGCACGCCCCGCCCGATCCAAGCCGCGAACCGCCGAATCCGCGCCAGACCGAGAATGCCCTGGGGAATCCCCGGGTTGCCGCGCGGAGCGACGCATCCGCTGGGCCCCGCCACGCTCCTGCGCGCGGGGCCGGCGCGTCACCCCGCGCGCCGGCCCCGCCCACGGTTCACTCGCAGAGACCGACGGCTCACTCGTAGAGGTTGCTCGACTCGGTCTCGATGATCGGCACGCGGAACTGGTCGCTGGTCATCTCCCAGCGGCTGCGCGCGTCCTGCGCCGACTTCGCCTTCACCACGATGCGCCACTCCGCCCGGGCGCCCGGCGCGAGCGACGAGACCGCAGACATCGTGACCACGTGTCCTGCGGAGGTCACCGTGGTCGCGCCCGACCCCGACACGAACTCCATCGACGGCGGCAGCGTGGCGACCACCTTCACGTTCGAATCGGGGCTCGAGCCCTGGTTGGTCGCGGTCACCACGAAGGTCGTGTCGCTGCCGACCTCGACGGGATCGACCGTGTCGACCACCTCGAGCAGGATCGCCGGGATGCCCGCGATCTCGGTCGCGCACTCGGTGCTCGCCGGCGGCACGCAGCTCGCCGACGCGGTGGCGGTCGTCCGCGCCATGCCGACGGCCGACGGGCGGATCGCCATCGTCACCGTCGCCGCGCGGCCCGCGGGCAGGCTGTCCATGCGCCACACGACGCCGCCGTTCTCGAGCCGGCCCGTCGCATCGGCCGAGAGGAAGGTCGATCCGCTCGGGACCGGCGCCTTGATCACGACGCCCGTCGCCTCGCAGTCGCCGATGTTGCGCACGGTGATGCGATAGTCGAGGTCGCGCCCGAGGAACACGCGGTTGTTCGCATCGCAGCTGAACGCCAGCGCGGGCTGCTGCACCGTCGTGCTCGCGCTCTCCGACCGCGCCGTCAGGCCCGAGTCGCTGCGCGCGTACGCCGACGACGCGAAGGTCCCCTGCCGCTTCGCCGTGGCGGTCACGTTGAAGATCTTCTCGATGCCCGCCGAGAGGTTGCCGACCTTGAGCTCGACCGTCGTGCGGCCGTCGCGCAGCGCCATGCCCTCGGGCAGTTCGTCCTTGATCATCACGTTGTCTGCGGTGCCCGTACCCGAGTTGCGCACCGCGTAGGTGAGCAGGACCTCCGAGCAGGTGCCGCAGACCTCGGGCGTCGCCGACTTCGACAGCTGGAGCGCGGGCTCGACGACGCTGGTGGTCGCGCACAGCTTGTTCGCGTAGGTCACGCTCAGGCAGTTCGACGCCCAGCCGGCGGCGTTCGCCTTCGCGCGGAAGCGGATCACCTGCGTTCCCGACGCCGGCAGCACGGGCAGGATCCAGGTGACCTCGCCGTTCTTGCGCGTCCACTCGGGAATCGCGCTGAGGAACTCGACGTTCGAGAGGTTGTCGAGATTCACCGCGACATTCTGCAGGTCGACGTCGGTGAGGTTCTTCACATCGATCGAGCCCTCGTACTCCTGGCCCACGCGGACCTCGCTCGGGCTGTACTGGCGCAGCAGGATCGCGCTGGTGGTGAACTCGCCCGTCGGGAAGAACCGCTCACTTGCGGCGACCGCGCCGGGGCTTGACGGCTCGGGCTGCACCGGCGGACTCGACTGGCACCCGCTGAAGCTCGACAGGACGAGGAACCCGCAGATCACCGTTGCGGCGGACCACATAGACGACGAAGGACGGGTGGACATCAGACGCATGGGCAGTGCTCGCTTTCATGGGTTGCTCACGTGGATGCCGCGCGGATCGACCGCGCGACGCCGTTTCCAGAGGCAGCAGTCTGGCCGCCTGGAGCGAGAGTTCCATCCGCAAGTTTCCGCGATCGACGCGCGTCGCCGCGCTCAGCCAGGCCGGCGCGCCTGCAGGGTGAAGCTCATCGGGATGCGCGGCATCCCGGGCCGCATGCGCCACTCGCCGAGCTCGCCGAACCGCTCGCACGCCTCGCCGAGCGGGTTCCACGGCACCGACTCGTGCTCCTCGAAGCCCTGCAGCTCGAGTCCCGCGGCGCGGACCGCGTCCAGCATCTCCGCGATGCCGTGGTTGAAGAAGACCATCTCGGGCGACCCGACGGGCGCGCCGTCGCCTTCGTAGGTCCGCTCCTCGCGGTAGTGCGTCCCCTCGGTCTCGAAGTACGGGAACTGCACGGCGAGCACGCCGTCGGGGCGCGGATCGGACAGCGTGTGCAGGAACGGATGACCGTCGCGGATGAACAGCCGGCCACCCGGCCGGAGCAGCTGCGCGACGACCCGCGCCCAGCGCCGCACATCGGGAAGCCAGCAGAGGGCGCCGATCCCGGTGTAGACGAAGTCGAACCGCCCGGCGCCGAGCGCCTCGACCGCGCCGTAGACGTCGCGCTCGACGAACTCGATGCCGTGACCGAGCTCGGCGGCGAGCGCGCGCGCGGCGGCGATCGACGCGGGCGAGAGGTCGAGCCCGCTCATCGTGGCCCCGAGGCGCGCGAGCGAGATCGTGTCGGTGCCGATGTGGCACTGCAGGTGCACGCCGCGCTGCCCGCGCACATCGCCGAGCCGCGGCAGGTCGAAACGCACGACGCCCGACATGAACGCGGGATCGGCGCGGAATCGCGCGAGCTCGTAGCCGGTGAGATGCACCGGCACGCGGCTGTCCCAGTTCGCGCGATTGATGGCGAGGTAGTCGGTCATGGCGGCGGCGAAGGGTACCGCGCGCGCGCCGCACGTTCAGAATCGAACCTCTTTCAAAAGCCGCGGGAATCAGGCGCCCCGTGTCGCTGGAGACATTGTGGGAAGCCCGATACCCCGCTAACCTTCCCGCTCGTCCCATGTCAACGACCTCGTCTGAACCGTCTCCGGGCCACGGTTGGACGCCACAGCAGTGGCTTGCTGTCTCGTCACCACACCGCATCCAGCTCCTGGCGTTGCTCGACGGGCTGGGCGAGGCGACCGTGAACGAGCTCGCCGAACTCAGCGGGCGTACCGCGCAGTCGCTCTACCCGCACCTCGACGCGCTGGTGAACGCGGGGTTCCTCGTCATGCGCGAACCCGCCGAGACCGGGAAGCGCTCGCGCATCTACGCCCGCGGGCCCGCGCTGTCGGTCGCGCCGGTGAATCCTTCGACCGGCAACGGCAATTCGAACTTCGCCGACATGGGCGCGCTGGTGCTGCACGACGCCTCGGCGCGGCTGCGGCGCTACGGGCAGACCACCGAGGGCGTGCCCAACCCGTCCGGCTTCGACGCACCGCACCGCCTGATCGCCGAACTGACCTGGCTCGACGACGATCGCCGGCGGGAACTCAACGGTCTGTTCACGCGCATCCGCGAGGTCATCCAGGAAGGCCGCGTCTCGCGGTCGGGCCGCCGCACCAACGTGCTGCTCTACCACTTCCCCGATGTGACGCTCCGCGAGGCGAAGTCGACGCGCCGCGGCGAGGGCAGCGGCCAAACCAACGGCCACACGAACGGCAACGGCCACACGAACGGCAACGGCAACGGTCCCGGCAACGCCTGACCCGTCGACCAGCGGCGCGCCCGCACGCCGCGTGCTCCTGGCGACGCCGATCCGACCACGCAACGCCGATCCGACCACGCGACGCCGATCCGACCACGCGACGCCGATCCGACCACGCGACGCCGATCCGACCACGCGACGCCGATCCGATCACGCGACGCCGGCCCGACCACACCACGCACACGTCACTCCCGCGTGAGCCGCAGCGAATCCACGCGGAACGCCGCCGACCCCCGCGAGGCGCGAAGCTCGACCACGAGCTCGACATCCGCGATCTCCTCGCCCACCTCGAACTCGAACGCGACCGTGCGCTCGCCACCGCCGAGGCCGTCCTCCGTGCGCCGCGATGCGCCGACGCGGATGCCGCCGCCGACGCCGGGCGGCTCGGAGCCGTCGTCCGGCAGCCGCTCGACGCCCTCGAGCCGAAGCTGCGCCTCGAAGCGGTAGCGTCCCTTGGCGAGCAGCACGCTGCGGCGCCAGCCCGCGATGCAGCGCCGGCTCTCGCCGCAGGCCACGCGGTACCACGCGGCGCCGCCGATGTCGGTCTCCTCGAGCACGGCATCCTCGACCTCGGACATCGGGTGCCAGCCCTGGACGACGACCGCCACGCCCTTCTTGAACACCAGCGGCTTCGGCTCCGGCGCGCCCGCCTGCTCGCGCAGGCTGCGCTCGCGGTCTGCGACCCGCTGCATGAACTCCGCCGCCCGCTCGGCCTGGACGCGCGCGGGTTCCTCGCCGACCTCGCGCAGCGCCTCCTGGATGCGGCGCCTCACCGGCTCGACGCGCTTCGCCAGCCGCGCGGCGTCGAACTCGTCGAGCAGCCGCACGACCTGGCGGCGATAGAGCGTGCGCCACGCGGGGTTCTTCATCACCGACCGCGCCACCAGCGCATGCGGCGCATCGAGCACCGACATGCCGGGATCCTGGAAGCACTGGTCCATCCCATGCGGCAGGAAGCGCGCCTTGCGGCCGGGCTCGAAGTAGAGCCGGTAGTTGTTGGCGTTGAAGCAGTAGCCGTCCCAGTGGCCGAGCATCGCCTCGAGCGCCATGAAGCGCACGAAATCCTCGATGTCGACGAGTTTCTCGAGCCGCGACCAGCGCTGCTTCATGTCGGGCTCGGCGCAGGCCTCGGCGATGGCGCGGAGGTCCGCGCGCTCGACCGGCGCGGGCGCGGGCTCCGCGGCGCCTTTCTTCGGCTCCGCCGGCTTCGCGCGCTCGTCGAGCTCGAGCTCGCCGTCGACATCCTGGCAGAAGCCGCCGTCGTAGAGGTTGCCGCGCGGGTTCTTGAAGTTCCGCTCCAGGAAGTCGCGGTCGAACGACTCCTTCAGCACATAGAGGCCGAGGTCGCGCCCGTTCACCACCACGCGCGCGTGCTGGACGCGCGTCGCGGGCTGGCCGGCGCTGCGGAGGATCTCGGAGGAGATCCACTCGCTCAGCAGCGACTCGTCCTGCACCGAGTTGTTGAGATGGAACTTCGCGAGCCCGTGCCACGGCTCGGCGTCGCCGAACCTGTCGATGTCGACGGTGAAGGCCGGACGGTCGTCGAACTCGCGGAAGCTCCCCGCCGCGCCCTTGAGCTTCACGCCTGCCTTCGCGGCGACCACGCGCTCACCCTCGCGCACGATGCACGGCGCGTAGGTGCGCGGCTCCGCGCGGAGCTTCTCCACCGCCTCGGGCGCGAGTTCGATCGTGAGGCGCGGGATGCGCGCGCCCTTGAAGAACGCGCCCGCATCGTCACGCAGCGCCGCCGAGGCCGCGAGCATCGCGAGCACCGCGACCACGGGGAACAGGATGAACGCGCGTCGCCTCATGGCGGCAGTATGTCGGATCCGGGCCGAAGCCGTCGCCGGCCCGCGGCGCGCGACGATGCGGGGCCACACTTCAGGGACACACGCCCCACGCCGACAGCATCACCGCGATGTCCTGCGCGCCGACCACGCCGTTGCCGTCGAGATCCTCGCCCGCCGTTCCGGCGCCGCCCCAGGCCGACAGCAGCTGCGCCAGGTCCTGCGGACCGGTGACGCCGTCGCCGCCAAGGTCGGTCGGACACGCCGACGGCCCGAGCACGCGGAACATGAGCACCAGCGGATCGCCGCTCACCGTGAAGTCGTAGCCGCGCACGACGATGAGGTTGGCGTCGCTGATCGCGATCGGCACCGCGAAGTCGCCGAGGTGGTAGAAGCGCGTCGGGTCGGTGAGCGCGGAGATGTCGTGCAGGTTTCCCTGCGGATCCCACACCACGGGCACGGTCTCGAACGGCGCCTTGTCGGCCCAGCCGAGGATCCAGCCGCTCGCGTTGATGTCGTAGGCCGCGGCCTTGAAGCCGAAGTCGGGCAGGACGCGCGTGCCCTGCGTCGGCGTCCAGACCCAGGGGATCTCGTTGCCCGGCGTGGTGCCGCACGCGGCGCCCGACTCGTTGATCGCGTAGCCATAGGACTGCGTGGCACCGCTCGGAAGCGGCAGCAGCGCCGGCGTTCCGTCGGCGCCCCAGATGCACGCGCGGAAGAGCCCGTTCGCGAGACTGCCGTGGCCGATGACCTGACCCGCCGAGTTGATGTCGCGGCACACGGCGACCACGCCGCCGAGCCGCGGGAGCATCTCGTAGCCCCCCTGCTGCTTGGCGGTCGCAGGAGTCCAGCGCCAGGCCTGCTCGGGGTCGACGCCGACCTGCGCGAGCGTCGCGAACCCGCAGACCACGCCGGTCTCGCTGATGTTCGACGGCGTGCTGTACGACCACGTTCCCGGCGGCGAGGGCAGCGTGGTGAGCTGGTCGCCCACGCTCCAGATCGCGCCGAAGGTGCCCGCGCCGGCGCTGTAGCGCCCGACGATCACGCCCGCCTCGTTGATGCCGGTGGCGATGCTCTGCGTGGTGCCCGCGGGGACGGGCAGCGGCACCCGCCCCACGCCGGGCACGAAGCGCATCGCCGTGGTGATGGAGTTGAACTGGAAGTCACCCGCGATCACACCCGCCGCGGTCACGCGCTGCGTCACGGCGGGCGCGATGGTGCCGGCGAACTCGACCGTCACTCCCCCGGCCTGCGCCGCCCGCGGGTCGACCTGCAGGAGCAGCGGAAGCGCGAGGCATGCGGTGGCGACGACGGGGCGGCGGGAAGGGCGCATCCCCGAGACCCTACCGCACGACCTCGGCCGATCAAGCGAAACAGCCCGCGAAGCGGCAAATGGGGCGCGATCCGCGGCTGAGCGCCTCCGCGTCACCCGCGATAGACGAACTCGATCGGCGCGTCGATGTCGGGATGCAGGCTCTTGTGCACCGGGCAGGTGTGCGCCGCGTTCTCGAGCGCCTCCCGCTGCGGGTGGTCGGCGGCGATCGGCACGGTGATGACCGTCCGCAGGCTGGCGATGCGGCGCGGCGGGGTCTTCGTCATCTCCTTCTCGGTGCGCGCGGTCATGCCGGCGAGGCTGATCCCGTGGCGCTCGGCGTAGATGCCCATGATGGTCATCATGCAGGTCGGCAGCGCGGTGGCCACCAGATCGGTGGGCGAGAACGCCTCACCCTTGCCGTGGTTGTCGACGGGCGCATCGGTGAGCACGCCCGCCCCCGACGGACCGTGGGTGGCGTGGCAGCGGAGTTGACCTTCGTAGCGTGCGGTGATCTCGACCATGGCGGCTCCGGAGTGATGGGGACGCGCCGCGGGGCGCGTCGGGCCGCTCAGGATAGCCGTCGCGCGGCAGCGAGTTCCGCCTCGGCGTCGCGCACATGGTGGGCGAACTCGCCGCGGCGCACCGTGGTCATGTAGATCCCCATGACATAGGTCAGCAGGCTCATGGCGCCGACGCCGACGCCGATCCAGCCGTGGACGAGCAGCGCCACCAGCCCGGCCAGCGGCAGTCCGATGCGCAGCACCCAGACCATGCCCCGCCGTTCGCGCTCCACCTGCGCGGCCTGCGCGCGCCAGTGCTCGAGGTTCTCCTCGGCGCGCTGCACCCGACGCGAGGCCGTCGAGGACGCTCCACCGGTGGCCGCCGCAACCACGCGGCCGTCGGCGCCATCACCCGTGCGAACGGCATCGCCCTCGCCCCCCTCGCCCCCCGCGCGCTCCGTCATCGCCGTCCCCCGCGCCCGGTCGGCTCGACGAGCTGGATCCCGGGGTTCAGGAACACGATCCGCCGCGCGCGGAAGAGCGCGCCGAGCGCCTGCTTGAAGGCCTTCTTGCTCACGCCGAACCGCGCGCGGATCGCCTCCGGGTCGGTCGAGTCGTCGAAGTTCAGCCGGCCGCCGACGCGCTCGAGCTCCGCGAGGATCTCGTCCGACAGCGGCGCCACCCGCGCGTAGCCCGCGGCGTCGAGGCTGAGGTCGATCTTGCCGTCCTCGCGCACGGTCTTGACGAAGCCGTTCATGCGCGCGCCGATCTTGAGCGGACCCGCGAGGTTCGTGCGGTAGAGCAGCCCGCGGAACTTGCCGTCCACGATCGCGTTGTAGCCGAGGTCGGTCTCGGCGCACACGAGCAGGTCGACCGGCGCACCGTCGGGATAGCGCGGAAACTCGCTGCTCAGGTGCTTCCTGAGGAAGGTCGTGGCGATGATGCGGTTGGTGTCCGGGTCGAGGATGACCGCGACCACCACGTTCTCGCCCATCTTGACCTTCGGCTTCTGCTCCCGGTACGGCAGCAGCAGGTCCTTGCCGAGGCCCCAGTCGAGGAACGCACCCGCGCGCTCGTGGATGTCCTTCACGTGCATGCACGCGAACTCGCCCACGCACGCGCGCGGCCGCTCGGTGGTGGCGACCAGGCGATCCTCGGAGTCACGGTAGACGAACACCTCGATCGATCCGCCGATCTGCAACCCCTCGGGGATGTAGCGCCGCGGCAGCAGCAGCTCGCCCAGCTCGCCTCCGTCGAGGTAGAAGCCGTTGAGCGTCTCGCGCGTGACGGTGAGGGTGTTGAATCGGCCGAGTTGCGCCATGCGGTGGCGCCGATCAGTCCTCGAGCACGACTTCGGTGATCCGGTCGCCGGCCTTGATCGCGTCGATCACCTCGAGACCCTGCACGACCTTGCCGAAGCAGGTGTGGTTGCGGTCGAGGTGCGCGGTGTTCTTGCGCGAGTGGCACACGAAGAACTGCGAGCCACCGGTGTCGCGTCCGGCGTGCGCCATCGAGAGGACGCCGCGGTCGTGGTGCTGGTTGCCGCCGCTGACCTCGCACTTGATCTTCCAGCCCGGGCCGCCGGTGCCGGTGCCGTTCGGGCATCCGCCCTGGATCACGAAGTCGGGGATCACGCGGTGGAAGGTCAGGCCGTTGTAGAAGCCCTGGCCCGCGAGCTTGCGGAAGTTGGCGACGGTGTTCGGCGCGTCCTTGTCATAGAACTCGACGTGCATGTCACCCTTGACGGTCTTGATGATGGCCTTCGACATAGGGCGCGGATGATAGGCGATCGGCAAAACGCGCGCGGGCCGCCTTTCGGCGGCCCGCGCGGATTCGAACATGGTGGTCAGCGAAGCCGGGACCGGCTCACTGGATGAACGGCGTGATGTCGAACGCCTGCTCCTTGACGATGTTGCCCTTCGCGTCGCGGGCGATCATGACAACCTCGGTCACGCCGATCAGGTCGATGCCCTGGACGTCGACGCCGTAGTGCACCAGGCCCGCGATGACGCCATCGGGCACGGCATCCGCAGGGAACTCGCTGGTGCCGATGCGCGCCGAGAGCGTGAGATCTTCGGCCGGCATCGCGCTGCCGCGCCACGCGATGTCGCCGTCGGCCACATCGATGCGGAAGCGCTGGCCGTTGCCGACGGCGGCGGAGATGGACACGCCGAGCGACGGGTCGTAGATGCCGACCTCGATCTCCTGCGCCATCTGGAGGTGCTCGCCGACCATGTGGCCGACGACCGCGATCTCCGTGCCGACCGGGAGGTTGGCGAAGAAGAACTCGCGGCTGAGGTTCGCGCCGGCAATACCCATGATGTGGGAGCCGAAGCGCGGATCCTGGTTCATCATGACCACGACATCACCGACGACGAAGCTGTCGGGGGTGTTGAAGTTGCCGATGGACACGCTGCGGACCGGGCCGAGCACGACGTTCTCGGAAAGTTCAATGACTGCCTCGAGATCGGGAATCATGTACTCGTTGCCCTGCGCATCGACGTAGATGGTTCCTGCCGACTTCAGCGTGCCGCCCGCGGTGCCGGGGTACTTCCAGTAGCGGCGGTTGGGCAGCTGGTTCGCATTGGTCGGATACGCGCCGTTCTGATCGCGGATGCCGATGCGGCCGAGCCAATCGACACCGAGCGTGGAGGCGTGGTTCACGTAGATGTTGCGCGCGAGGAAGAAGAAGTTGTCCTCGATCATGCGCTGGATCTCGGGAACGCGGTCGAGCTCATCCTCACCATCGACGAGCGCACCCGTGCGGGCCTCGGTGGTGCTGAACAGCGAGCGGATCGGGCCGAAGCGCAGGATGCCGCAGTCGGGGCACGCGGTGTCGGGAACGACGTCCTTGACCGCCGCGCGGACATCGGCGAGACGGTCGAAGTTCGCCGCGGTGATCGGCCCGAGCGAGTGCCCGTCCAGACCGACGACATCGGTGCCTTCGATCGCGAACTCGGAGCCGTTCAGCATGGCCGGCATCGTCACGACGCGACCCGTCACGCGCACCTGGCGCTTCTCGACGTCGATGTCCCACATCGGACCTTCGGTGCCGAAGACCTCGAGCGGAACCTTCTGGATGAGCACGGTGCCGTCATGCAGGACGGCCGACTGCGCGCACGCGACGGCGGCAGCGGAAAGCGCTGCAGCCCCGGCAACAAAACGAATGAACTGCATCGAAATGCCTCAAATCACCATCCACTCTCGGCTGAGGACGACTTCGCCGATCGCGAACGGACCCGGAATCAAGTTGGAGGGACGATGGACGACTCCGTCGGACCTCGCGGTCTTGGGCGGTTGAAACTGCCAGCAATGCTGGAGACGCCACCCGAGACAATCGGAACATGCCGCACAAGTCGTCGCAGGCAAGGACGATGACGAGATTTCGTCAAGAATGTCGTTGCATCGCGGCTGCAAATGAACAGGCGGGCCGTCCGGGGACGGCCCGCCTGCGGGCTTGTCGAGTTACGGGATCAAGGCTCCCGTGCGGCTGCCTTCGGCTCAGAGGCCGAGGATGTCCGCCCAGTTGTAGACCACCTCGCGGATCACGGCCTTCGTGGCCGCATCGCGGATGATGAACTTGATCTGGCGGGTGGCGACCGGATCTGCGCCAGCGAGATCGCGGACGTCGAAGCGCCCCTCATCGAGCAGCGGATCGACGACGAGCAGAGACTCGAGCGAGATCTCCTGCGCGGTGAAGACGCCGTTCGAACCGTACTGGGCGGAGAGCAGCGTGGTGCTGGCCGGGACAACCGACCCGCGGAAGCTCAGGCCACGACCAGGACGGAAGCCCCAGGTGCGGTCGATGACCGAGGTCCACGCGCCGACCGCCGGGTCGAACGCGGTCGCCGAGACATCGATGACCTCCGCGAACATCACGTGCTCGCCGATCATGTGGCCGACGGCCGCGACGAAGGTGCCCGCAGGAATCTGCGTGGTGAAGTACTCGCGGCTGACCGGTGATCCGGCGATGCCGATGATGTCGAGCGGCATGCGCGGATCCTGGTTCATCATGATCAGCGTGTCGCCGATCACGAACGAGTCCGGCGTGTTGTAGTTGCCGATCGCAGCGCCCTTCATGTTGCCGATGCACACGTTCTCGGCCAGAATGACGTGCGCGAGCGAGCCCTTGATCGGGAAGTCGGGGACGTTGTACTCGTTGCCGGCGGCATCGACGTACACCGAGCCCTGCGCGATGAAGGTCGCGCCACCCGACGACGGATAGCGCCAGAAGCGGCGCGGCGGCAGCTGGTTGTTGTTCGCCGGGAAACCACCGACCTCGTTGCGGATGCCGATGAGACCCAGGAAGTTCGCGGGCAGGATGCCCGGCGAATACTGGAGGAACGCGTTGCGGGCGAGGAAGAAGTAGTTGTCCTCCATCGCCTTCTCGATCTGCGGGTCGCGGTCGAGACCGGACACCGAGACGCCGCGCGCCTCCGAGGTGCTGAACAGCGATCGGGCGGGACCGAGGCGGATCGGACCGGCGTCGCCGGCGGTCTCGAAGATGCGGTCGCGCGTCGCAGCGTTCACGTCGCCGAGGCGGTCGAAGGTCGCGGAGGTGATGCCGCCGAGGCTGACCTCTTCGTTGTTGACGACCTGGGTGTTGCCCATCACGAACTCGACGCCGTTCAGCGACGCCGGGATCGTGACGCGGAAGCCGGTCGCGATCACCGTGCGGTTCGGAATGTCGAGATCCCACATCGGGCCTTCGATCGAGAAGGTCTCCTGCGGGATCTTCATGGTGACGGGAGTGCCGTTGTGGAGAACGGCCACTTGGGCGAATGCCATACCGGCAGCAGACAGCGCTGCTGCGCTCGCAATCAAGTGAGAAACGCGCATACAAACCTCGAATGGTGTTTTCGAGCGTGGCGAAGGACGACCAGGCCACGCTCGCGGGGACGACTTTTGACCAGCCTCGGGGGGGTGAGGATGGCCAACTCAACAACACAAACACAACACCGGCGCGGGGGAGCGCCAGAGCTTCAGGCTGAACATGGCATCAACCAGACGCCATGCAAAGTGAATCTAGGAGACAACGGAAAGTTCGGAAAGTTCGGCACAACTGGAACCTACGAAATCCCGGGGCGAGGGCGCAAGGAACCAGCGCCGCGGGGCGCGGCGGGCTCATAACGCTCCATGCAGGCCGAGACACACGTCGCGAAACGGCCTGCAAATGAGGAGAGCGCGTCGGCGCCACTGAAATACAGCGCACGCCACGAAATCGACAAATCGTTCAGCGCCGTGCGACGAACGGATCCTCGGGCGCGACGTGCTCCGGCGCGGGCAACGCATCGGGCGGCACCGGATCGCCGCGGAACCCGCGCGCCGAGATCACCGCCAACATGGCCGCGAATGCGAGCGGCGCCAGCATCCGCCACCCCGTCGCGCGCGGCGCCCCCTGCTGCTGCAGCACGCACAGCATCGGCACCAGCACCAGGAGGAACGGCTCGTGGTAGCGCTGCCAGCAGTAGTAGTTGGCCGTGAGCGCCGCGACGAACGCGAGGAAGGACACGCCGAGCACCGCGCGCGCGCGTGCGTGCAGCCCGAGCAGCGCCGAGGCGAGCACGATCGCGCCGATCGGCGCGCACAGCAGCACGAGAAGGCTCGTCCGACCGCCGATGACGGGGGCGCGCTCGATCACACCCCACCAGCCGGAGAAGCGGCCCGCGTGCAGATCCGCGGTGGTCGCAGGAATCAACGCCGCGACCGCGCCGAGCAGCGCCGCCACGAGCAAAGCGCCCCGCTGCTGCCGCCATGCACGCTGCACGGGCCCGGCCAGCCACGGGAAGAACGCCGCCGAGATCACCGCCACCTGCAGCAGGATGAACGCCGGCGTCGCGGGATTCACGCCCTGAAGCTCGTTCTGGAACCGCGGCGGCGTGAGACCGCCCCAGTGACGCACGAACATCACGAGCGCGCCGAACGCGGGCACGGTGGCGAGCACCCACGGCAGCGTGCGGTAGGTCCGGTCGACGAGCCCGCGCGCGGGACGCGCACCGCCGACGACCAGCATCCAGCCGCCGAGCCAGACCGTCGCGGCCGCCCAGATGTGGATCTGCCGCACGCAGACGAGCAACACCAGCAGCACCGACGCGAGCGCGAGCCGCCTGGCCCGCGCCGGCTCTCCGAGCGCGAGGAAGAGGATCGACACCACGAGCAACCACGCGAGATTGTCGGGCAGCAACCACGCCGCCGAGCCAAGCACATAGATCGAGGCCACGAGCGGCAGCGTGAAGACCACGCCCAGCGCCGCACCGACGCGCCGCGCCAGCCACGCCGCCACGCAGCCCACGAACGCCGCGCCGATCAGCATGCTCACCAGCCGCATCGCGGTCGTCGAGTCGGCGCCAAGCTGCGCGAGCGTCGCGACGACGATGTGATACCCCGGCGTCGTCGCCGTGAGCGGATTCGTCAGGTCGAATGCAGGGAACGACTCCGCCAGCGCGCGGATGAACCGCTCGTGATACGCGGTCGAGTCGAAGGCCGCGCGCCCGCTGTTGTTGCCGCCGAGGATCAGCGCCGCCGAGGGCAGCACGAGCGCGAGCGCCGCGAGTGCGGCGGCCGTGATCGACGCGCGCACGCCGTGATCCCGCGCGCTCACGGCGCAACCTCCGCCGGGCGTCGGTAGAGGCGGATCTCGTGTCCGTACCACAGCATCGCGCGCTCCTCGGCGACCTCGCGCACGAGTCCGGCCTCGGTGGCCCAGCGGTCCGCCGTCTCGACCGGCAGGTAGCGGATCCACTGCCTGGCCATCACGAGGTCGTGCAGCCGGTTCATGCCCGCCCGCCAGAACGGCGCATCGCACATGTCCTTGTAGAGGAACACGCCGCCCGGGCGCACGCGCGCGGCCGCGTCGAGGAACGCCTGCCGCTGCGCCGCCGGTGGAATGTGGTGCATGACATCGACCATCGAGACCGCACCGTACGCGCGATCCGGCAGCCCCTGCTCGACGCGGCGGTGCTCGAAGCGGACCTCGGCATCAGGGCGGCGCGCGCGCAGCTTCGCGACCACCGCCTGCGCGGTCGCGATCGCACTGGCCGATGCATCGACGCCATGCGCCGACCGCACGCGCCCCGCCGCGACCAGGCAGGCGACGAACAACCCGCCACCGCAGCCGACGTCGAGCAGGTCCGCGCCTTCGGGCACAAGCGACACGCACCGCGCGATCGGCGCAATCCGATGCCGGTGATGCTGCATCAGCCGCGGCAACAGCGCTCCTCCGGTGAAGAGTTCGCGCGCCAACGCACCGACATCGCCCGTGGGGCGATCAGCGTGTGGGACGACGGGCGCCGACGGCGGTGCCATGGACGGAGACTATCGGCACATGGACCGCCGTGGATGAAGTGAACGGCCGATCAAGTGGACGGCGGATGACGCGGCTTGGCCCCAGGCCCGGAGAGTCGCCCCCGCCCCCGCTCAGACGACCGTGCAGACCTCGTCAAACCCGAGGCGGGGCAGCCGCGGGTGGAGTTTCGCCGCATCCCCGTAGCCGATGTTGCACAGGAAGATCGACCGCAGGCTCGTCCCCGCGAGGAACGCGGCATCGACCTTCGCCTTGTCGAAGCCACCCAGCGGACCGCAATCGAGGCCAAGCGCCCGCGCGGCCAGGATCATGTACCCGCCCTGCAGGCTCGCGCTGAGCAGCGCGGTGGGCTCGCTCGCCGCCGGGTTGCCCGCGTACCATGAGCGCGCGTCCGCATGCGGGAACAGCATCGGCAGCCGCTCGTAGAACTCGAGGTCCATGGCGACGATCGCCGTCACCGGCGCCGTCATGACCTTGTCGACATTGCCCGGCGAGAGGCAGGGCTTGAGCCGCTCCTTCGCGGCCGCGCTCTTCACGAACACCACCCGCATCGGGCAGCAGTTCGCCGACGTCGGCCCGAACTTCACGAGGTCGTGCAGCTCGCGCAGCACCGACTCGGGCACGTCGCGCGCCTGCCACGACGAATGCGTGCGCGCGGCGCGGAAGAGGCGGTCGAGGGAATCGGCGGGCAGCGGGTTGCTCGTGGCGGTGTCCATGTGGGTCCTGGGTTGGAGGCGAAATGTAGCAACACCGAATCGCGCGAAATGCCGCAATCCGCGGCGCGCGCCCTCGTTCGGCACGCGCCGCCGCCATCGAGGCGGGGAGCAACGGGAATCTTGGGAAATCACCTGAGAATCCCGTCACCGAACGACCAGCCCGAGGAAAACAACCGTCATGCGAAACACCCGCAACATCTCCATCGTCTCGACCATGTTCGCCCTCGCCATCACGGGCGCCTCGCTCGCGCTCATCGCTCCGCCCGAGCCGCCGGCTCCCGGTGGCGGCGGCCCCGGCGGCGGCGAGCGCAAGCGCCCCAAGTTCGAGGATCTCGACAAGAACAAGGACGGCTTCATCACCGAGGACGAGGTCACCAAGGAGCAGTGGGAGCGCATGAAGAAGCGCGACAAGGACGGCGATGGCAAGGTCTCGAAGGACGAGTTCGGCCAGGGCGGTCGCCCGGGTGGACCGCGTCCCGGCGGCCCCGGCCCGGGCACCCCGCCGGCCCCCGGCACCCCGAAGTGATCCGCCGGAACTCCTGAACACGCACCACGACGGCGCCGCGCACCCGCGCGGCGCCGTTGCATTTGGCGGGCATCCGCGCATCCGCGGCGGCTACGCTGCGCCCATGAAGACCAAGGACGAGATCGTCCGCGACTGGCTCCCCCGCTACACCGGCCGCAGGCTCGAGGACTTCGGCCAGTACGTGCTGCTGGTGAACTTCTCGAACTACGTCGAGATGTTCGCCGAGCGCTTCGGCGTGCCCGTCGTGGGCCGCGACAAGCCGATGCTGTCGGCGACGGCCGAGGACATCACGATCCTCTCCTTCGGCATGGGCAGCGCGATGGCCGCGACGACCATGGATCTCCTCTCGGCGGTCTCGCCGAAGGCGGTGCTCTTCCTCGGCAAGTGCGGCGGCCTCAAGAAGACGAAGATCGGCGACTTCGTGCTCCCGATCGCGGCGATCCGCGGCGAGGGCACGAGCAACGAGTACATGCCGCCCGAGGTGCCCGCGCTTCCGTCGTTCCGGCTGCAGCGCGCGGTCAGCGAGGCGATCATCAAGCACAACCGCGACTACTTCACGGGCACGGTCTTCACGACGAACCGCCGCGTGTGGGAGCACGATGACAGCGTGCGCGAGTACCTGCTGCGCATCCGGGCCATCGGCATCGACATGGAGACGGCGACGATCTTCCTCGTCGGGTTCGCGAACGGCATCTCGAAGGGCGCGCTGCTGCTCGTCTCCGACAACCCGATGACGCCCGAAGGCGTGAAGAGCGCCGAGAGCGACCGTACGGTCACCGCGAAGTTCGTTTCGCAGCACCTCGAGATCGGGCTGGACGCGCTGCGCGACCTGCGGGACTCGGGGCAGAGCGTGAAGCACCTGCGGTTCGAGTAGCGGTCGGCGCGAGCGACGGATCCGCGGCGAGCGCGCGCTTGCGCTCGGGCGTGAACACCCACCAGGCGCGCGGCGGGTTTCCGCGGCATTCGGAGATCGTGGCGAGGAAGACGTCGATCACGCACGGATCGTGCCGCTGCGCCGTGAGCGCGCAGAGCCGCTCGTAGAGCCGGTACGCATCGCGCCGCGCGAGCTGCGCGCGCGAGCGGATCCCGAGCTGCTCGAAGTCGCCGAGCGTGGCCTTGCCGACGTTCGCGAGGGTGGAGAGCGGGCGGGAGTTGGGCATCAGGAACCATCCTATCGGTCGTCGGCCTCGCGCCCCGACGGATCTTTCACGAAGACGTCACGGAAACAGCGATCCCGCCGGGCACGCGCGCCGACTTGGTACTACACTGTATATCCATCGGACTACCACGGAGCCCCCATGACCAAGACCCTCACCAAGCACGGAAACAGCTACGCCCTCGTGATCGACCGCGCGATCATGGAACTGCTGAAGATCACGCCGGAAACGGAACTGGACATCTCGACGGACGGGACGGTCCTCACGATCACCCCCGCATCCGCCTCCCCGCGTCGTGCAAAGGTGAAGTCCGCGCTGGAGCGCGTGAATGCAAAGCACTCCAAGACCCTGAGGAGACTCGCTCAATGACCGAGGACTCCAGAGGTCCGCACTTTCTCGATGCGACCGACATCCTTGAGATCCATGCTGATCAGATCGAGCGCTACGGCGGAGCAGCGGATATCCGCGATCAAGGCCTGATGCTCTCCGCGATCGCGCAGCCATGCGCCGCCTTCGGCGGCCACTTCCTACACGAGGACTTGTTCCTCATGGCGGCGGCCTATCTCTTTCATCTGGTGCAGAATCACCCGTTCGTCGACGGAAACAAGCGTACGGGAACAGCGTCTGCACTGGTGTTCCTCGAACTGAACGGCTTCGAGGTCGACTGCGATCCAGACGCGCTGGCCGACCTCGTGATCGATGTGACACTCGGAAAGGTCGGCAAGACTGCAATTGCCGACTTCTTCCGCCAGCACGCAGTCCCGCGCGCGGAGTGACGCATGCAGTTACCTCGAGCGCACCCCGCATCCTCCTACCGCCGCGTCCCGTGGAAGAACGGGCTCGGCTCGACCCTCGAGATCGCGACCGACGCCGAAGCGCCCGGCGGCGCGTGGACCTGGCGCCTCTCGTTCGCCGATGTCCCCGCGCGTGCGCCGTTCTCGCGCTTCCCCGGCATCGACCGCCATATCGCAGTGCTCGACGGCGCGGGCATGACGCTTGAGCACGCGGGGCGGCGCATCCGCGTGCCGCGCGAGGGCGCGTCGTACGCGTTCGCGGGCGAGGACGAGGTCCTCGGCGAGCCCGATGGAGCGGGCGTGCGCGACGCGAACCTGATGCTCGACCGCTCGCGCTGGCGCGGGTCGCTCGAGATCGTGCGGCTCGACCGCCCCCGCGAGATCGAGCTCGACGCAGAACTGGCGCTCGTCCACCTCGCACACGCGCGCGATTCCGCGGAATGTTCCGTCAAGGGCGAATCCCTCGTGCTCCGGGCGGACTCCACGCTTCTCTGCTCGGGCCGCGCCGTCATCCGAGCAGCGCACGGTACGCTCGTCATCGCCCGCATCGAAAGCCTCGGAACCACGCCATGAAGCACGCCGCCTTCGCCCTCACCGCCCTGCTCGCCGCCTGCACCACGCCCCCCGCCGGCACGCGGGTGTCCGACGCAGCCCCAGGCACCGTCGCCTACGACCGCGATGTGTTCCAGACGCTGCTCGGCAACCACGAGCTCATCCGCCGCGAGTTCCGCGAGGTCGACGGCGGCATCGAGTCGGTCACCGAGTCGGACAACGCCGAGGTGGCCGCGCTCATCCAGGACCATGTCGCCGCCATGAAGGTGCGCGTCGAGCATGGCCGCGCCATCCGCGTGTGGGATCCGATGTTCCGCGAGATCTTCGCCAACGCCGACAAGATCCGCTTCGAGTACGAGAACACGACGAAGGGCGTGAAGGTCCGCGAGGTCTCCGACGACCCCTATGTCGCGCGGCTCATCCAGGCGCACGCCAAAGTCGTGAGCGGCTTTGTCGCGCGCGGCGGCGCCGAGTCGCAGCTCGCGCACGAGCCGCCGGCGCGCTGAGCGGCATCACCTCACCGCGCGAGCGCGTAGGTGATCGCGGGCCACTCGACACCCGCGCGCGTCCGCCGGATCCAGGTCCGCCACGGCGCCATGCCGAGCTTCTCCATCACGCGCGTCGACGCGCGGTTCTCGACCATGGCCATCGCGATCACGCGCGGCGCGCGCAGCGTTTCGAAGGCGTGACCGAGCAGCGCCCGCGAACCCTCGGTCGCCAGCCCCATGCCCCAGAGCGGGCGATGCAGGCGGTATCCGAGCTCCATGTCGCCGGGCTCCATCGGCTCTCCCTCGCGCGGGGGCCTCATGTGGAACCAGCCTGCGAAGCGGTCCTCGTACTCCGCCATCCAGAAGCCGACGGAGTCGTCCGCGGCGTCGATCGCCAGCACGCGCGCGATCGCGGCCTCCATGAGTTCGAGCGTCGGCTCCTCGGGCTGGTCGACGAACCGGCGAACCTCGGGGTCCCGGTCGAGCGCGAGCAGGTTGTGCGAATCGTCCGCGCGCGCGGGACGCAGCACAAGCCGCGGCGTGTGCAGCGTGGGCTTCATGGCGCGGGAACCAATCGCACCGAGCGCACGTTCACGACGGCCTCGCCGGGCTTCGACGACGCACGCAACGACACGGTCTGCGGCCCCGCGGGGATCTCCACCACGCCGAGCTCGAACTCGCGGTAGTCCTGCCAGCCGCCGGTACCCTCGACGGTGAACTCGATGCGCGCTCCCCCGCAGCCGAGCGACGCCTTCGCGCCCGCGGATTCGGCCTTGCAGGCGAGCTCCGCGAACACGCGGTACTTGCCGGCGCGGTGCGAGGCGATCGGCCAGGACGCCGACGCCGCGGGATCGAGCCAGTAGCCGATGTTGTGCTTCACATCGCCGATCACGCCGACCTGCTCGACCTTGATCGACGGACCTTCGAGCGTCGCGTCGTGCGGCAGCAGGATCAGCTCGCCGCCCTTCGACGGATAGACGGCGAACGGCAGCGGATCGAGCGCGCCTTCGTAGCGGACGCGCACGACCGTGCACACCGGATCGACGGGCTGCGTGGGCAGGCCGAGCACCGTTCCGCCGCCCGCCTCGTCGCGCGCCATGCGGCACTTCGCGTCGGATCCGAGCACATCCACCGCCGTGATCCGGTTGCGGATCGGCAGCCAGAACGCCCCGTCCGGATGCCAGTCGAACACCATCAGGTAGAGCGTGCCCGGCTTCTGCGTCGCGCGACCCCACGACAGCCGCGAGAACGGACTCGCGGTCGTGCCGTAGATCGCCTCGCCGTGGACCTTCATCCACGCGCCCACGCCGCGCAGCGTCTGCTGCGCCGCCTCGGGCACGCGGCCATTCGCGTCGGGTCCGATGTTGAGCAGGAGATTCCCGCCCTTCGATGCGATGTCGCACAGGAGCCGCACGACGGTCCTCGTGTCCTTCCAGCCCATGTCGTGGGCGCTGAAGCCGTACGACTCGTTGAGCGTGTGGTTGACCTCCCAGTCCATGCCGGGAAGGCCGGTCGGCGGCACGTACTTCTCGGGAGTGCCGTAGTCGCCGTTCTTGTTCTCGAGGCCGTTGAACAGGCGGTTGTTGACGAGGATCTGCGGCTGCCACGCACGCATGTCGGCCATGAGCTGCGCCGCACCCCACGCGGCGCCCTGGCGCGTCGCATCCGAGTAGTCGAACCAGATCGTCGAGAGCGGCCCGTAGTTCGAGAGCAGCTCGGTCACATGACCGCGCACATACGCGACGTAGTTCGCATGGTCGCGCGCGTGGCCGTCCTTCGGGTAGCCGGGCAGCGCCATTTCGTAGGCATCGGGGTGCTGCCAGTCGAGCAGCGAGTAGTAGAAGCCCGCCTTGAGCCCGCGCGCGCGCATCGCGTCGGCGAACTCGCGCGCGACGTCGCGGCCCGCGGGCGAGATGTTCGTGCCGCCCGCGACGCTGTTCCCGAGCGAGTACGGCTGCGCGGAGTTGAAGAGCGTGAAGCCGTCGTGGTGCTTCGAGGTCATGACGGCGTAGCGCATGCCGGCGGCCTGCGCGAGTTCGGCCCATTGCTCGGCGAATCCGACATCGGGCTGGAACCTCGGCTTCATCTGCCGCGCGTACTCGGCGCACGGCACCGCGGCCCAGTGCTGGATCCACTCGGCGTAGTGCTGCTCGTAGCGCTTGCCATCCCAGAAGCCGCCCGCAGGCGAATAGAGGCCCCAGTGGACGAACATGCCGAAGCGCGCCTCGCGCCACCACGCCATGCGCGCGTCGCGGTCGCCGGCCCAGAGCGCGATCTGCTCGGACTCGGTCGGCGGTGCGGGGACGGCGGTGGCGGTCGCGTCGGCCGATGTCGCGGGGGCCGTCGCATGGGTTGGCGCGACGGAGGCCGCGAACGAAACCACCGGGAAGGCCACGAGGGACGCTGCGAGGATCACACGGGTCATGCGCGCAACTTAGCGCATTTCACCGCGGATCAACTCGAGCTCCGCCATGCTGATCACGCCGTCGCGGCGGCACGACGCATGCAGGTGCGGCGACAGGGCGAGCCACGCCTTCGCGTTCGACGCGCGCACGCCGCCCGCGGGCACGACCTCGATCGGCGCGCGGCCGAGCCGCGCGGCCTCGCGCGCGGCGTTCTCGATGTCGCGCCGCACGACGGCCACCCGCTGCTCGAGCGTGGCGACCGACGCGTCCCATCCGAGCACGCCCGCCGTGATGAATCGGGTGAATCCGAGCGCCGAGAGATCGCGCATGCCCCGTTCGCGGTCGACCAGGAGGTCGAAGGTGCGCAGGAACGCGACCACCAGCCCGAAGCCCCGGGCGAGCTCGATGAGCCGCGCGTTGGCGTCGAGATCGACATGCCCGTCGGCCGAGAGCAGCGAGATCGCCACCGAGTGCGCGCCGGCGCGGGCGCTCGCCTCGACCTCGCGCATGCAGGCGTCGACGAGCGCCGGCGTGGCGGTGAACGCGGCGACATCGAGCGCACGCGAGCCTCCGGGGAGCTGCGGCCGGATCATCGACACCAGCGTGCACGGCGTGCCCTCGACCGCGTCGCGGCAGGCGCGCAGGAGCTCCATCTTCGGCGTCCAGCCCTCGCTGGACAGGTCGTGGCAGACCTCGAGCCGCGTCGCGAACGGCGCCGCCATGCGCGCGCCTTCGATGGAATCGATCGGGACTTCGAGGGTTCTCGTCGGGTTCATCGCCGAAGCCTACATCGAAGCCCCAGCCCCTGCCGATAGGAGCTGGGTGACGAAACCCCGCGCAGACACCGCCCGACCGGCCTCGAGGTTCGCCCCGCACGCCGTCCGACTGGCCGCCCTCTGGCTGCTCGCCGGCGCGGCGAGCAAGGCCGTCTCGGGGATGCCGACCGACCTGCCGTGGATCTTCCAGTCGAGCGACCGGCTCGATCCGCAGGTCGTACTCACGGTGGGCGTGTTCGTCGAGATCGCGGTCGCGGTGCTCGCACTCGCGGCGCCCGCGGTCGGACGGATTCCGCTGGCCGCGCTGCTCGCGCTCTTCGCCGCGATCCTCGTCCACCACATGGCGAGCACCGATGCGTCGTGCGGCTGCTTCGGCGGCGCGAACATCCCCGCGCCCGCGATGCTGCTCGCGGACCTCGCGTTCCTCGGCCTGACCGCGTGGACCATGCGGGCGCCGATGCAGCGACCCACCGCGGTCCGCCTCGCGACGATCTCGATCGCCGCGCTGCTGCTCGCGCTTGCCGCGGCCTGGTTCGCCGACGGCCGCATCACGCGCGCACTCGGCGGCGAGTCGGCGGTGACGGATGGAGGCGGAGGTTCGGCCGCACCAGGCGCGAGCTCCGCGACCTCGGCTCCACCGCCCTGGAGCCTGCCCACCACGATTCCCGAGCAAGTCCTGCTCCGCCCGCTGCAGTGGGTCGGCAAGCGGCTCGCCGACACGCCGCTCGGCACCTGGGTCGACACGAGCCCGTTCCCGCCCAAGGCGCGGCTGATCTTCTTCTACCGCTCCTGCAATCACTGCGCCGACCTCCTCGCGCGGCTCGCGACCGAGCAGGCGGCGAACCCCGCCGCGGCGCCCACCTATGTGCTGGTGCAGCTCCCGACGCCGCCCGCGTACAAGGGGCGTCTCTTCGTCGACAAGGTGCCCGAGCACGCGCGCTGGGTCGAGCTGCCCTCGGTGGTGAAGGCCTATGTCATGACGCCGCCGTGGATCGTCGACATCGCCGACGGCACGGTCGTGGCGGCCGAGCGCATCCCGTGGCCCGGCGAGAAGAACGCCGCGACGGCGAAGTAGACTGGAACCATGGCGCGCGACTTCACCACCATCGTGTCAGGACTCCCCCGCTCGGGCACGAGCATGGCGATGCAGATGGTCGTGGCCGGCGGCATCGCCCCGGTGACCGACGAGCTGCGCGCGCCCGACGCCGACAATCCGCGCGGCTACTTCGAGTTCGAACGGGTGAAGTCGCTGCGCACCGACAAGGCGTGGCTCGATGGCGCGCGCGGCAAGGTGGTCAAGGTGATCCACATGCTGGTGCCCGAGCTGCCCGACGACCGCGCCTACCGCGTGGTCTTCCTCGAGCGCGACCTGCGCGAGGTCGTGAAGAGCCAGTCGACGATGCTCGCCCGCAGCGCCAAGGCGGGCGGCGCGCTCCCGCCCGAGCGGCTGATGGCGATCTACCAGCAGCAGCTGGCGCAGGTCCATGCGTGGCTCGCCGCGCGGCCGAACTTCCGCGTGCTGCCCGTCCGCCACGCCGACTTCATGCGCGACGCCGCGGGCCAGGCCCGCGCGATCAGCGAGTTCCTCGGCGGCGACCTCGATGTCGCGGCGATGACCGCCGCCGTCGACCCGTCGCTTCACCGCAACAAGGCCTGACGGCAGGGTCGCCGCGGTCCGCTCAGATCGGCGCGAGGCCGTGCTTGCGCGCGAAGTCGGCGGGCGAGAACGGTGCGTCCTTGACCCGCGCCGACGTGCCCGCGAGCAGGCGCTCGACCCGTCCGCGGGCGGCGGTCGCAGCGGCGGCGTCACCGAGCCGGTCGGCGATCAGCGCCATCCAACGCTCGGCGTCGAGCTGCCCAGGGTCGTGCCGCAGCGCGAACTCGATGCTGGTGCGCGCGTTGGGCAGGTCGCCGTACCAGGCGAGCGCCGCGCCCAGCGCAAGGTGCGCCTCGGGCAGCGCCTGCGTGATCTCGAGGGCGTCGAGCGCGTGGCCCGCGGACTCCTCGAAGCCGCCGAGCGCGAGCTGCATGCGCGCGAGCCCGGTGTGGGCCGAGGGATCGCGGGGATTGCGCGTGCGCGCCGCCTCGTAGTAGCCGCGCGCGTCGGCGTAGCGCCCGACCAGCGCCAGGATGTTCGCGAGCGCGAGCGCCCTCTCGGGACGCGTGCGCACCGAGCGCTCGATCGCGCCGATCTGGATGCGCGCCGCCGCGTCGTCGCCCGCGAGCGCGAGCGCGGCGCCGCGGATCATCTGCATCTCGACATGCGCGGCGTCGTGCGCCAGGAAGCGCTCCGCCACCTGCGCCGCCTCGGCGAACCGCCCCGTCGACAGCATGCAGTTCGCGAGACAGAGCGCGTAGCGCGGCTCCGCCGGGCGTTGCGCGACGAGCCACGCGAAGTGCTCGACCGCCTCGTGCGGCCTGCGCCGCGAGACGAGCGCGACGCCGAGGTTGAAGAGGCTCTCGCGGCGCACGAGGTCGACCTGCCCCTGGACATCGGTGGGCAGCGCCGCCATGTAGCCGAGGTCGACGAGCTGCTGCAGCGCATCGGCCGCCTCGAACGGATCCTGGCGCATCTCGGGCGGGTGCAGGCCGGCATCGCCGTCGACCGCGTCCCAGCTCGGCACGCGCGCCGGCGCCGGTCCCTCGAGCGCCTCGACGAGCACGCGGCCGTCGAAGTCGTCGCCCGCGCCGAGGCCGAGCAGCGCCAGCGCGGTGGGCGCGAGGTCGAGGATGGTCGGCGACGCGAGCTCCGCGCCCCGCTTCACGCCGCGGCCCGACAGGACGATCACACCCTGCGGGCGATGCCAGCTCGCCTCGAGCTCCATGCGGCGCTCGGGCGGCAGCTCGCTGAGATTCGGCCGCAGGTGGTCGCTGTGGAAGCCGTGGTCCGAGAGGAGCAGCACGGTCACATCCCCCCCCGCCGCCGCGAGGATGCGCGCGAGCGCCTCGTCGTGCCATTCGTAGACGCGGTCCATCACCCCGCCGAACAGCCGCTGCTCGCGCTCCGACACATGCGCCATGCGCGGCGCGACGAACTGCATGAAGTGGTGGCCGACGGTGTCGATCGCATCGAAGAAGACCATCGTGGCATCCCACGGCTGCCCCGACGACAGCGTGGCGACCGCCGCCCGCTCGATGCTCGCGGCGTAGGCCATGAGCTTGGCCAGCTGCTGGACGCGGGCGTCGCCGGCGCCGATCTCATCGACCTTCGGCAGCAGCTGCCGCAGCAGCTCGCGGGGGAACGCCCGCGCCCGCTGCCGCGCGTCGGCGACCGCCGGGCGAAGCGCCTCGGGATGCACGACACCCGCGGGCAGCGGCCACGCGTCGAACTCGCTCGCGGGCTCCGCCTCCTGCAGCAGATTGGTGACGACGCTGCCGCGGATCGGCTCCGCCGGGTGCGAGGCGTACCAGCCGACCACATTCGTCGTCAGGCCGTTCTGCGAGAGGATGTTCCAGAGCGCCTTGGTCTTGCGCGTGGTGCTCGAAGAGACCTGCAGCCCCGATCCGTCGGGCTTCGGCTCGACGAAGTTGAGGATGCCATGCTTGTCGGCAGTCTTACCGGTGGCGATCGACGACCACAGCAGCGGCGAGAGCTTCGGTTCGAGCGTGCCCAGGTCGGCGCGGGAGCCTGCGTCCACCAGCCGGCGCAGCGTCGGCAGCTTGCCCGCGGCGAACAGGCGGTTGATGAGGATCCAGTCGGCGGCGTCCCAGCCGACGATGAGGAGGCGCGTTGCGGGGCGGGCCGACATGGCGGCGATGCTAGCAGACCAAAAAAGAAGCGTGGGTGACTGCGTACCTGCGTACGAGTCACCCACGCGATGCTTGTCGAGTCGTCTCAGGATCGGTTCTGACAACCGGATCCGAGCGTCGAAACTCTGTCAGAAGTCGCGTCGATCAGCGACGACGACGGCCAGCGAGGCCAGCGAGGCCGAGGAGCGCGATCGCGCCTGGAGCTGGGGTGACAATAATCGACTCACCAGCGGTTGACTCGTATGCATAGTCAACCACGGTGCGGGTCATCGAAGTGCCCGCACTGCCGGCCGCGCCCATGGCGAATCGCATCCAGCCGTAGTGGGTGGTGCCAGCCGCAGCCACGAACCGGAAGCCGATGATGTTCTCCGAGCTGTATGTCCATCCACCCGCCAGGCCAGTGGCAGCAGTCGTGCCATAGACATTGCCGGTGCCGGTGTTGAAGGAGCCCGCGGCGCCAACCACAGTGCCCACGGCGAGGTTGCCAGCGGTGCCAGTCGTCACGCCCGGTCTGCGCATCTGGCCGCCACCGGTC
>JBMOGJ010000036.1:0-26787 GCA_049318425.1 Phycisphaerales bacterium | reverse complement strand
CGAGCCAACAACGACTGCCGCAGCAGCGGCTGCACCGAAGTGCTTTGCAAGACGATTCGAAAGCATCTCTCTTTGCCTTTCAGACAGCGTCCGTCATTCACCGTGCGAGCTGTTGTCTCTACCGGAAGGGAACCGGTACGCGGACTGACAGGGATCCGCAGACATGGGAGGGGACGGACAGGGACGATGCAAAGGTGCAACGCGTCTCGCACGGGGCAAATGTTGCATGGGCGTTTTTCTGAGGTTTTTCGCGGAACCAGTGCATTCCCACCACGGCGATGCGGGGTGCGCGGGGCGCCCGTGCACCACGCGCGCAACACGCAATCGACTTTGCAGCATGGACTTACGAACAGCGTCCGCGGCGACGCAACACGGGTTCACCGCATCGGCGGACACCTCCGGCCAGACATGACAAAAACACCGCGAGCGCCCCCGAAGGAGCGCCCGCGATGCAAGCTCAGTGCTTGTGTGCGAGTCTCAGCGGCGGCGGCGCGCAGCGAGACCAGCGAGTCCGAGGAGGGCGATGGCGCCCGGGGCCGGCACGGCACCGACGGTGATGGCAGCGCCCGCGGTCGATTCGAAGTCGATCGAGACCAGCGTGCGCGAGCCCATGGTGGCGCCGATCGCCATCACGCCGTAGCCGTAGCGGGTCGCGCCGTCGGCGCCGACGAAGCGGAAGCCGAAGTAGTTGTTGGCGTTGAGGAGCCAGCCGCCAGCGGTGACGCTCGAGGCCGTATTGGCGAAGGTCGAGCCCGAGCCGACAATGGCGCCGGACGAGAGGCTCGCGACCGCGATGGTCGTGCCGCCCTGGCCGGTGCCGGTGACGCAGCCGCCGCCGGTGGCGCCGAACCAGCTCATCGCGGTGGTCGAGGTGCCGTAGGGGTTGAGGTCCCAACCCGGGACGACGCTCGCCGCGCTGCCGGTGGTCCGGGTCTCGACGTTGATGTAGAGGCCGTCGATGGTGTTCGGGACGACGAGGTTGACATCCCAGTGGACGATGGCGGCGTTGGCGGCGCCCGCAACCACAGTGACGGCAGCGGCCGCAGCGAAGTGCTTGGTCAGACGGTTCGAAAGCATGAGATCCTCTTCTCCAGTTGTGCTGCCAGGCTGGGCCGAAAGCCTCGCTGAATCCCGCGCTGCCCTTTTCGCAGCGGACGTTCGCACTTTGCGATCGTCGGGTCCTCGACCTCTCCGAGCGCATCGACGGTGCCACCGGTTCCGAGCACAGGCAAGGCAACTGCGACGTAAAGCCTTGAAATTGCAGACGGAATGCTCGCGCACAAGCAATGTCTGGTCAGATATTTACGTCATCAGCACGACGAGAGCGCACCCGACACTTACAGCCGACGCCGCCACGCTCGCCAGAGACGCCAAATGCGGTTTTTTGGTCGATCGGGCGAACCCAGCCAAACCGCCGTCGGGTGCACCGACGAGCTGCGGAAGCCCTGCGCCGGGGCTCGCGACGGCAGCCTCGAAGCCAACCCTGCCGATACCTCTCGCGCCCTTGACCACTCACTCGACCACTCACTCGACCACCCGCCCGACCGCTTCCACGACGACCCCCCTGCTGCCACAGTCGGTCGCCGAGATCGCCGGTCGCCCCGGCCTGACCCGCCGCGCCGCCTGCGGCGCGATCCTCGCCACCGCGGCGGGCTGCGCGACCTCCGCGAACAGCCGCGCGCCCGTCCAACACCAACCTTCCCGCGCCCCGATGCCCATCACGCCACCCGCCGCCGCCGCTTCCGCCGCGGCTCCCATCGTCCTCTCCACCTGGAACCACGGCCTTCCCGCCAACCGGGCCGGCCTCGAGGTCCTTCGAGTCCGCGGGGGCACCGCGCTCGACGCCGTCGAGGCGGGCTGCAGGGTCGTCGAGCTCGACTGCCCCGACATGACCGTCGGCCTCGGGTCGCGACCCGACCGCGAGGGCCGCGTGACGCTCGACGCCGCGATCATGTCGGACGACGGCCGCGCCGGGTGCGTCGCGTTCGTGCAGGGCGTGGCGCATCCGATCTCGCTCGCGCGGCTCGTCATGGAGCGCACCCCGCACGTGCTGCTGGTGGGCGCGGGCGCGGAGCAGTTCGCCCGGGCATCCGGCGTGGAGGTCGCTGCGCCCGCCCTGACGCCCGCCGCCGAGCGCGAATGGCGCGCCTGGCTCGCCGAGCAGCGCTACGAGCCGAAGATCAACATCGAGAACCACGACACCATCTCGATGCTCGCCCTCGATCGCCACGGGCGGATGGCCGCCGCCTCCACCACGAGCGGACTCGCCTACAAGATGCACGGGCGCGTCGGCGACTCGCCCATCATCGGCGCGGGCATCTTCGTCGACGCCCCCGTCGGCGGCGCGATCTGCACCGGCCTCGGGGAGACCGTCCTCCGCACGCTCGGGTCGCACCTCGCCGTCGAGGCGATGCGGGCGGGCGCGAGCCCGCAGGAGGCATGCGAGCGCGCCATCGCGCGCATCATCGAGAAGAACCCGAATCCGGAGAACTACCAGGTCGGCATGCTCGCGCTCGACTTCAGCGGGCGCGTCGGCGCCTACGCGGTGCAGAAGGGCTTCTCCTTCGCGCTGCAGGACGCGCTCCACGACGCGCCGTCCAAGTTCGCCTGATTCCACCGGGTGGCGAATCCTTCCCGCGCGACGCGGTCTCGGACGCGGCCACCAATAGTCCGCCTGCGAACGGGGTCATCCCCGAGAGGACCACTCCATGTTCTTCCGCCAGATCTACGACGAGAAGCTTGCCGAGGCTGCCTACCTGATCGGCTGCCAGAAGACCGGCGAGGCGATCGTGATCGACGCCGAGCGCGACATCGACCGCTACGAGAAGCTCGCGGCCGAGAACGGCCTGCGCATCGTGGCCGCCGCCGACACCCACATCCACGCCGACTACCTCACCGGCCTGCGCGAGTTCGCCGAGAAGGGCGCGCGGATCTACGTCTCCGACGAGGGCGACGCCGACTGGAAGTACATGTGGCTCGACCAGCGCTCGGGCGGCGGACGCTACGACGCGGTGCGCCTGAAGCACCACGACACCTTCAAGGTGGGCAACATCCAGTTCCGCGCGATCCACACGCCGGGACACACCCCCGAGCACCTCTGCTACGAGGTGACCGACCTCGGCGGCGGCGCGAACGAGCCGATGGGCGTCGCGACCGGCGACTTCGTGTTCGTCGGCGACCTCGGGCGCCCCGACCTTCTCGAGAGCGCGGCGGGCATGCAGGGCATCGCCGATCCGTCGGCCAAGCGCCTCTACCAGACGGTCAAGGACTTCCAGTCGTGGCCGGACTACCTGCAGATCTGGCCGGGTCACGGCGCGGGCAGCGCGTGCGGCAAGGCGCTCGGCGCGGTCCCGCAGACGACGGTCGGCTACGAGAAGCGCTTCAACGCGGCGGTGCGCGCCGCGACCAGCGAGCATGGGTTCGTCGACTTCATCCTCGATGGGCAGCCCGAGCCGCCGCTGTACTTCGCGCGCATGAAGCGCGACAACAAGATGGGACCGCGGGTGCTTGGCGCGCTGCCGAAGCCGAAGGCGATGACGCCGCGCGAGGTCGCGCAGCTCGACACCGGGAAGGTCGCCGTGATCGACACCCGCGCGTGGGAGGCGTTCCGCGACGGACATCTCGCGGGCTCGCTCTTCGCGCCGCTCGCCCGCTCGTTCAACTCCGACGCGGGCTCGTTCGTGACCGAGGACGAGGACATCGTGCTGATCATCGACCCGGCGCGCGTGGACGAGGCGGTGCGCGACCTCGTCCGCATCGGGCTCGACCGCGTGGTCGGGTTCCTCGACGCCGCCAAGTTCGGCGAGCTCGCCGCGGCGGGCGCGCGCATCGCCACCACCCGCGAGATCGCCGCGAAGGACGCGGCCGCCGAGCTGAGCGCCCGGAACCCCTTCGTGCTCGATGTGCGCCGCGCGAGTGAGTTCGCCGCCGGCGGCATCGCGGGCGCGCGCAACATCGCGCACACACGCCTCCTCTCGCGGCTCGCCGAGGTGCCGCGCGACCGCGTGCTGCTCGTCCACTGCCAGGGCGGCGTCCGCAGCGCGCGCGCCTGCGCGCTGCTCGAGCGGCACGGATACTCCGTCACCAACATGGCGGGCGGCTACGCCGCGTACGCCAAGTGCGCCGCAGCGGCGGTGCCCACCTGCGCCTGCGGCTGACCGCAACCCGATCGCCACCTCATCGCAACGACCCGTCCAGCCGCGAAAGGAACCACACCATGACCACACTCACCAACCCCACCAGCGTGTCCGGCTTCGGCGCCGAAACCGAGATCGACCCCACCGCAGCGCAGGCGCTCGTCGCGCGCGGCGAGGCGGTCCTGATCGATGTGCGCGAGCCCGACGAGCACGCCCGCGAGCGGATCGCCGGCGCCACGCTCATGCCGCTGGGCTCGCTCACCGCCGAGAAGGTCGCGGCGCTCGGCGCGAAGCGGGTACTCATCCACTGCAAGTCGGGCCGACGCGGCGGTGATGCCACGGCCCGCTGCGGTGTGCTCGCGGCGCGAGGCGTCGCGGTGAGCAATGTGCGCGGAGGCATCGAGGCGTGGCGCGCCGCAGGGCTGCCGACCGTCGTCGACCTCGCGCGCAACCGGCTCAGCGTCATGCAGCAGACGCAGATCACCATCGGCGTGGGCGTCGCCGCGGGCACCGCGCTCGGTGCGTTCGTCAACCCGTGGTTCCTCGTGATTCCCGCCTTCATGGGCGGCGGGCTGATCTTCGCGGGCGCGACCGGCTTCTGCGGGCTGGCCACGGTCCTCGCGAAGATGCCGTGGAACCGCGTGAAGTCCCAATGCAACGCGACCACTGGCTCGTGCTGCAGCTGAGCCGCGACCGCGGCTCCCCGCTTACTTCCCCTTGGTCTTGGCAGGCGCCGCGCGTTTCGACGACGGCGCCTGTTTCTTGGAGGAGACGCGCGTGGACGAGGGCTTCGCCGTGGCCGAGGACTTCGCCGAGGTCTTCTTCGCCCCTGTCTTCTTCGGAACGGTCTTCTTCGGAACGGACTTCTTCGGAGCGGGCTTCTTCGGAGCGGGCTTCGCGGGTGACGCAGCCGACCCCGCGCTCGCCTTCTGCCGCGCCGCCTCGCGCTTCCGGAGATCCGTCTTCGAGATCATGCCGCCGTGCCTGGACGCGGCCTTGAACGCGCGCGCGACGAGCGCGAGCACGACCTCGACCGACTCGCCCTTGCGCGGCTTGACGGCGACGCACGACTTGCCCGACATGTACGGCGTGAGTTCCGCGCCCATTTCCGCGAGCGTTCCCGCGGAGCAGCAGTACGCGACCGGTCCCGACGCCCGCATCGCGAAGCCCGCGATCCACTCCATGTCGCGCACGACGATGGGAAAGCCGGAGTAGATCTGGATGTCCGCGGGCGCGAACGCGGCCTCGAGCAGGTCGCAGAGGCGCTCGGCCATCGCGCGGTCCTTGGCGGCGACGGACTGGAGGAACTCGGCGCGGCGATACGGGGAGAACTTGCTGGCGGGTTTCATGCGGGATCCGTGGATGGAGGTGTCGTGGTCGGAGGGACGGTGGATCCTGGCTCGGTCGAAGCAGGCTGCGCCCGCCCGAGACCCGCGGACACGCGGAACATGTGGCCATCGGGGTGGCGCAGGTGGAACTCACGCACTCCCCACGGCTCGTCGGTCGGCGGCATCGTGACGATGTAGCCCCGGCGCACGCAGTCGGCATGCATCGCATCGATCGACGCGGGGGCATCGAGCCACCACGACATCCACACGCCGTCGGTCGCGTCGTCGCCTGGCCAGCGGGGCATGATGGTGCCGCGCGAGCCCTGGCCGTCGCAGCAGAGGAAGACCTGCGCATCGCCGTGCCCGCCGGGGATGCACACGCTTGCGAATCCCGCGGGGCCGTGCGCGTCGCGGTCGGCGGCGCCGGCGATCATGCCGCCTTGGTTGTGGGTGAAGCCTCGTTTCCAACCGAGGGACTCGAACCACGCGAGGCTCGCGGGAACGTCTCGGACGTTGAGGATGGGCGTAATTCCCACAATCGCCATGATTGGGATGCTATCGACGCAGGATTGTGCTAGGCTCCATCGCCCTTCGCCGGTGAACTCAGGTCGGACTCCTCGTCCGACAACTCGACTGGGACCTTGCCGGCAGCACGCGAATCGACCGAGTGAACACGGAGTTCACTCGCTCCGCGTGCGCCAACAGGCTTGATCCCGTCCCACGGCGACGCCCACGCAATTCGGGCTCCCACGCAGCGCCTCCCATCAGGGTCCCCACTCAGGACCCACCTCGAGGCTCCTCGGCACGGTATTTCGCCCTCACGACCCCCGCAGCGGTTGCCGCTTGCGGGCGAAAGGTATTTGTGACGCCAGTTTCCGCCCCCGTTTCGAACTCGAACGCCCCCGCTTCCACCCAGTCCAACGCCAAGACCGACACGCAGGTCACCTTCGCGAGCCTCAAGCTCGCGCCGCCGATCCTCGACGCGCTCGTCGCCGATGGCTACCAGTTCCCCACGCCGATCCAGGCGCAGGCGATCCCGCCCGCGCTCGAGCTCAAGGACGTGCTCGGCATCGCGCAGACGGGCACCGGCAAGACCGCCGCGTTCGCGCTGCCGATCCTGAACCGACTGCTCGGCGAGATCCCGCGCGGCGCGAAGCTGCCGGTCGGACGCCGTCCCAAGGCGCTCGTGCTCGCCCCCACCCGTGAGCTCGCGGCGCAGATCGCCGAGAGCTTCTCGAGCTACGGACGGCACACGCCGATCCGCCTCGCGGTCATCTTCGGCGGCGTCGGACAGGGTCCGCAGGTGCGCGCGATCCAGCAGGGCATCGATGTCCTGGTCGCGACGCCGGGCCGCCTGATCGACCTGCTCGACCAGCGCCTGGTCAACCTCTCCGAGATCGAGTTCTTCGTGCTCGACGAGGCCGACCGCATGCTCGACATGGGCTTCATCGAGCCCATCCGCCGCATCTCGGCGATGCTCCCGCGCGACCGCCAGACGATGCTCTTCTCGGCGACCATGCCGAAGGAGATCCGCCACCTCGCGAACTCGCTGCTCGACGAGCCGGTCACCGTCACCGTGACGCCGGTGTCGAGCGCGGTCGACCGCATCGACCAGAAGCTCTACTTCGTGCTGAAGGCGCAGAAGACCCAGCTACTGATCCACCTGTTCGACACGATCGACATGGACCGCACCGTGGTGTTCACCAAGACCAAGCACGGCGCCGACCGGCTGGTGCGCAAGCTCAAGGCCGCGGGCATCCACGCCGACGCGATCCACGGCAATAAGGCGCAGAACCAGCGCGTGCGCGCGCTCGACGGTTTCCGGTCCGGCCGCGTGCCGGTGCTGGTCGCCACCGATGTCGCCGCGCGCGGACTCGACGTCGACGACATCACCCATGTCATCAACTACGACCTGCCGATGGAGCCGGAGGCGTATGTCCACCGCATCGGCCGCACCGCGCGCGCCGGCAAGTCGGGACACGCGATCGCCTTCTGCGATGTCGATGAGAAGGGCCTGCTCAAGCAGATCGAGCGCCTGACCAAGTTCGAGATCCCGCGCGAGCGCGTGCCCGACAGCGTGCCGAAGACCGACGAGGCCGCCGCCAAGTCTGGCCTCGCGCCGAAGCCGCTGCTCGACGAGCGCGACGAGGACGAGGATCGCGGGCATGGGCGTGGGCAGGATCGCGGGCAAGGCCGTGGACAGAACGGCGGACAGCACGGCGGACAGAACCGCGGACAGCACCGTGGCCAAGGCGGCGGGCAGGGTCGCGATGGCGGCTCCCGCGCGCGGCCGATGATCGAGACGCACCTCGTCTCGATCGCAGCCCCTGCCGTGAAGCCGCGCATGAACGCCGCCGGTCGCCCGATGCCGGCGATGAAGGCGCCGTCGATGCCCGCGCAGCGGCCGCACGGCCCGCGCGTCGATCGACGCATGGACGACGACGCCCCGCAGGGCGAGCGCGCGCCGCGTGGCGGCCATTCGCACCCCCGATCCGAGGAAGGACGCATGCAGCAGTCGAGTTCGAATCACGGTTCCGCGAGCGGCGGTCCCAAGAACCCCGGTTCCAACGGCGTGAGCCCGAAGAACGCGGGTCCGAAGAACCCAGGCCCCAAGAACCCAGGCCCCAAGAGCGCTGGCCCGAAGTTCGGCGCGCCCAAGCACGGCGGCCCCGCGAAGTACGGTCAGAACCCGTTCAGCGGCGGAAAGCCCACGCGCGGCTCGAACTTCAAGGGCGGCACCGGATTCAAGGGTCCGAAGCCGTAGCACTGAGCGAAAGCGCGCGCCGAGACGACGCCCTCACGGGCACGGCGCTCCCTTACGGGCACGCACCCCACGCCGACAGCAGCACCGCGATGTCCTGCGAGCCGACGGTGCCGTCGCCGTTGAGGTCCTCGGTGCCGCCGGCATTCCCCCACGCGGAGAGGAGCGCGGCGATGTCCTGCGACGCGACCTGGCCGTCGCCGTTGAGGTCGGCCGGGCACGCGGCGGGCCGCGGCAGATCGAGGACGAAGCCCTGCACGCCGCTCGGCGTGCGCGCCGAACCGACGATGGTGTAGCCGTCGGCCGACATCGCGAGCGGCAGCGCCATGCGCACGCCGGTCGGGATGGTGATGCCTTCGCTGGCCGCGAGCGTCTCGAGCGAGTGCAGCGTGCCGTTGATCCAGAGGTAGCCCTCGCCGCCGGTCGCCGGCGGGAACGGCGTTCGGTAGAACATCACGATGCGCGTGCCGTCGTCGCTGATGCCCGTCGGATAGCCGCGGAAGCCCGGGATGGGCGTCGCGGGCAGCGCGATGTAGCCGGTCTGCTCGCTCCAGCGCCAGGCGAGGTTGTTGTTGGTGTCGGCGCCGAGGCCGAGGATCCAGACGCCGTCGTTGCTGACGACGCCCGCCTCACCGAGCGGCTGGCCGGTCGACGTGAAGATGAGCTTCTCGACGCCGCCCTTCCAGTACGCCGCCTGACGGGCACCCTGGGCCGTGTCCTGCCAGCCCGCGATCACGGAGCCGTTGCCGCTGCACGCGTTCGCCCGCGACGACGCGCCGGGCACGAGGCTCCCGAGGTCGACGAGGCCGCCGCTCGCGGTGTGCCGGTAGGCGCGGGCGCCGCACTGGTTGTGCCAGCCGAGGCCGACCATGGTCGTGCCGTCGGCGGAGATTCCCCAGCAGCTCGTCGCCGACAGGTCGCAGCTGAAGCCGAAGTTGCCGACGGACGTGGTCGTGCCGGAGGCGACCTCGTAGAACGCGCCCTCGGTCTTGCCACTTGCGTTGAGGATCGTGTAGCCGATGCGGCTGCCGTCGCTGCTGACATCGGCCGAACCCGCGCCGCCCCCCGACGGCGGAATGCCGCCGATCGAGACCAGGCCCTGCTCGCTCGTCCAGTACCAGAACGACGCGGTGTTGTAGCCCGCGACGACCGAGCCGTCGGCCGAGACGCCGCTCGGCGTAAGACCCGTCGACCCCAGCAGTTGGAACGATCCCCCGCCGGCACTCGCCGCACCGGTGAAGGCGCCGCACGCGAGGAAGACGGACAGGACGGACGCCGGCAGAACGGCATCGAGACGGGCGTGGGTGGCGATCTTCATTGAGGTGTTGCTCCGGAACGGTCGGAGTGAATCTACCGCGCGAATCCGCACAGACAAGCGCGGTCACTCAGTAGGACACGAATCCGAGGTGGAGCTGGGCGTGGCCGAGGTGGAGGCGCATCCACTCGTCGTGGGTCAGCGCGCCGAACGCCGGGCTCGTGGCCCGCATCTGCTCACCGCGGTCGAGTCGCTCGAGCACGGCGCGCAGGCGGGCGAGGCCGGCCTCGACGCTGCAACCCGGGCGGGGCGCCATGTAGCTCGCCGCGCTGCCGTACTTGAAGCCGGCGGGCAGGGTCTTGCCGCTGGTCATCGAGCCCTTCATGAGCCGCGCGAACATCTTGATCAGGATGTTCACCCTCGCCTCGGGCGGAAAGCCGTCGAACGCGTACTCCCAGAGCCGCGCGACATGGTCGAGGTTCTCGCCGGGCGTCCAGTTGCCGGTCTTGCCGAGCGTCCCGGCGCGATGCGCGGACTCGATGCGGCCGAGCTCCTCCTTGAGGCATCCGGTGCAGTGGAAGGAGAGCGGGCGACGAGGGGCCTTCTTGGTGTTGATCATGGGTGCGATGTCGTTGTGCTCGCTGCGTTCGGTTGCGGGCTCGCTGCGTGACGGGATCCGTCAGCGCGCCGGCTGCGCGACGTAGGGCTTCGCGCGCGCTTCCGCGGTGGGCTTGGCGTTCATGGTGTACCACGCCTCGGCCGACCAGATCGACTCGCCCGCGCGCGAGGTGGGCGCCGTGCGCAGGTAGACGACGCGACCGGGCTTGATCGAGGGCGCGACCAGGCGAACGGCATCGCCCCCCTTGCCCGGGATGGCCTCGAGCACGGGCACATCCTCTTCATCGAGCTTGGGGCCGCCGTACTGCGCGGTGGCCTCGTAGCGCCACTGCCGCAGCGTGTAGTGCGAGGGATCGCGCAGCCACGCGTCGGCCACCTCGCCGGTGAAGCGGACGGTGAGGCCGTCGGGCTCCGCAGTGACGAGCGCGATCTCGAAGACCTTGCCGTCGGTCGGCCGCAGGCGCTGCAGGCCGAAGCGCGTGTCGCGCCAGTTCCAGTTGCCGCCCGAGCCGATCGAGCCGGCGTAGAGGCAGCCGTCGGGACCCTCGATCAGGCGCTGCACGCCGCCTTCGAGGCCGTTGCCGACGCGGTAGGCGCAGCCCTGCAGTTCGCCGCCGACCTCCTCGAGCGACACGCGGTTGATGCCGCCGAGGGTGAGCTCTGCGAGCCAGAGCTGCCCCGCGTAGCGGCCGCTGCGGATGATGAGCGGATTGGTCGGCGAGTTCGCGATCTCGTTCTGCGGCAGCCACACCGCGGGCGGCGAGGGCGGATTCTCGGAGTAGAGGCTCGCGGGCGCGCCCTCGGGGTACGCGCGGCACTTGTTGCGGCCGTTGTAGTGGCCGTAGAAGCGCCCCTGCCGCGGCGCGTTCAGCTTGCTCGCGGGCATCCACGCGCCCTGGTTGTCGGTCACGAACGCCTGGCCGTCGCGCGCGACCTCGACGCCGTTCGGCGTGCGGAAACCGCCGGCGATCCACTCGATTTCACGGGTGCGCGCGTTGATCCGGTAGAGCGTGCCGCGGTTCGGCGGATTCGGGCCGTTGAGGCCGGTGGTGTCGCCCTCGACCGCCTCGGCGGTGATGGTGTTGCCGAAGTAGATCGAGGTCGAGAGCGTGCCGTAGATCCAGCCGTCCTTCTCGCGCAGGCCGAAGCTGAAGTGGTGGTAGTTGTCGCCGATCCAGGGGCGCGCCCACTCCTCGTGGGTCTCGAAGGTGCCGTCCTTGTCGAGGTCGCGCAGGCGGTCGATGCCGGGGCGGTGCGAGATGTAGATGTCGCCCTCGAACTCGACGATGCCGCACGGGTCGTGGTAGCCGCCGGGGAGCTTCTCGTGCTTGATCGTCTCGGGCGTGCCGCCGACGACATTCGAGAGGATGTGGAGCGTGCCGTTGGTCTCGGTGCGCAGGACGCCGTTGTTCATCGGCTCGAAGTCGCTGACGACGAGGCGCCCGTCGGAGAGGAACGCCATGCCGCCGATCTTCGGCTGGAATCCCTCGGGGCGCAGCGGCTCGATCGCGAAGCCGGGGTAGGCGGACTCGATCGGAAGCCCGTCGCCCGGGCGCATGTTCTCGCGGCCGTCCTTGTAGACCTTGACACCGGGGGCGACGACGCGGGTCACGCCCGCCTCGGTGAAGAAGGCCGTCTCGGGCACCAGCTCGAAGCGGCCGGCGCCGGGCGTGCGCCAGTTGAGGATGAGCGCCGCGCCGCCCTCGTTCTGGAAGAGGTCGATGCGGAACGCGTGCAGGCCGGCGTCGAGCTCGATCGAGCCCTCCTTCGGCGACGGCGGATGGAGGCCGTCGTGCTTGATCACCTGCTGTCCGTCGATCGAGAGCATGCCGCCGTCGTCGCAGCGGAGCTCGAACACATAGGTGCCCGCGACCTCGGCCTTGATGAAGCCGATCGCCTCGACCGCGACCTGGTTGCGCGCGGCGCCCGCGGGAAAGAGCTCGTCGATGTCCTTGAACTGGATCCGCTTCGCGAGGCGGTCGACATTCGGCGTCGCGTCCTCGGCCACGCGGGCGACGCGGTCGAGCGCGCGCCCGATCTCGTAGCTGCGCAGCGTGAAGCCCTGCTCGAGCGTCGACGGGTCGACCGCGGCGGGCGGGACGGCGGCGAACGCGAGCGACGCGAGGAGCGGGATCGTCAGCATGCGATCATGCTAACCCATGGCCGAGAAGTCGCCGTGCGTGGCGCCCTGCATGGCACCTGGGGCACCGCCCGAACGCGCGGCCCCCCGTCGGATCCGTCGCCGAATCCCCCGCTTACGCCCCCTCCGTCGCCGCCTTCTTCGGGAAGATCAGCGACGCGATCATGCTCGCGCCCACGACGCCGCAGATGATCGACAGCGACCAGCTCACAGGGAACTTGCCGCCCATGAGCTCGTTGAGCCACGCCATCTTGAGGCCGACGAAGACCAGCACGATGCCCAGCCCGAACTTGAGCAGGTGGAACTTGTCGTACGCCCCCGCGAGCAGGAAGTAGAGCGAGCGCAGGCCGAGGATCGCGAAGATGTTCGAGGTGAACACGATCAGCGGCTCGTTGGTGAGCGCGAAGATCGCGGGCACGCTGTCGACGGCGAAGATGATGTCGGTGAACTCGAGCAGCACGAGCGCGACGAACAGCGGCGTGGCGGCGCGGCGGCCGTTCTCGATCGTGAAGAAGTGGTCGCCGTCCATGCGGTTCGTCACCGGCATGAACTTCCGCAGCAGGCGGATCGCGGGGTTCCGCTCGGGCTCCATCGGCTTCTCGCCGGCGAACAGCATCTTGACGCCCGTGAGCACCAGGAACACGCCGAAGCCAATCACGACCCACTCGTACTGCATGAGCACGCTGCCGAGCGCGACGAAGATCGCCCGGAACACGAGCGCGCCCAGGATGCCGTAGAACAGGATCCGGTGCTGGTACTGCGGCGGGATCGCGAAGTAGCCGAACACCACGACGAACACGAAGATGTTGTCGACGGAGAGGCTCTTCTCGACGATGTAGCCGGTGAGGAACTGGAGCGACAGCGCGTTGGCCGCCGTCTGCGCGCCGTCGTAGCCCGCCGCGGCGATCAGGCCGGGATCCAGCTGCGGCAGCTTCCAGCCCGCGTAGAACCAGAAGCCGAGGTTGAAGAGCATCGCGAGCACGACCCAGACGACGCTCCACGACGCGGCCTCCTTGAAGGAGACGACGTGCGACTCCTTGTGGAAGACGCCGAGGTCGAGCGCCAGCATGGCGATGACGAACGCGACGAACGCGGCGTAGATCCACCACGCCTCGGCCACCGGAAACAGGACCGGCTTCACCTCGAGCAGGGTCGAGAGGAGGCTGGAGGACAGACCGGAGGGCACGAGCGAGGCGAGGCCCAGCGACCCTGTGGTCACCGAGGAAAGCCCGGTCGTCGAAAGAAGGAGGTCGGCGTTCATGCGGGCGCGGGATTCGCGGACAACTTGTCTTGGATTCACCGCGGATGCAGGATCGCGGCGGGCTCAGGCGTTCACCCGAGCCGTCCGTCCTTCTCCGCCATCATGGCAAGCATGTCCACGCAGCGGTTGGCGTAGCCGTACTCGTTGTCGTACCAGCTCACGATCTTGAAGAAGCGGTCGGAGAGCTGGATGCCCGCCTTCGAGTCGAAGATCGAGCTGCGGCAGTCGCCGATGAAGTCGCTCGAGACGACCTCCTCGTCGGTGAAGCCGAGGATGCCCTTCAGCGAGCCCTCGGAGGCGGCCTTCATCGCGGCGTTGATCGCCTCGAGGCTGGTGGCCTTGGCCGGGCGGAAGGTCAGGTCGACGCACGAGACGTTCGCGGTCGGGACGCGGAAGCTCATGCCGGTGAGCTTGCCCTTGGTCTCGGGCAGGACGAGCGCGCACGCCTTCGCGGCGCCGGTCGAGCTCGGGATGATGTTCATGTAGGCGTTGCGGCCGCCGCGCCAGTCCTTCTTGGAGGGACCGTCCTGGGTGGGCTGGGTGGCCGTGACGGCGTGGACGGTCGTCATGAGGCCTTCCTCGATGCCGCAGGTCTCGAGCAGGACCTTGACCACGGGCGCGAGGCAGTTGGTGGTGCAGCTCGCGTTGCTGACGATGGTGTGGGCCGCCGGGTCGTACTTCGAGCAGTTCACGCCGCGGACGAAGGTCGGGACCTCCTTCTCGCTCTTGGTCGGGGCCGAGATGAGGACGCGCTTCGCACCCGCGTCGAGGTGCTTGCGGGCGTCCTCGGCGGCGGTGAAGAGGCCGGTGGACTCGACCACGTAGTCGACGCCCTCGGCCTTCCACGGGAGCTGGGTGGGATCCTTGATGGCGGTGCAGGTGGTCTTGCGGCCGTTGACGACGATCGACTCGCCGTCGGCGCGGACCTCGGCGCCGAAGCGGCCGTGGGTGGAGTCGTACTTGAGCAGGTAGGCGAGGTTGTCCGCCGGCACGAGGTCGTTCACGCCGACGATCTCGAAGCCTCCGCGCTCGGTGGCGATGCGGTAGACGAGACGGCCGATGCGGCCGAAGCCGTTGATAGCGATGCGGACTGCCATGGGTTGGTGCTCCTGCCGGGGGTGCCGGACCGGTTGCGATGCGCCCCGCCGGTCTCCCGAGGGGGCGCGGAGGATAGGAGCGCGGGGCGATCGCGGCAACCCACTACACTGGCCGTCCTGCGGGTGCTTCCGACGGATCGGTGCGACCGCGGCGACACCCCCCACACCGCGCCATGAGCACTCCCTACCCACCCCGCGGCACCGCAAGCATCCTCGGAAGCGACCGGGCGATCGTGGCGATGATCCACCTTCCGGCGCTGCCGGGTTCCCCGCGGTCGACGCTGTCGCCGCGCGAGATCGCCCGCCACGCGGTCGAGGAGGCGCGCGTGCTCGCGGCCGCGGGCTTCGACGCGATCCTGATCGAGAACATGCACGACGCGCCGTACCTGATGCGCGGCGTCGGCGAGGAGACGGTCGCGGCGTTCACCCGCGCCGCGTGCGAGGTGCGGGCGGCGGTCGACCTGCCGCTCGGCATCCAGGTGCTCGCGGGCGCGAACCGCGCGGCGCTCTCGGTGGCGCTGGCGGCCGAGTGCTCGTTCATCCGCGCGGAGGGATTCGTGTTCGCCGCCGTCGCCGACGAGGGTCTGCTGCACGAGGCCGACGCGGGACCGCTGCTGCGCTACCGCCGCGCGCTCGGCGCGGTGGCCGAGCGCATCGCGATCTTCTGCGACATCAAGAAGAAGCACACGGCGAACGCCATCACCGGCGACACCTCGCTCGCCGACCACGCGCATGCGGCGCAGTTCTTCGGCGCGGACGGCGTGATCGTCACCGGCAACTCCACCGGCGTCGCGACGCCGATCTCGGACCTGTCGGCGGCGCGCAAGGCCTGTCGGCTGCCCGTGCTCGCCGGCAGCGGCGCGACGGCGTCGAGCGTGCGCGAGGTGCTCGCGGTCGCCGATGCGGTGATCGTCGGCAGCGACCTCAAGACCGACGGCGCGTGGTGGAATCCGCTGGATCCCAAGCGGATCGACGCGTTCGTGCGCGCGGCGCGGTGATAGACTCGCCGCCCGTCCCGTTCCCGCCGCGGATCGCCGCGGTTCCTCCCGTCATTCCCCGTCCATCCCCGGCATTCCCGCCGCAGCGCGACCCCGTGAAGCTCCACCTCAACGGCCACCTCGTCGACGAACGCGACGCGCACATCAGCGTGCTCGACCGCGGATTCCTCTTCGGCGACGGCGTGTACGAGCTCATGCGGTTCTTCGACGGGCACGGCGTGGGCGTCGACGCGCACGCGCGCCGGCTTGCGCGCAGCCTCGAGCTCGCGCGCATCCGCGGCTTCGACGCGACGCGGCTGGGCGCGATCTGCGACGCGCTGCTCGAGGCGAACGGTCTGCGCGACGCGGTCGTGTACCTCCAGGTGACGCGCGGCGCGGGGCGCGTGCGCGCGCATGTGCCGACCGAGCCGCTGGTGCCGACGGTGGTCGCCATCGCGAGTCCCGCCGAGCCGATCGCGTCGCTGACCGCGCCGCAGGAGGTCGCTGCGATCACCGCCGAGGACATGCGCTGGCGCCTCTGCGAGATCAAGACGCTCTCGCTCATGGGCAACATCCTGCACCTCCTCGACGCCGACGCGCAGGGCGCGAACGAGGCGCTGCTCCACCGCGACGGGTTCGTGGGCGAGGGCGCGTACTCGAACCTCGCGATCGTCCGCCACGGAGTGCTGGCCACGACGCCCATCGCCGAGGAGCCGCCGATCCTGCACGGCACCGCGCGCGCCGACCTGCTCGCCGCCGCGCGGCACGCGGGCATTCCCGCGGAGATCCGCCGCATCGCGCTGGCCGAACTCGCCGACGCCGACGAGATCATGATCACCTCGAGCCGGCGGCTGGTGAGCGCGGTCACGCGGCTCGACGGCCGACCGGTGCGCGACGGACACGCCGGGCCGGTGACGCGCGCGCTGTTCGGGCAGATGCGCGACGACATCGCTGCGACGATCCTCGCGGGCGCCGGTGCGCGCGCCGCGCATGCGTGAGGCGCCGCGCACGGAGCTCGCCTGAACCCGCCAGAATCCACCCGAGAGACGAACGGAACACCACACCATGACGCAGCCCGCCCAGCCCCCCGTTCTCGCGATCCAGGTCGGCAACACCCGCATCAAGATGGCGGTGTTCCGCGGCGAGGATCCCGATGAGGTGGTGTTCATCGCCAAGGAGGACCTCGCGGGCGCGGTCGAGGCCGCGCTGCGTCTGTACGAGGCGATCGGCGCCGAGCCGGACTCGTCGGTCGTGATCGCGAGCGTGAACAAGCCGGTCTCCGACGCGCTCGTCGGCGCGCTGCGCGACCAGCTGTCGTGCGACATCTACGCCGTGCCCGAGGACATGCCCGCGCCGATCGGCACCTGCCTCGACGCGGGTGCGCGTCCCGGCATCGACCGCCTGCTCAACGCGGCGGCGGCCTACGCGAAGCTGCGGCAGGCGTGCATCGTGATCGACGCGGGGACCTGCATCACCGTCGACTTCATCGACGGCGAGGGCGTGTTCCACGGCGGCGCGATCGCGCCGGGCGTGCGGATGCAGCTGAAGGCGCTGCACGAGCACACGGCGGCGCTGCCGTCGGTCGACTTCGCGGCGCCCGAGGGTCTCGCCTGGGGCTCGAACACCCGCGAGGCCATGCTGCGCGGCGTCTACCACGGCGCGCGCGGACTGGTGTGGCGGCTCATCGAGAAGTACGCGGAGCAGTACGGCGGATTCCCGCTCGTCATCGCCACGGGCGGAGACTCGGCGGTGCTCTTCTCCGACGACGAGCTGGTGAACCAGATCGTGCCCGACCTGGTGCTGCGCGGCGTCGCGCTGGCGGCGAAGGCCGCGCTCGAGCCCGGCGAGGGCGATGACGGCACGGGTGAGGACGGCACGGGTGAGGACGGCACGGTCGGCGGCATGCGCACCTTCGAGGAGCGCTCGGCGGCCGAGCGCACGGGCGCGGCGGGTTTCTCGCTGCTGCCGCAGCAGGTCGAGCCGAAGCAGGCGCGGCGGGGAACGGCCGGGCTCGGGGACGGGCTGGGCGACGGAGATGGCGACGGCGACGGCGATGGCGATGGCAATGGCAAGGGCAAGGGTCGGGGCCACGGTCACGCGCACGGCCACCGCTGCCACGACGACGACTGCGGCTGCCACCACGACTGACCGCGCCGCACAGGCCTCACAGAGCGCGCAGCTCCACCGCGCATGGCGAAGATCCGTTGGATTCCCGCTCAAAAAACGCCGATCGAACGCCCTGTATGAGCGCAGTGACCCACGCACCGCTCGAGATCGCCTGCTACCGCGCGACACCGCATGGAATGGGCGCGGTCGCCGTCGTCGAGCTCGTCGGTGACGTGACCCCCGCGCTCACCGCGCTGTGCGGACGCGACGTCGAGGTCGGCGGCCTGCGCGTGCGCCGCTTCGGCGGCATCGACGCCGGCCTGGTGGCGCGCCTCGCGCCCGAACGCGCGCAGCTCATGCCGCACGGCGGTACCCGCATCGTCGAGCGGCTCGCCGAGTGGCTCTCCGAGCGCGGCGCGAACTGGATCGACGACCCGCTCGCCATGCGCGCGGAGCTCGACGCGACCGAACTCTTCCCCGAGGCATCGACTCCGACCGAGGCGCTCGCGCTTGCGACGCTGGCGCGCGCGGCCAGCCCGCTCGCCGTGCAGCTGCTGCTCGCGCAGGGCGAGCGATGGGCCGAGCATCTCGCGGAACACGGCGCCGCGGCGCTCACCGACGAGGACCGTGCGCGCAGCGCGCGGCTGATGCGGCTCGTCGACCCGCCGCGCGTGGTGATCGCCGGCGCGCCGAACGCCGGCAAGAGCTCGCTCTCCAACGCGCTCCTCGGACGCGACGCATCGATCGTGTCGCCCGAGGCGGGCACCACCCGCGACGCGGTGAGCGCACGCATCGATCTCGGCGGCCTGGTCGTCGAGTGGTTCGATCTGCCCGGTGTGCGCGACACGCATGACACGGTCGAGCGCGACGCGATCCAGCTCGCGCAGGGCCTGCTGCGCGACGCCGATCTCGTGATCTCGCTCGCGGCACCCGGCATCCCGTGGCTCGACCTGCCGCGGCAGCCCGATCTGCGCGTCTACACGAAGAGCGATGTGGATTCCGGCGTGGCCGCCGACGCGGACATGCGCGCACGCGCCGACATCGCCGTCAGCGCACGCGGCCCCGACCGCGCCGGGGTGGCGAACGGACTGAAGGCGCTGCGCGAGCTCGTTCGCGAGCGGCTGGTGCCGAAGGTGGACCGTGACTGCGCGCGCCCGTGGATCTTCGATCCGCGGCTGGATGCGTGATTGACGCGCGCGGGGCCGTGGAACGCGATCACCTCCGCGAGGCACCGCCCCCGCTTCAACGCATCACAGACCCATGATCGAGTAGCCGCTGTCGACGTACAGCACCTGGCCGGTCATGCCGCGCGAGAGATCGCTCAGCAGGAACGCCGCGCAGTCGCCCACCTCGGCCGCCGTGATGTTGCGCGGCAGCGGCGCCACCTGCGGGATGCGCTCGAGGATCTGGTCGAAGCCGCCGACCGCGCCCGCCGAGAGGGTCTTGATCGGGCCCGCCGACACGAGGTTGCAGCGCACGTTCTTGACGCGGCCGAGCTCCATCGCGAGGTAGCGGTTGGTCGCCTCGAGCGCGGCCTTCGCGACGCCCATCACGTTGTAGCCGGGCACGGCCTTCTCGGAGCCGTAGTAGCTGAGGCCGATCATCGAGCCACCGTCCTTGAGGACGGGAAGCGCCGCGTTGCCCATCGCCATGTAGCTGAAGGCCGAGATGTCCATCGCGTTGGCGAAGACGGCGCGCGGGGTCGCGGCGAACTTGCCGAGGCGCAGCCAGTCCTTGTCGGCGAAGGCGATGCAGTGCACGACGAAGTCGATCTGGCCGAACTCGCGGCCGACGCGCTCGAAGCACGCGGTGATGTCGGCGTCGCTCGCCACATCCATCGGCTGGAGCCACGGGTTCGCGACGCCGAAGCCCTCGACGATCTTGCGGGTGCGGCGCTCCATCTTCTCGCCCGGCATGTGGGTGAACAGGCACTCGGCGCCCTCGCGGAGCAGGCTCTGCGTGATCGAGGTCGCGATGCTGGTCTCGTGAAGGACTCCGGTCACGAGTCCACGCTTGCCGGTCATGAATCCCATCGGTGAGCTCCTGGTGTCCACGCGCCCTCTGCAGGGCGTCGGGACGGGGAAAGGTAGCACTTCTCGACGCGGCGTACTTTCGCGCCCTTTCCCGCGGGCGGCGCGCGCGGTACGCTTCGCGCTCCCGCGCGCGTAGCTCAATTGGATAGAGCATCGGTCTTCGGAACCGACGGTTGGGGGTTCGAATCCCTCCGCGCGCGTTTGCCCACCCCCGCCGCCCGTTCCCGCATGCGCGAGTGCATCCTCGCGGTCGAGACCGCGCACGCGGCCACGCCCGACCGCGAGCTCGCGAAGTCGGTGGAGCGGCTCTCCGACCTCTACACCACGGGACGCGGCGCGCTCGCGCGCGAGCAGGCCGACGCCGCGCACCTGGCGGCGAAGCGCGAGTACTTCCTCGCGAGCGATGCGCCCAAGGTCGCGCTCGCGCTCGAGGAGTGCGCGGCGCGCAGCGCGGTGTTCGCGCGGCTCGCGACCGCGGAGGTCCTCCGCGTGACCGACCTCGGCGCCGGTGTGGGCGCGACGAGCGTCGGGTTCCTTGCGTGGCTGGCGGCCGCGCGCGGCGAGCATGGCGCCGCGCCGGTGCGCGTCGAACTGCACGCCGTCGAGCTCGGCGAGCCCGCGGCGCGCGCCTACGAGGCGAGCGTGCAGGCCGCGGCGGCGGCCGCCGGTGTGCAGGTCGCGATCCGTGTCGAGGCGCGCGACTTCCGCCGCGTCGCGCCGGCGGCTTCGACCGACCTGATCCTCTGCCAGACGGCGATCAACGAGCTCCTCACCGGCCCCGAGCACGAGCGCGAGACCGCGCAGCTGGTGCACACCTGGGCACGCAGCGCGCCGCTGCTTGTGATCGAGCCCGCGCTCAAGACCACCACGCGCGCGCTCATGGCGCTGCGCGACACGCTGCTCGCGCTCGGCGGCGCGCATGTGGTCGCGCCGTGCCTGCACCAGCGCCCATGTCCGATGCGGGCGCGCGAGGGCGATTGGTGCCACGAGGCGCGCCGCACCGAGCCGACGCCGCGGGTGGCTGCGATCGATCGCCTCGTCGGCCGGCGCGACGAACGCGCGCTCTTCGCGTTCCTCGCCACGGCGCCTGGCCCTGCGCCGATGCACGACGGCGTCACGCAGGTCCGCCTGGTGACCGACACCCTCGGCAGCCGCGGGAAGACGGAGCGGCTCGTCTGTCGCGACGATGGCGAGCTGCGGCTCATGCGCCTGCTCGACCGGGAGGTCCGCGACGGCAACCGCGCGTTCCTCGAGGCTGAGCGCGGCGCGGTGGTTGCGATCGCACCACTCCCGACGAACGATCGGATCACGCCCGATACCTCCGTCGTGTGATCCTTCGGCCGCGGATTGACCGCGGCGCATGGCGTGCCTACCTTCCGCCCCGTGCGTGGCGTGACCGCCAACATCGCGTGCCTGCTGGCCTTCGTGGCGGCCGTCCTCTCGGGCGGCGGCGTGGCGCGCTTCACCCATGTGATGATCGCGCACGGCGGCAGCGCCTGCGGGCATGTGGCTCACGGCGGGGTGCACGCGCATGCGCATGGCGCGGCGGGCCACAGTGCGGCGGGCCATCCTGCGGCGGACCAGGGCGCGCACGGTCACGGCGCACATGGTCACGGCGCACACGACCACGCTGGACACGACGCCGACGCGTCCACCTCGACCCCAACCTCGAGCTCGACCGAGCACGACGACTGCCCGATCTGCGCCGAGCTGGCGTTTAGCGCCGGCGCACCGACGCTCGATTCGCCGTTCGTCCATGTGATCGCCCTGCTCGCGATCCTCCATGAGCGCGAGGCGTCGCAGCTGCCCGAGCCCGACGCTCCCGACGCCGTCGCGGCGCGGCCGCCCCCGATCCTGGCCTGAGTTCGATTGCGTCGACGCCCGCGTTGCGGAGCGTTGCTTCGTCTCATCATCCGCCGGACTCGCGTCCGGTCACCCGCTCCGCACCGCGGAGCCCCTCAGGATCACCACATGCACATCATCCGAAGGCGGCGGGCGTTCACGCTCGTCGAGCTTCTGTCGGTCCTCGCGATCATCGCGGCGATCGTCGCGCTCCTCCTTCCCGCCGCCAGCGCGCTCCGGCAGCGCGCACGCGCCGCGGGATGCCTCGCCAACATCCGCTCGCTCCAGCAGGCCTCGCTGGCCTACTCCGCCGACTCGGCGGGCTGGCTCATCGACGCCCAGCTTCCGCACGGCGGCATCGACCAGGGCTCCGACCAGAGCTTCGTGTCGGTGCTCGCCCGCGGCGGCTACTGCGACACCGGGCTCATCCGCTCGCCGCTCGACGACAGTCCGCACTGGTCGGTCGAGTCGGGCGGCGCCGGGGTGGTGGTCCCGAACTCGAACGGCCGCTTCCGGCTGACGAGCTACGGGCTCAACAACCACCTCGCACGCGAGTTCTCGCCGTGGGCGGGCATCGACCCGTCGCTGGCCACCGACCGCCTGTCGAAGGTGGCGAACCACGCGAACACCGTGCAGCTGCTGCTGATGGCCACCACAGGTGAGTTCGCCGGCGCGGACCATCCGCACGTGGAGGGCTGGAGCGCGGGCCCGCAGTCGGCCGCCATCGCGGCGACCGAGGTCGCGGTGGCCGCGGTGTCGCAGGGCATCGCCACCGCGGGCTCGAAGTCGAACTGGAGCTTCCTCGACGGCCATGTCGAGACGGCGCCGTTCGCGAGCATCTACCTGAACGAGGAGCGCAACCGCCTCGATCCGCGCGTCAGCTCCATCTACCACCAGATCGCCACCGCGCAGTGACGCGGAAGGACCCCCATGCAGCCGTCCATGCAGACCCCCATGCAGACCCTCACGCTCCTCGGCGCCATCGCCGCGTGCAGCGCGCCCGCGCTCGCCCAGCACACCGACATCGCGGTGACCGTCGTCGACGGCGGCATCGCGACCGCCACGGCCGGCGCCGAGGCACCGATCCCCACGCGCGTGTTCAGCGCCACCTTCGGCGACACGGGCGTCGCCCGCTTCACCTCCAACCCGGGCTTCGATGCGCTGCCCGGGACCTTCGCCGCCGGCACGCGCACGGGCTTCACGCCGCGCACCGGCCTGCGGACGTACGAATCCAGCGCACTGACGCCGGTCACCACCGAGGAACTCGAGATCAAGTTCCTCACCTTGGCGACCGTCGTCGGGGCCGAGCCCTCTCCGGGGTTTGACCTGGCGGTCCAGTCGAACGGCGGCTGGCACCGGCATCTCAGCTTCACGCTCCGCTCGTCGGGCGCGAAGCTCCCGCCCTCGGGGCTGTATGTCGCCGAACTCGAGCTCTACTCGACCGACGGCGTGACGCTCCCGAGCGCACCGTTCTGGATCGTCTTCAACGATGGTCGCCCCGCGGCCGACGTCGAGGAGGCGATGGCCTGGGTCACGGCGAACCTCGCCCAAGGCGATTCGCCGTGCCCAGGCGACCTGAACGGAGATGGCGAGGCCGGCGCCGCCGATCTCGCCACCCTCCTCAGCGCGTGGGGCACCCCCGCCGCCGACCTCACCGATGACGGCGACACCAACGCCGCCGACATCGCCGTGCTCCTGTCCAACTGGGGCGCGTGCCGCTGAGCGCGGCCGCCCCACCACCATGCACCTCACGCAGCGAAAGCAGCACCTCATGCGACTTCATCATCTTGCCAGCGCGATCGCCGCGGGCGTCGTCCTTTCCTTCTCCAGCTCGGCCCTCGCGGGCACCACGGAACCCCATGCCGACATCTGGGCCCGCAGCGAGAACGGCGTCCTCGTGACCGGCGGCTGGAATCACCTCACCGGCGAGATCACCGCGCCCTCGCTCCGCGTGTTCGAGGCCGAGTTCGGCCTGGACCCGGCGTTCCCCTTCAGCACCGACGAGCCGGGCATCGGCTCCAGCCTCGTCGGCACGACGCTGACCATGAACCTCCTCGGCGGACTCGGCGCGTGGAACGGCGCTGGCTTCGACGCGTCGTCGGCCACGCTGCTCGCGTCCTACGGCGGGCAGACCGCGACCTCGGCGGCGGGAGGTTCGTTCAGCTTCCTCGTCACCGAGGACCTCCACCTGCACCCGGAGTACACGCTGACCGGGGCCGGCGGCGCGGACCCCGCGGCGGGCATCTACCTCGCGTCGTTCACCTTCTCGGCGAGCGGGCTCGCCACGAGCGAGGTCTTCCACGTCGTGTTCAACCTCGGACTCGACGAGACCGAACATGGCGCGGCGGTGGCGTGGGTCGAATCGAACCTGGTGCCGGCGCCGGGCGCGCTCGCGCTGCTCGGGTTGGCGGGAATCGTCCGCGGTGGGCGCCGCCGGTCGCGCTGAGTCCGCTTCGGAAGTCAAAGGCCCCGACGCCGCGCGCGGCGACCCCCGCGCCGGCGATCATTCGGGCAGGCGATCACTCGGGCCGACGATCACTCGGGCCGGCGGGCCCGGATCTCCTCAGCCTCGAGCTGGTGCGCGACCAGCATCGCCGCCAGCTCGGGGTCGAAGTGCTTGCCCGCCTCGTCACGGAAGAGCGCGGCGATCTTCTCGCGCGGCCACGCGTCCTTGTAGGCGCGCTTCGAACTGAGCGCGTCGAATACATCGGCCACGGCCACGATGCGCGCGAACAGCGGGATCGCCTCGCCCGCGAGGCCGCGCGGATAGCCGGTGCCGTTCCACTTCTCGTGGTGGCAGAGCGCGACCTCGGCGGCGCCTTCGTCGAAGTCGGTGCGGATGCCCGCGAAGAGGTCGGCGCCGATCTGCGTGTGCCGCTTCATCTCGGTGAACTCGGCGTCGTCGAGCTTGCCGGGCTTCTTCAGGATCGCGTCGGCGATGCCGACCTTGCCCACGTCGTGCAGGAGCGCGCCGATGCGCAGCGTGTCGCGCGCGCGCGTCGACTCCTCGCGGCCCACGCCGTGGGCGTCGCACCAGTGGTCGTAGAGCATGATCGAGAGGTCCGCCACGCGGCCGACATGGCCCGCGGTCTCGGTCGGGTCGCGCAGCTCGGCCATCGCGATCATGCGCAGGATCATCGAGCGCACCAGCTGCGCGCGCTCGATCGCCACCGCCGCCAGCGAGGCGAAGTGCGCGACCAGCCGCTCGTCGCTCTCGTCGAAGCCGCGTCCGCCGGCGTCGCCGCCCGACTGCCCGTCGACGAGCGCGATGCAGCCGAGGGCCCTGTCGCCCGCGCGCACGATCGGCACCACCAGCGCGCTGCCGACCTGGCGCCCGAGCGCCTGCTCGGTGCCGATCGGCGGCGCGGTGCGGCCCGCGAGCGCGCACTGGTCGGGGCCGAGCCGGGTGAGGTCGGTGGTGATCGCCACTTGTCCCGCGATCGAGTTCACATCGAGCGGCAGCGTGCGCCCGAGCACCTCGGTCGCGCCGACGATCTCGGCCGCGCGGAGCATGTCGCCCTCGACGAGGAAGACGACGCCCGAACCCGCGCCGGCGAGCGCGACCGCCTCGCGCAGGATCCGCGCGAGGAGGATGTCGAGGTCCTGCACGCGCGCAAGCTCACCCGAGAGTTCGGCGATCCGGTCGAGCCGCTCGCGCTGCGTGTCGGCGTCGACGACGAGCTCGCGGTTGCTCTCGGCGAGCCGCGCGTTGGCCTGGTCGAGCAGCGCGTTGCGGCGCGCGAGGTCGCGCTCGGCGCGCTCGAGCGCGCGGAAGGCCTGGTTGCGCTCGCGCTGCGCCCGCGCGGCGTCGGCGTGGTGCACGACGCGCGCGATGAACTCCTGCGGCGGCGGCAGCTTCACGAGGTAGTCGTCGGCGCCGCGCGCGAACGCCTCCGCCTTGGTGCCGGCCTGCTCCTCCGCCGAAAGCACGACGACCGAGGTCTCGGCGAGCGCGCTCTCCCAGCGGTACCGCTCGACCAGCTCGAGGCCGTCGCCGTCGGGCATGTGGATGTCCTGCAGGATCACCGCCGGCTGGAGCGCACACGCGACCGCGAGCGCCTCGGTCGCCCGCGCGCAGACCTCGACACGCGCCTCCGGCACCACCGAGAGCAGGCGCCGGACGCCCTCGCCGATGATCGGCTGGTCATCCACGACGAGGACGGTGAAGGGCTGGCTGACGGTGTGCGAGGTCACGGCGACAGCGTATCGGCATTCGCGCCGTCGCCGCTGTTGCCGCCGCCGCCGTCGTCGGCCGAGCCGTGCGGCTTGACGCCGCCTCCCGTCTCGTGCGGCTTGACGCCGCCTCCCTTCGGCTTCCACCCCTCGGCCAGCCGCCAGCAGCGGTGGATCTTGCGGTTCCGGAAGTCCTCGGGCACCGAGCGGTGGCTGATCTCGTGCGCGCCGTAGTTCGGCGGCACGTTCGCCATGTCGAAGTCGAAGCTGCGCGAGTTGGTCGAGAAGAACACCTCGCCGCCGGGCGCGACGAAGCGCGCAATCCAGCGCAGGAGGTCGGGATAGTCGCGGTCGATCGCGAAGCTGTCGGCCCGCATGCGCTTCGAGTTCGAGAAGGTCGGCGGATCGCACACCACGATGTCGTACTGCTGCGCCGCCTGCGGCCCCGCCTCGAGCCACTGCAGGCAGTCGGCGTGGATCACGCGGTGGTCGGCGTTCACATCGAAGCCGTTCAGCGCGAGGTTGCGCTCGTACCACTCGAGGTAGGTCTTCGACATGTCGACGGTGGTCGTCTTGGCCGCGCCACCCGCGCGCGCATGCACGCTGAACGCCCCCGTGTAGCTGAAGAGATTCAGCACGCGCTTGCCCCGCGCGCGCTGCTGCACCGAGAGCCGCGTGGGCCGGTGGTCGAGGAACAATCCGACGTCGAGGTAGTCGCTGAGATTCACCTCGAACTTGAGCCCATGCTCCTCGACGACCTTGACCGCGCCGCGCGAGTCGAAGCGCTCGTACTGGTCGCGCCCGCCCTCCTCGGCGCGCTGGCGGCCGCGGTACTTGATGAAGAGATGCTCGCGCGTGATGTTGAGGCCCGCGAGGATCTCGGCCTCGGCGTCCTTGCGGTACTCGAGCTCCCGCTCGAGGGTGTCATCCTTCGTGCGGTGGAAGAACCACGCCACGGCATCGCCGCCCCCCTGCGGACTGCCGTACCAGTCCACGATCATCGGGAACTCGGGGATGTCCTTCTCGTAGAGCCGGAAGCAGGAGATCCCCTGCTTTCGCG
>JBMOGJ010000035.1:0-26791 GCA_049318425.1 Phycisphaerales bacterium | reverse complement strand
TACGACGAGCCGACCACGGGGCTCGACCCGATCCGCTCGGATGTGATCAACGAGCTCATCATCAAGCTCAAGCAGCAGCTCGATGTGACGAGTATCGTGGTCACCCACGACCTGATCAGTGCGTTCAAGGTCGCGGACCACATGGTGATGCTGCACGAGGGCAAGGTCGTCCTCGAGGGCTCGCCGGAGGAGTTCCGGCGGTCGGAGGATCCCGTCGTGCGGCGGTTCCTGCGCGGCGAGGCGAGCGAGGACGAGCTGCGTGCGATCAGGTCGGTCGGCGTCACCGGCGCCGGCTTCGGAGGTGCGATTTGAGAGAGCGCGTGCGCAATGTCATGGTCGGGCTCTGCACGATCGGTGCGGTCGGTGCCGCGTCGGCGCTGCTCTTCCTGTTCGGCGAGATCGAGCCGATGCTCGCGTCGCGCTGGCAGCTGAAGGTCGCGTTCAACGAGGCGGGCGGACTGCGCCGCGGCAGCCTGGTCACGCTCAACGGCGTGCCGGTCGGCTCGATCGAGCAGGTCGAGATCTGGGCCGATCCGACGCAGCCCGTGCTCGTGATCGCCGCGATCGACGACAGCGTGCGCATTCCCGAGCCGAGCACGCCGAGCGTGCAGGCGTCGCTGCTCGGCAGCGGCGCGCGCCTCGAGCTCACGGCGGCGCTGCCGCTGGCGGTCCCGCCGCGCACCTACCCGCGCGACCGCGAGACCATCCTGCGCGGCAAGGTCGAGTCGATCGAGAGCCGCGTGATCGGCCAGCTCGACGACCGGCTCGCGCCGCTCATGGCGAGCTTCGGCGAGCTCTCGAAGCTCGCGCGCAACCTCAACGCGCTCGTCGAGCCGACGCCCGACGGCGCGACGCCGAACCCCGAGAGCCTGCGCACCGCGATGCGAAAGCTCAACGACACGCTCGCCTCGGCCGATGCCGCGCTCAAGGGCGCGCAGAACTGGCTGAACGACGAGCAGCTGCGCACCGACGTGCGCGACGCGGCGCACGGCGCGAGCGAGCTCATGCGCGACGCGACCGTGACCGCGAACCGGATCGGCGCGCTCGCCGACACGCTCGCCGACGACGCGGCGGCGCTGCGCGCGGGCGCGCTGCCCGTGCTCGACCGCGCGAGCGGCGCGCTGCAGGAGTTCGAGCAGCTCGTGATCGCCGCGCGCACCGGCAAGGGCACCGCGGGCCGGCTGATCCAGGATGCCGCGCTGTACGAGGGACTCTCCGACGCGGCGAAGCGGCTCGACGAGGCGCTCGCGAAGCTCAACCTGCTGCTCGACAAGATCCGCGCCGAGGGGCTGGGCGTGGAGTTGCTGGCGAAGTGATGGCGGGAGGTGGGTGACGCGGGAGTCATCCGTTCCGCAGACTGCGTCTGCGGGCACTCACGTCCGGCGTGGGCACTGACGGTTGGTGCGGGCACGCGCGGTGGGCGCAGCGATGCGAGGTTCGCGCAGGGATGCAAGGAAAACGAAACAGGCCCCCGCGTGCGCGAGGGCCTGTGTGCTCGGTGCGACGCCACTCGCGGGCGCGGCCCGCGTGGCGTGCGATGATGATCACGGGTTCGAATCGGCGCCGACGATCGCGATCTCCACGCGACGCGAATCCTTCTTCGACTTCTTGAGCTGCTCGGGGCCGAACGAGAGGCGCTCGAGGCGATCCTTGCTCACGCCCTTGGTCTCGAGGTACTTCGAGACGTTGTACGCGCGGTCGAAGCCGAGGTGGTAGTTCGTCTTGTAGCCGCTCGACTTGATCGGATCCTGGTCGGTGAAGCCCGCGATGCGGAGCTGCTTCTCGGGGAACTTCTTGTTGATCTCGGCGATGACCTTGTCGAGGGTCTTCTTCGCGCTCGTCTTGAGCGTCGCCTCGCCGGAATCGAAGAGCACATCGCTCGCGATGGTGAGGACGATCGCGCCGTCGCGCTGCTCGACCGAGACATCGGGGCCGAGGTCGGGCATCGCGACGGTCTCGGACGGCGGCGCGGTCTCGGTCGCCTGCGCGACCTCCACCGGCTTCTCGTCCGCGGACTTCTTCATGTTCGACAGCTCCTGCTCGAGGCGCCGGCGCTCCTGCATCTCGCCGTCGAGCGCGGTGCGCGTCTCGTCGAGCTGCATGGAGAGCTGGGCGTTCTCCTCCTTGAGGAGCGAGACTTCCTTCTTCGCGCCGTCGCAGCCGACCAGCACAAAGCCCGCCGCGCACACGGCGACCAACGAAACAACACGACCATTCATCTTGCCTTGCATGGGTGGCATCCCTTCCAGAGAGGCGTGCGCGGTCTGCCGAAGATCCGTCTTCGGCGTGGCGACCGGCGCGGGGCGCATTTCACCGTCGATCGCGCGGGCGTGCAAGTTCTGCGGGCGGCATCCTCGGCGTTTTTCCGGGGCGGCCACGCTCGTCGATCTCCGGCACCGGCTCGGGCAGCGGTCCGCCGACGAACTCGACGCCCCGCTGCAGGACGTGGGAGAACGCGTCGATCGTCGCCACCACCGGACCGCGCGCGACGACGAAGAGGATCGCCGCCGCCGCGAGGTGCGGCCCGAACGGGATCTCGCGCCGGAAGAAGGTCGAGAAGCGGCGCAGCACCAGCGAGGCCAGCGCCCACACGATCGCGATGAACACGGCGACGAAGAAGGCCAGCAGCGCGACCTTCCAGCCGAACGCAGCCCCCACCGCCGCCTGGAGATGCACATCGCCGAGCCCCATCGCCTCGCGGCCGAAGCCGAGGGTGCCGAGGATGCGCACCGACCAGACCAGTCCGCCACCGACGATCCAGCCGAGCATCGAGCCGCCGAGCAGCGTCATGGGCTGGCAGACCGTCTCGGAGCCCGGGCCCGAGCCCACGTAGCCGAACATCGCGGCGACCACGCAGGCGATGCCCGCGCCGGCGAACCCAGGCAGCAGGAAGGCGAGCTCGGCGAGCATCTCGCGGCGGGCGTGCGGGTAGGCGGATCCGTCGTCGCCGTCCTTCACATGGTCGGCCCAGTCGGAGAAGCTGTGGCGCAGGCGGCCGGTCGAGAGCAGCCAGCGCGAGACGCCGAGGCCGAGCAGCATGCCGACGCAGGCGAAGGTCACCGTCCAGCTCGCGACCGGGATCGGCACCCACTCGCGCAGCACGCGCGACTCGGGGAGGAAGCCCTGCACCAGCCAGCCGACGAACGCGACGATCGTGACCGCGGTCGGGATCTCGACCGGGATGAGCATGGTCTTCGCGTCGACGATGGTCATGGCGACCAGGCCCGAGATCGCGATCAGCACCACCACGAAGGCCGGCCACGACCACTGGAAGCCCTGGAAGCGCCACCAGTCGCTCGCGGCGTCGTGGAAGAACGCGCCCGCGGTGCGGTCGACCGGCGCGTAGAACGCGAGGTAGGCGAGCACGAACAGCACGGCGACCAGCATCTCGACCGCCGGGTACTGGATGCTGATCCGGACCTTGCACGCCTTGCAGCGCCCGCCGAGCAGGAACCAGCCGAGGATCGGGAGGTTCTCGCGCCAGCTGAGCCGATGGCCGCAGAGCGGGCAGCGCGAGGGCGGCGTGACCACCGACTGTCCGGTCGGCAGGCGCCAGACGAGCACGTTCAGGAAGCTGCCCACGCACGCGCCGAACAGGAACACGAACAGCGTGCCGATGAGCGTCGGGGCCCATTGGGCGAACAGGATGTTGAAGTCGGTGTCGCTCACGCCTGCTCGGCCTCCGCGAGGGTCATCTCGCGCACCGAGAGTTCGGCGCGGTCGAGGAGGCCCTTGCAGTGGCGGAGCAGCTGCTCGCCCTTGCGGTACGCGGCCAGGCTCGCCTCGAGGCTGACATCGCCGCGCTCGATCGACTCGACGAGGGTCTCGAGCTCGCGCACCGCGTCCTCGTAGCCGAGGCTGGCGATGGCGGGGTCGGAGGCGGGGCTGGCGGTCGCGGCGTCGCTGGTGGAGGCGGTCTTCTTGGCCATGGTCAGGCGTCCTTCTTCGACGGGAGGTTCTTCGGATCGGGCGGGGTCGCGCCCGAAATGTTCGTGGGTTCGGCGGCGACGCGGACGGGCACGGTGCCGTCGGCGAGCTGCACCTGGAGCGCCGCGCCCGGCGGTGCGGCGGCGACCGAGCGCACCAGCGATCCGTCGGCGGCGGTCACGATCGCGTAGCCGCGGCCGAGGGTCTCCTCGGGTCCCGCGGAGCGCAGGCGCCGCTCGAGGTTCACGAGGTCGCGGCGGGCCTGGACGAGCGTGGTCGTGACCGCGCGCGCGAGTCGCGGGCGGAGGGCGTCGAGCGCGGCGCGCGCGGCGGCGGCGCGGGACGCGGGCGCGTTCGACTGGAGGCGCCCCGCGAGGCGCTCGAGGCGGCGGCGCGCGTCGGCGAGCCGCGCGGAGAGCGCCGACCGCGCCCGTGCGTCGAGGCGGCCGAGCCGCTCGCGCGCGTGCGCGAGGCGGAGGGCCGGCGAGTCGAGCGCCGGCGAGGACGCGAGCTCGGCGAGGTGCTCGCGCCGCGCGTTGATGAGCCAGCGCATCGCGTTGCGGAGGTCGCGGGCGATCCGCTCGCGGCGCTCGGCGAGCCCCGCGAGGTCGGGCAGGAGCAGCATGACCGCCTGGGTCGGCGTGCTGGCGCGGCGATCGGCGACCAGCTCGATGACGCTGGTGTCGACCTCGTGCCCGATGGCGGCGACCAGCGGGATCGACAGCCCGACCGCCGCCTCGGCGACGACGCGCTCGTTGAAGGCCCACAGGTCCTCGCGCGAGCCGCCGCCGCGGGTGACGATGACCGCGTCGATCTCCTCGCGCGCGTGCATCGCCTCGACGGCGCGCAGCGCGCGCGCGACCTCGCCCGCGGCGCCGTCGCCCTGCACGCGCACATCGATCACGATGAACTCGACCGCCGGACAGCGCTCGCGCGCGGTCTTGAGCACATCCTGCAGCGCAGCGCCGGTGCGGCTCGTGATCACCGCGACCCGCCGCGGGAACTCGGGCAGCGGCTTCTTGCGGGAGTCCTCGAAGTAGCCGAGGGCGCGCAGCTCGCGCACCAGCTCCTGGAAGCGCTGCTCGAGCGTGCCGAGCCCCTGCCGCTCGAGCTTGGTCGCGTACAGCTGGGTGCGGCCCTGCGGCGCGTAGTGCTTGATCCGGCCGGTGACGACGACGGCATCGCCCTCGCGCGGGTCGTAGCTCGCGCGCGCGGCGTCGGTCTGCCACATCACGCAGGAGAGCACGGCGCCGGCATCCTTCACCGAGAAGTACCAGTGGCCGCGCTTCGAGATGTTCGCGATCTCGCCCTGCACGCGGAAGCTGCCGCGCATGCCCTCCTCGAGCGTGCGGCTGATCAGGTCACTGAACTGGGTGACCGTGAGTTCGTTCGGCGCGGGCGTCGCGGCCGGGGTTGTGGGCGAGGATGCGGGTGAGGAGGGACTCCGTGCGGTGACGGGCGCGGCGGCGGCGGCGCGCACAGGCGTCGATGCACCCGCCGCGCTCGACGCACCGGTCGTCGGCGCGGTCGTCGGCGACGGCGCCGACGGACTCGCCCCACCCGGCTTCGCCACCGGCGTCGGATCGAACAACCCGCCGGCGAACAGGTCGCCGCGGGCGCGCGAGGGATCGAACGGTGGACGCTTCACGGGGTCGTATAGTAGGGATCCTGCATGACGGCGGAGCGCAGCGACAATCCCACCTCGCTCTTGGGCGAATCGATCGAGACGGCGGCGGGCGTGAGCGTCGCGCGCGCGCGGCATTTCCACGAGCTCGGCATCCGCACGGTCGGCGACCTGATCCGCCACTTCCCCTTCCGCGTCGAGGCCGAGCACGGCGAGGACACGATCGCCGCGCACATCGCCGCACTCGAGGCGAAGCCCGACGCCGAGAAGTCCGCCAACATCGCGGTGCGCGCAACGGTGGTCGCGAGCCGCACCGCGTTCGGCAAGCGCCCGCGCCTCGAGGCGACGGTCGACGACGGCACCGGCACCGCCCGCCTCGTCTTCTTCAACATGCCGTGGATGCGCGGCAAGCTGCACCCGGGGCGTCAGGGCATCATCGAGGGCAAGGCGAAGCTCGAGCGCGGCTACCTCGACCTCTCGAACCCGAAGTGGACCGATGTGGTCGAGGGCAGCGCGCCCGACGCGCGCAGCGACCGCCTGCGCCCGGTATACCCGTCGAGCGAGGGACTGCCGTCGCGCACGATCGAGCAGACGGTGCGCAAGGTGCTCGACGCGGCGTGCGCGGCGATCCCGGAGGTGCTGCCGCAGGAATTCCTCGTCGAGCGCGGGCTGGTCGGCCTCCGGCGCGCCTACCGCTCGATGCACGTGCCCGAGGACGAGGGCGCGTTCGGCGCCGCCCGCACGCGCCTCGCCTACGACGAGCTCCTCACGCTCCAGCTCGCGGTGGCGATCAAGCGGCGGATGCGCTCGGCGCAGGGCGCGCCCGCCCTGCCGCTCTCGGTGCCCGGCGAACGCGAGATCCTCGCGCGGTTCCCCTACGAGTTCACGCCCGACCAGAGCGCGACCTTCCGCGAGATCGCGGCCGACCTCGCCGAGACCCGTCCGATGAACCGGCTGCTCCAGGGCGATGTCGGCGCGGGCAAGACCGCGGTCGCGCTCGCGTCGATGCTGGCGGCGGTGACCAACCGCCACCAGGCCGCGATGATGGCGCCGACCGAGCTCCTCGCCGAGCAGCACTTCGCGTCGATCTCGCGTTTCCTCGCGGGGACGAGCGTGCGCGTCGGCCTCCTCACCGGCAGCCTGCCCGCGGGTGAGCGCGCGCTGGTGCGCGACCTGGTCGCGCTCGGCCAGATCGACATCGTGGTGGGCACCCATGCGCTGCTCACGGGCGACGTGAAGTTCCACGCGCTCGCGCTCGCGGTCGTCGACGAGCAGCACCGCTTCGGCGTCGCGCAGCGCGCCGAGCTCCGCGGCAAGGCCCCCGCCGGCCAGACGCCCCACATGCTGGTGATGACCGCGACGCCGATCCCGCGCACGCTGTCGCTCACGGTGTACGGCGACCTCGATGTGTCGACCATCCGCCACCGTCCGAAGGACCGCGCGCCCGTGCACACCCGCGTGCTCAGCGAGTCGCGCTCCGACGACGCCTACCGCTTCGTGAAGGACCGCATCGACCGCGGCGAGCAGGCGTTCATCGTGGTGCCCGCGGTCGAGGAGAGCGACTTCGGGCTGAAGGATGTCGCGAGCCACCTCGCGAAGCTCGAGCAGGGCGCGCTGCGCGGCGCGCGGCTCGCGCCGATGCACGGCCGCATGAAGCCCGAGGAGCGCGACGCGGTGATGGACCGCTTCCGCGCGGGCGAGATCGACGCGCTGGTCGCGACGGTCGTGATCGAGGTCGGCGTCGACGTGCCCAACGCGACCGTCATGGTGATCGAGCACGCCGACCGCTTCGGCCTCGCGCAGCTCCACCAGCTCCGCGGGCGCGTGGGCCGTGGACCGAAGGGCGGCGTCTGCGTGCTCGTCGCCGATCCCACGACCGACGACGGCCGCGCGCGCATCGAGGCGATCCGCTCGACCGACGACGGCTTCCGCGTGAGCGAGCTCGACCTCGCCATCCGCGGCCCCGGCGAGCTCTTCGGCGCGAAGCAGAGCGGACTGCCGCCCTTCAAGGTCGCCGACCTCACCAAGGACCTCGGCCTGCTCGAGCGCGCGCGCCGCGACGCCGGCGACTGGATCGCGCGCAGCCCGCTCCTCGCGCAGGAAGGCGAGCACCTGCTGCGGCGCAAGGTGCTCGGCACCTACGGCGAGGCGCTGGGGCTTGGGGATGTCGGGTAGCGCGCGATCCGCGCGCCCGCCTCACCGCTTGCGCCGGCGCCACGCGTCGAGCGCCTCGGCCGGCATGCAGTTGAGGCACTGCGCGGGCGGGAGCCAGCCGCGCTGCGCGGCGAGGATGCCGTAGCGGATCTCGTCGAAATCCTCGGGGCCGTGCACGTCGCAGTCGATCGCGAGCAGGCAGCCGGCCTCGGCGGCGGCGCGGATGTGCGTGTCGCGCAGGTCGAGCCGCATGTGGTGGCTGTTGATCTCGAGCGCGGTGCCGTGTTCCTTCGCCGCGGCGTAGAGCTCGTCCATCGCGGGCTCGAGGCCGGGGCGGCCGTTGACGATGCGCCCGGTGGGGTGGCCGATCACATGGACGAGCGGATGCGCGATCGCGCGCAGCAGCCGGTCGGTCGCGACGCGCGGATCCTGCTTCAGCGCCGCATGCGGGCTCGCGACCACCCAGTCGAGCTCGGCGAGCAGGTCGTCGGCGTAGTCGAGCGTGCCGTCGGAGAGGATGTCGACCTCGCTGCCGGCCCAGATCTGCATGCCGGGGACGCGCGACCGCGCGGCGTGGATCGCCTCGATGTGCGCGCGCAGCCGCGCCTCGTCGAGGCCGTTCGCCTGGAACTGGCTCTTCGAGTGATCGGTGATGGCGATGGTGTGGAAGCCGCGGTCGCGTGCGCGCGCGACGATCTCATCGATCGTCATCGAGCCGTCGGACGCGACGGTGTGGCAGTGCAGCTCGGCGCGGATGTCCGCGATCGCGATGCACGCGGGATGCGCCGCGCCGCGCGCGAACGCCGCGACCTCGCCGCGGTCCTCGCGCATCGTGGGCGGCACCCAGTCGAGGCCGAGGGCCGCGTAGACCTCCTCCTCGCTCGCCGCGGCGACGGGCAGCGCGCCCTCGTCGACCGACCCCTGGGCGTTCTCGCGGAACAGCCCGTACTCGTTGAGCCTCATCCCCTGCCCGATCGCGCGCTCGCGCAGCGCGATGTTGTGCTCCTTGCTGCCGGTGAAGTACATGAGCGCCGCGCCGAAGCGGTCGAGCGGCACCACGCGCAGGTCGACCTGCACGCCCGACTTGGTGAGGACGCTCGACTTCGTGTCGCCGTGGCCGAGCACGCGCGCGACCTCGGCGCGCCCGACGAACGCGTCCATCAGCCGCTTCGGATCGGTGGCCGCGGCGAGGATGTCGAGGTCGCCGATCGTCTCGCGGCCGCGGCGAAGGCTTCCGGCGTAGGCGATCCGCGCGACGAACGGCAGCGCGCCGAGCTCCGCGACGAGCGCGTCGGCGAGCGGCATGGCCTCGCCGATGCGGATGCGGCCGCGGGCGGTCTCGGCGAAGGCGATCGCCTCCTTCATGTTGTCGATGGTCTTCGCGCCCATGCGGGGCAGCTTGGCGACGGCGCCCGACTCGATCGCGGCCTTCAGGGTCGCGAGGTCGACCACGCCGGCGTCGGTCCAGAGCGCGCGCGCCGTCTTCGGGCCGATGCCCTGGATCGCGAGCACCTCCTTGAGCCCGGGCGGGACCTGCGCACGCAGTTCCTCGAGCTCGGACATGGTCGCCGTCTTGCCGAACTCGAGCACCTTCGCGGCGGTCGACGCGCCGAGGCCGTCGATCTCCTTGAGGGCGGCGAGCTCCATCGCGGTCGCCGTGCCCGCGAGCGCCTCGACCGCGCGGGCGGCCTTGCGGAACGCGTTCACCTTGAACACATTCGCACCGAGGATCTCGGAAAGGACGGCGAGCTCCTCGAACGCGGCGGCGACTTCGGCGTTGGTGGCCATGGTGGGCGGAGCGTATCACGCACGCGACGCGAGCATGGCGAGGAGCACCTCCGCCGTGCGCGCGGTGCCGCCCTGCTCGCGGCGGATGACCGCGCGGGCGTTGCGGGCGATCTCGGCGCGGCGCTCCGGGCTCGCCATGAGCGCGGCGAGGGTCGGCGCAAGCTCGGCCGCCTCGATGCACACGATGCCGTTGCCGTCGGCGAAGGCGGCGACCACATCGCGGAAGTCGGCCACGCGCGGGCCGATCACCACCGGCCGGCCGAGGCTCGCCGGCTCGATCGGATCGCTGCCGTAGAGCCTGCCGAAGCTGCGGCCCATCACCACCACGTCGGCGAGCGCGTACGCCATGCTCAGCTCGCCGATGGTGTCGAGCACGAGGAAGCGCGTGTCGGGACCGCCGCGCTCGCCGCGCGAGCGGCGCACGCATCCCGGCAGGTTCGCGGCGACGCCATCCCACCACTCGGGCTTGCGCGGCGCGATCACCAGCCGCACGCCGTCGGGCAGCGCGTCGCGCAGGAGGATCTCCTCGCCCGGCTCGGTGCTGCCCGCGACGACGACGGGGGCGCCCGCGGGAATGCCCATCTCCTCCGCCAGCCGCTCGACGCCCGGGACCGTCTCGCGGATCGCGATCGAGTCCCACTTCATGTTGCCGCTCACCAGGACCTCGGGCGCGCCGAGCTCCGCGAAGCGCTCGGCGTAGGCCTTGTTCTGCGCGATCACGATCTCGGCGCGCGAGAACATGCCGCGCACGAGCCCGCGCACCTTCCGGTAGCGGCGGATGCTGCGCTCGCTGAGCCGCCCGTTCACCACCGCGACGGGCACGCCGCCCAGGCGCGCGAGGCGCGTCATGTTGGGCCACAGCTCGAGCTCGACGAGCACCACGAGGTCGGGCCGCGTCCGTTCCAGCCAGCGGCGCACCGCGAACGAGAAGTCGAACGGCGTGCGCACCACCGCGTGACGCTCGCCGAACAGCGCCTGCGCGCGCGCGATGCCGGTGTCGGTGGTCACGCTCACCACGATCTCGGGCTGCATGCGGTCGTTCGCGAGGCGCTCGACCAGCCCGCGGATCGCGTTGACCTCGCCGACCGACACCGCGTGGATCAGCACCCGCGGTCGCGCGCCGCGCGGGATCGCGGCGCCACGCCCGAGTCGCGCAGGCCAGTCGGTGCGGAACTTCCCGCGGATCACCATGCGCGGCAGCCACACCGGCAGCGCGAGGATCGCGAACAGCGTGTAGCAGAGATCGGTCAGCGCGATGGCGATGCGGGACATCACTTGAGGTTCTTCGCCATCGCGGCGAGCCACTTGGCGGACTGCGTGCCTTCCGACAGATCGGCGACGCGACCCTTGCTGTCGACGTAGAGCGTCTTGGGGATCGAGTTCGACGGGTTGATCGTGCGGATGAACTCGTTGAACTCCTGCGTCGCCATCCCCTCGAAGTCGTTCGCGGGGTTCGAGCGGAGGAAGTTGCGCACCAGGTCCGCGCCCTTCACCGAGGCGCGTCCCGCGGAGGCGGGCGTGTCGGCGTCCATGCTGAGGCCGATCACCTGCATGCGCTCGGGCATCGAGCCGCGCACCGAGTGGACGGTGCGCCGGTTGGCGAGGCACGGCCCGCACCAGGTGGCCCAGATCTCGATGATCATCGGGCGGCCGGCGAACTTCGCGAGCGAGACCGGGTTGCCGTCGAGGTCGCGCACGGTGAGGCGGTGGACGGGGCCGAGCTCGGCGGGCGCAGCGCTCGGCGCCGCGGGCGGCTGGGCGGCGGGCGACTGGACCCCAGACGGTTGAACCACAGGTTGCTGGACCGCGATCGGATCCTGCGCCGGCGCGGGCGTCGGCGACACCGTCGAGCCGCCGTCGCAACCGACGAAGACGCAGGCGGTCGAGAGAAGTGCAACACGCGCGAACGACATGCGGGCAGAATACCCGACCGTGAACGCCGCGCGATCCGACCACATCCCCGAGGAAGCGACGCCCGCGTGGCTGGTCGCGCTCGACACCGGCGGAACCTTCACCGATCTCGTCGCGCGCGGTCCCGACGGCGCGCTGCGGCGCGCGAAGGTGCCGTCGGATGGGTCGATCCTGGCGACGGTGGTGTGGGTGGGCGAGGTCGCCATTGCCGATGAAGTCGGCGGGAACCGACCGGCCGACGAAGTCGGCGGGGGCCGACGGGCCGACGATGTCGGCGCGGTTGGCGCTGCCGAGCGTGCGAATGCCGCGACCCGTGGCGACGCCTCGCGCCTCCGCGTGCGCGTCGCGCCCGCCGCCGGACTGGCGCTGCCCGAGGGGCTCCTCGCGGGTTGGCGCGTCGCTGCGGCCGGCGGCGCGCCGGTCACCGTGGTCGCCCATCGCGGCGACGAGGTCCTGCTGCGCAGGGTCGACGATGCGCGCGTCGCAGATCTGCATGCGGGACAACCCATCCGCTTCGTGCGCGTCGCTGCCGCGGCGAACACCGGCGCGGCGCCGACCGCCCTGATCGACGCACCGCGCCTCGGACTCCACATCATCACCGGCACGCCGCTCGACGAGCCGCTGCCGCCCGTGGAACTGCGCCTCTCGACCACGCGCGGCACCAACGCGCTCCTCGAGGGCCGCGGCGCGCGGGTCGGCGTGCTCGTCTCGGACGGACTCGAGGGCGTCGTCGAGATCGGCGACCAGACCCGCGAGGATCTCTTCGCCCGCGTGCCGCGCCGGACGCGCCGCGTCGCGCATGGCGTCGCGGCGCTGCCCGAGCGCTCGCTCGCCGATGGCACCGTCGCCCTCGCCGCCGGAACCGACGCGTGCCTCGATGCCGCCGCGCGGCTCGCGACCGACGGCTGTGACGCGATCGTCATTTCGCTCGCCCACGCGCTTGCGAACGGTCGCGAGCGGGAACTCGCCGCGACCTTGCGCACGCACGGCGTGCACGCGATCGCCGCGCGCGACATCGCGGCGCACCCGCGCCTGCTCGCGCGCACCGAGACCGCCTGCGTGCATGCGCGGATCGCGCCGATCCTGGAGGCGTTCATCGCCGACGCGACCCGCTCGGCGCCGCGGCCATCTCGCGCAGCCGTGGACGCGCGCGCCTTCGTCTTCACGAGCGCGGGCGTGCTCCAGCGCGCGGCGCGGCTGCTCGCGCGCGACACGCTGTACTCCGGCCCCGCCGGCGGCGCGCGCGCCGTGTGCAGCGTCGCGCGGCGACACGCGATCGCGCGCGCGGTCGGCTTCGACATGGGCGGCACGAGCTCCGACGTCTCTCGCACCGCCGAAGGCGAGGTCGCGCTGCGCGCCGAGTCGCGCATCGACGGCATGACGGTCGCCGCGCCGAGCGTCGCGATCGACAGCGTCGCGGCCGGCGGCGGCTCGATCTGCCGGCTGCGCGACGGCGCATTCGAGGTCGGACCCGAGAGCGCGGGCGCGAATCCCGGCCCAGCCTGCTACGGACGCGGCGGTCCGCTCACCATCACCGACATCAACCTCCTCGCGGGCCGCATGGCGACGGGCGAGGGCGCGATGAGCGTCGATCGCACCGCCGCGGAGCGCGCGCTCGATGCGGTCGCCCGCGCGCGCGGCGTGACGCCCGACGAGGCGATGCTCGCCTTCCTCGACATCGCGAACGCGCGCATGGCGCTCGCGATCGAGGCGCTCTGCGTGCGCGACGGCGTCGATCCGCGCGGGCACGCGCTGATCGCCTTCGGCGGCGCGGGCGGGCAGCACGCCTGCGCGATCGCGGATCGCCTCGGCATCGACCGCATCGTCTTCCCGCGCTTCGCGGGCTTCATGTGCGCGCAGGGCGTGTTCGACGCGTCGCCGGCACGGTTCGCGACGGTGCCGGTGCTGCAGCCGCTCGACGCGTGCGCCGGCGCGCTCGCAGGAATCCGCGGCGAGGCGATCGCGCAGGCCGAGTCGGCGCTCGCCGCCGACGGCTTCGCGCGCGCCGTCGAGATCGGCGTGCGGGTTGCGCTGCGGCTGGCCGGCCAGGAGGCGTCGATCGAGGTCGACGACGGCACCATCGAGGAGCTGCGCGCCCGCTTCGCCGCGCGCTTCCACGAGCTGTTCGGCTACACGCCGCCTCCGCGCGCGGTGGAGGTCGTGTCGCTGACCGCGCGTGCCGCGGCGCCCGCGGGGGACGCGCGCCGCGCGACGACGGCTGGGGCGGATCGTGCGCGAGACGGAGGAACGACGACGACAGCCGTCACGAGTGCGCCCGCGACATCCACGGCCTCCAACGCCTCCACCACCGCACCCGCCGCGCGCCACGCACCGATCCTCTCCGAAGGCGCGCGCGCCGACGCCGCGGTGCTCGCGCGCGGCGCCCTCGCGCCCGGCGCGACCGTCGCGGGACCCGCCATCATCACCGACGCGGGCGAGACCGTGGTCCTCGACCGCAGCTGGCGCGCGCGCGTCGACGCGTCGGGCGATCTCGTCGCCGAGCGCCGCGAGCCCGCGCAGCCACGCGCGAGCGCGGCCGAGCAGGAGCTCTTCGCCGCGCGCCTCGAGTCGATCGCGCTCGCGATGGGCCATGTCCTCGAGCGCACGGCGCTCAGCCCGAACATCCGCGACCGCCTCGACTTCTCCTGCGCGGTGCTCGACGCGAACGGCACGCTGGTGCAGAACGCGCCGCACCTGCCCGTCCACCTCGGCGCGCTCGGCGTGTGCGCGCGCGCCGTGCTGCGCGCGCTCCCGCTCGACGAGGGCGACATCGCCGTCACCAACCATCCCGCGTTCGGCGGCTCGCACCTTCCCGACGTGACCACCGTCGCGCCGGTCTTCGTCGATGGGCGGCGGGTCGCGTTCGTGGCGGTCCGCGCCCATCACGCCGAGATCGGCGGCACGCGACCGGGCTCGTTCCCGCCCGACGCACGCGCGCTCGCCGAGGAGGGCGTGGTGCTGCCCCCCTTCCACGCCGTGCGCGCGGGCGTCTTCGACCACACCGGCTGCCGCGCGCGCTTCGCCGATGCGCCCTACCCGTCGCGCAATCCCGACGAGAACCTCGCCGACCTGCTCTCGCAGATCGCCGCGACGCGCCACGGCGTCGCGCAGGTCGCCGCGCTCGCGCGCGAGACCGGCGCAGCCTTCGCGCTCCGCTGCGAGGGCGAGCTCGACCGCGCCCACACGGCGCTGCGGCGCGCGCTCGTCGGGCTCGGCTCCGCGGAGGACGCATCGCCGCCCTCGCGCGCGCACGACGGACATCCCGGTCCGGCGTCCGCGACTCCGCCCCTCCGCGCCGAACGCCGACTCGACGACGGCGCGCCGATCCGCGTGCGGCTCGCGCGCCGCGCCGACGGCGGCCTCGTCATCGACTTCACCGGCTCCGCGCCGGTCCACCGCGCGAACTTCAACGCGCCGCGCGCGGTCACGCAGGCCGCGACGCTCTACGCGCTGCGGCTCCTCATCGACGAGCCGGTGCCGATGAACGAGGGACTCCTGCGCGCGGTCGACCTCGTCCTGCCCGAGGGCATGCTCAACCCGCCGTTCACGGCCGACCCGACGGCGTGCCCGCCGGTGGTGGCCGGCAACGTCGAGACCAGCCAGTCGGTGGTCGCGGTCCTGCTCGACGCGCTCGGACTCGCCGCCGAGAGCCAGAGCACGATGAACAACGTCCTGTTCGGCGACGCGGGGTTCGGCGTCTACGAGACGCTCGGCGGCGGTGCCGGCGCCGGTCCCGATGGCGACGGCGCGAGCGCGGTGCATGTCCACATGTCGAACACGCGGCTCACCGACATCGATGTGCTCGAGCGACGCGCGCCGGTGGTGATCCGTCGGTTCGCGGTGCGGCGCGGGTCGGGCGCCGGCGGTCTGCACCGCGGCGGCGACGGAATGGTGCGCAGCTACGAGTTCCTGCGCCCTGTGTCGCTGTCCTTCTTCGGCTCACGGCGCGTGCATGCGCCGACGGGGATGGCCGGCGGCGGCGATGGCGCCTGCGGCGTCCAGCACGCGGTGCTCGCGGGCCGCGCGACCCCGCTGCCGAACGGCGTGCTCTCTCTCGAGCTCGCCGCGGGCGATCGCTTCACCGTCGAGACCCCTGGCGGCGGCGGCTACGGCCGCGCGTGACGCTTGGGCCGCGCGTGACGCTTGGGCCGCGCGTGACGCTTGGGCCGCGCGTGACGGCGCGCACCTCGCACTCCTCCCATCACATCGTCCGCTGCGGCACGCGCGCCGGCAGGTTGATGCGCTCGATCGACAGCGCGCGGCCGCTCGCGAGGTCGACCTCGACCAGCGCGCCCTGCACCGCCTCGCCGCCCGAACCCATGTCGAACGGGACATGCACGCCGGTGGTGAAGTGCTTGAGCACCGCGGTGGTGTTGCGGCCGATCACGCTGTCGTGCGGACCGGTCATGCCGACATCGGTCTGGAACGCGGTGCCGCCGCGGAGGATGCGCTCGTCGGCGGTCGGCACATGGGTGTGCGTCCCGAGCACCGCCGACACGCGGCCATCGAGGTGATGCGCCATCGCGGCCTTCTCGCTCGTGACCTCCATGTGCACCTCGACCAGCACGATCGGGTTCTTCTCCGGCATCGCCGCGAGCAACTGGTCCGCGCACTCGAACGGATCGTTCGCCTGGACCGACCCGATGTGGATCCGCCCGAGCACCGTGAAGACATAGACATCGCGCGGGCAGCGCGCGTCGGCGGGAATGCGGATCAGCTTCTTGCCGGGCGTGCGCGACGAGAGGTTCGCCGGCCGCGACACCGGCTTCGACGGGTCGTCGAGCAGCGGGATGATCTTGTGCTCCCGGAACGCGTGGTCGCCGAGCGTGCAGGCATCGACGCCCATGCGGCGGAACTGGTCGAACAGCTCGGGGGTCAGGCCCGATCCGTTGCGTGCGTTCTCGGCGTTGGCGATGATGCGGTCCGGTCGAAAACGCTCGCGCAGCACGGGCAGCTGCTGGTCGAGGGCCATGCGCCCGGGCGCCCCGTTGATGTCTCCGAGGAACGCGATGCGGACGGTGCCCTTCGAGGGTTCCATGCGACCACAGTAACGGCGGACGAGTTCCTCGGCATCGATCCCCGACCGCATCCGCTTCGACGCTTTTTTGGACGGAGCGGCTTGCGTGACCTCGAATCCTGCTACACTCTCCGAGCACAATCACTTCGAGAAGTCGCGAAGAGTTGCGCGGTCGGTGCGTCGATCACCGTCCAGGCGCGGTTGGCAGGATCGCCCGCGATCCGCCGGAGAAACCGATCGAAAGATCGCGTCCTCCCCGCCTCCGGACATGACGCATCGCAATGCAACGGGGCCGCGACCCTGCCGAAGCCCGATTGGGTCTTTCGAATCACCTGTCCGTGATCCGCCGCGCGTGCTGCATGCGTCCGCGGATCGGGCTGTGGTTCTGCGTCCGTCCTGTTCCCCGGAGCGCGCGTCCGTCGACGCGTGTCTGCCCCCCGGCATCGACTTCGCGGCATCGTCCCCGCGCCGAGCCCGACGACACGGCCACTTCAGCAGGTGCCCGGCCGACGGCTCTCACGCCTGCTCTCGAGCCTGCTCTCCCGTCCGCTCCCGACCGCCATGCTCACGCCCACCATGTTCACCCAAGGAATGCAGGTCCGCCATCGCCAGCGCCCCGAATGGGGCACCGGCAGCGTCACGCGCGTCGAGACGCTCACCCGCGCCGGCAGCCGCGACCAGCGCCTCTGGATCAAGTTCGGCGCCGCCGGGCTCAAGACCCTCCTCGCCAGCGCCGCCGACCTCGAGGTCCTCGAGGGGACCGGCGCCGCGGAGCACACCTTCGCCGCCCGCGAGATCGCGTCCGAAGGCGGCTGGCTCGGCCAGATCACCAAGCGCCGCCCCGAGGAGGCGATGTCGGAGCTCCCGCCGGACGCGACCGACCCGTTCCTCACCCCCGAGCGCCGGCTCAAGAACCTGCTCGGCCTCTACCGCTTCGACGGCGGACCGAAGCTCATCGACTGGGCGGTCGCCCAGAGCGGCCTCGACGACCCCCTGTCGCGCTTCAACCGCACCGAGCTCGAGGCCTTCTACAAGAACTGGTCGATGGAGCGCGACCTGAACCTGCACCGGCTGGTCTCCGACTTCCGCCGCCGCCGCGTTCCCGTCGACGGCATGCTCGCCGACGCCCCGCGCGCCGCGCTCACCGTGTTGCAGAAGTTCGACAAGGTGCGCTGAACACCCGTTGCCTGCATGCATCAGCCCGCAAAGGTGGGCGATGCACCGAACCGACTGGAGGGGCGAGGCCCAGAATCTCGCCCCTCCGCTGCTTTTTCGGTTTCCGACGCGATCCACGGCCGCCGCTGGCACGGAGGTTGCAATGTGTCTTCCCGAGCCGCCCATTCGGTGGACACCACAACCTAAGAACTGAGGAGAAGAGACGTGGACGAGATCAGCTTCCAGGACAAGATGAACCAGATCCTCGAGCGCATCCGTGAGCTGCCTGCATCGCAGGCCCAGGGTGCGACCGAAGCCGCCGACAGCGCCGAGGCGCGTCGCACGCGCGTCCAGTCCTCCATCAACGAACTTCAGGACGCTCTGGACTACCTGCGCCTCAGCGTCAAGTACCTGGTCTTCGATCTCGAGGCAACGCGGCGCGAGAATGCATACCTCCGCCGGATGATCGAACAGTCCAACCGTGAACGCTCGCAGAAGCCGGAGGAGCCTCGTGACGAGGACCGCTCCGACTTCGGCGGCAACGGTTGGGAGTAAGAGCTAGGTCCCGCCCGCGGCGTCGCCATACCGCCGCTGGCAGCTACACGGATGACCGCGCGGAGGACGAACCGCACGCGTCATCGGGCCGATCCAGGGAGCAGCCGATCCAAATGGGGGACGGCTGCTCCTCTTTTTGCCGTCAGCGCAGCGGCATCGAGATGAGGGTCGCCTCGTCGCGCGCCAGCGGCACGCGCACCATCGTCGCGCCGGCCTCGGGGTGGAGCGGCGCGCCGTTCACCTCGACCGCGATCGGCGCACCCGCCGCGTCGCGCACCGGGACATGCACCCAGATGTCCCGCCCGCTCGCCACGCCATGCACCACGAAGCGCCGCACCCAGCGGCGCGCCTCAGCGGCGGAGCGCGCGCGCGCACCATCGACGCCGCGCAGCATCGAGCGTTCCTCGACCGTCACCGAACGCGCCGCGCCTGGGCTGGCGACGGCGGCCCCGCCCGAAGCCCCGCCGAGATCAGTGTCGGAAGCTCCGTCGATCGCCTCGTACTCGAGCTCGATGTCGTCCCCGTCGCGCATCGCGATGCGGCGGTCGTCCATCGGCTCCGGCCGCTCGACCCCGTCCACCGACAGGAACAGCGCCTCGCGGTAGCGGGGCCACGCGCGCTCGAACGCCTCGCAGCGCGCGATGAACTCGGACTTGTGCGCGTCGAACCGCTCGAGCGCCGCCCCGGCGTCGGCGCGGGATGAAGCCGCGGAGTTGCAGCCCGCCGGTCCGACGAACAACCCGCCCCCGATCGAGGCGGCGACGAAGGTGGTGAGGGCACTCGACCGCGGTCGCATCATCGGCGGAGTCTATCCCGCGCTTCGGGGCAGGCGCCGCCGCACATGCGTCCACGACGCGCTCCGGGGCACGTCCGCCTCCGCGCGCGACCACCGGTCGGATAGAGTCCGTCCTCCATGGCAGCGTCCACCACAGGCCCGGCGACGGGCACCAACACCTCCCCCTCCGCGGGTGGCCACGAACCGGCCCTCGCGATCACGGGGCTTCACTTCCGCTACGGCGACCGCGGCTTCGAGCTGAAGGTGCCGTCGTTCACGCTCGCGCGCGGCGAGGAGATGCTCCTCGTGGGCCGCTCGGGCTGCGGCAAGAGCACCCTCCTGCAGTTGATCGCAGGGCTCGTCGACCCGACCTCGGGCGTGGTCAAGGTCGCGGGACAGGACATGCACGCGCTCAAGGGCGCCGCGCGCGACCGCTTCCGCGGCCGGTCGGTGGGCATGGTGTTCCAGACCTTCAACCTGCTGCAGGGCTTCAGCGCGCGCGAGAACGTGCTGGTCGCGCTCCTGATGAGCGACACCCCCAAGGGCGAGTGGAACGCGCGCGCCGAGGCGCTGCTCGCGTCGCTCGGCATCGAGCGCGTCGACGCGCCCGCCGAGGAGCTCTCGGTCGGACAGCAGCAGCGCGTCGCCGTCGCGCGCGCGCTCGCGTGCCGACCCGCGCTGGTGCTCGCCGACGAGCCCACCGCGTCGCTCGATCCCGAGAACGCGGCCAACGCCGTGCGCGTCCTCCGCGAGGCGTGCCGGGCGCAGGGCGCCGCGCTGCTCGTCGTCTCGCACGACCCGTCGCTCGAGGCGCACTTCGCCCGGCGCGAGCGGCTCGACGCGGTCGCCGCCACGGTCGCGGCCGGGGCGCCGGCCATCCACGAAGGAGCCGATGCACGATGAGCGACCTCACGATCGTCCTCCGCAGCCTGCGCACCCGAAGCTTCTCGACGACGGTGGTGGTGCTCCTCGTCGCCATCAGCGCGGGACTCCTGCTCGCGATCCTGTCGCTGCGCAGCGCCGGTGAGCGCGCGTTCGAGCGCGGCACCGGAAACGCGCACCTCCTGGTGTCGCGCGACGGCAGCCCGCTGGTGAGCGTGCTCAACGGCCTCTTCTACGCGAACCCGCCCAAGGCGCCGCTCGACCAGGCGAAGATCGCCGAGCTGCGCGCGTCGTTCCCGTGGGCGATGTTCGTGCCGACCGCGATCGGCGACAGCTACCGAAGCTTCCCGGTGGTCGCGACCGTGCGCGAGTTCTTCACCACGTTCGAGCCGGTGCTCGGCGAGCCGTGGCAGTTCGCCGAGGGCCGCGCCTTCGACAAGAACTTCGAGATCGTGATCGGCGACGGCGTCGCGCGCGAGACCGGCCTGCGCCTCGGCGCCGAGCTCGTGCTCACCCACGGCTCCGGCAAGTCGCGCGAGGGCGGCGAGGACGGCCACGCCCATGTGCACGAGGAGTACAAGTACACCGTCGTCGGCATCCTGCGCCCCACCGGCTCGCCGCACGACCGCGCGCTGTTCAGCGACCTCGAGTCGACCTGGATCCTGCACGCGTTCGACCGCTTCGAACGCGCGGGCGAGCACCGCACCGTGACCGCCGCCGACCTGACCGACGAGGACCGCGTGGTGACCGGCGTGCTGCTGCGGCTGCCGTCGCGCGATCCGTCGAGCGCGCCCCCCGCGCTGGTGTCGCAGTACGACCGCATGCGCCGCGATGGATCGATCACCGTCGCGATCCCGTCGAACGAGGTGCAGCGGCTGTTCTCGATCGTCAAGAGCGTCGATGTGCTCTTCCTCGCGATGGCGGCGGCGACGCTGGTGTCGTCGGCGGTCGCGATCCTGCTCTCGATGATCAACTCGATGGCCGAGCGCCGCCGGCAGGTCGCGATCCTGCGCGTGCTGGGCGCGAGCCAGGCGCGCATCTTCTGGCTGGTGCTGACCGAGAGCACGATCGTCGGCCTGGTCGGCGCCGCCGCGGGCGTCGTCGTGTGCGCGGCGGTGCTCTTCGTCGCCACGCGCTGGCTGCTCGGTGCGCACGGCATCGTGATCGCGCCCGAGCTCGACGCGCGCAGCGCGGTGCTGGTCGCGATGGGCACCACGCTCCTCGCTGCGATCGCGGGTATCGTCCCGTCGGTCCTCGCGTACCGCACCACGGTGGCACGCGGGCTGCGCCCGATCGGCTGAGCCGCTCGCGCCCGACCCGTCAGAGGAGGCTGCCCATGAAAGTCGTCTGGACCATCGTCGCGTTGCTCCTCCTCGGCGGGCTGATCGTGCTGTTCCAGCCCGAGGCGGACGCGCGCCGCGACGCGCTCTCGGCGCCGGACGCCGGCGCGGCCGCCGACGCGGGTGCGGCCGACGCGGCGTCGACCAGCACGACCTCGTCCGGCGCGGCCTCCACCACGCCCACGCCCGCACGCCCCGGTCCCGCCGACGGCGCAGGACGCGAGCCCGCAAAGGGCTTCACGCCACCGCCGTCGACACCGGGCCCGACGGGTCCCGCCGCCGCGCCGGGGACCTCGACCACCGCCGGCCCGAAGGACGCGAAGAAGCAGCCGTCCGCCGAGCCGCCCCCGCCGCCGCCCGAGGCGGTCGCGTCGGGCTCGGCCTTCGAACCCGAGATCCCCACGATTCCCGACGCCGAGATCCTGCCGAGCAAGTTCGTGCGCCTCGCCGACGGATCGATCTCGGTCGACGACGCCTGGACCATCCGCGGCGCCGGCACCGACGCGTCGCCCTACGAGGTCTCGTGGGAGTTCCTCTCGAGCGCGCAGGAGGAGTACATGCCGCGCCTCGGCGAGAAGAAGCTGCCCGCGCGCATCGCGTTCCTGTCGGGCAAGCGCATCCGGATCGCGGGCTACCTCGCCTTCCCGCTGGTCGCGCCGACCGCGAGCGAGTGCCTGCTCATGCTCAACCAATGGGACGGCTGCTGCATCGGCATCCCGCCCACGCCCTACGACGCGGTCGAGGTCAAGCTCATGGCCGAGATCAAGGGCTGGAAGCGCCACACGATCAACTTCGGCTCGATCGAAGGCACCTTCAAGGTCGAGCCGTACCTCGTCGAGAACTGGCTGGTCGGCCTCTATCTCATCGAAGGCGCGAAACTCGACACCGAACTCTGAGTCGGCGCGGATGCGCCCCCTTCCGCGGCTATCCTCCGCGGCATGACTTCCGCCCCGACGCGCGGCCTCGCCACGCTCATCCTGCTGCTCGCCGCCAGCTCCGCGCCCGCCGATCCGCCGAAGGACACGCCGGCGCCGCCCGCCGAGCGCGCGCCCGCGAAGGATCCCGCGACCGAGCCTGGACCGCTCGCCCCCGCCGACTACCCAGCGACCGCGTCCGTCCACCCACGCCTGGTCGAACTCGCGAAGCGCGCCGGCGCGCGCGGATCGGTGGTGCAGGTCACGACCTCGCGCGGCGGCCAGCCGGTGCACGCGCTCGTGCTCGGTGACCAGGACATGACGCGCCGACGGCCGGCGATGCTCCTCGTCGCGGGCCTCGACGGCAGCAACCTCGCGTCGACCGAGCAGCTGCTCGCCGCGCTCGACGCCGCGCTGCGCGACGACCCGAAGCTGCTCGATGCGGTGCGCCTCTATGCGATACCGCAGGCGAACCCCGACGCGCGCGCCGCGGCGATCGCGCAGCGCCATCCGCGCGCGACCACCACGCGCCAGGTCGACGACGACCGCGACGGCGTCCGCGACGAGGACGCGCCGAGCGACCTCAACGGCGACGGCCTCATCACGCGCATCCGCCGCCTCGCGCCGCCCGGCGAGCCTGCGACCCATGTCGTCGACGCCGTCGATCCGCGCATCGTGCGCCCGGCGAACCGCGAGAAGAACGAGATCGCCACCCACCAGGTGTTCGTCGAGGGCACCGATCGCGACGGCGACGGGCTCGTCGCCGAGGACGGCGAGGGCGGCGTGGACCTCGACCGCAACTTCCCCCACCGCTGGCCCGAGTTCTCGGCCGACGCCGGCCCGTACCCGCTCAGCGAGCCCGAGTCGCTCGGCATCGCGACCTTCGTGCGCGACCACCCCGACATCGCGACCGCCGTCGTGTTCGGGCGCCACGACACCCTGGTCCACTTCCCCGACACGAAGGACAAGGACGCCACCGGCCGCACGCCCGTCGCCTACCTCGCCGAGGACCACGACCTCTACCGCGACCTCGCGAAGCTGTGGAAGGAGTCGACCAAGCTCGAGAAGAGCGAGGGCGCCGACCTCGCCGGCTCGCTCGTCCTCTGGCTCGCGAACCACCGCGGCATCGCCGCCGTCGCCGCGAACGGATGGACGCGCCCCGAGCTCCCCAAGCCGCCGGAACCGATCGAAGCCGCCGCCGCCGCGAAGGACTCGGCCGAGAAGGCCCCGCCACCCGCCGATCCACCGAAGGAGACCGGCGACGCCGAGCAGTCCGCCTGGCTCACGCTCACCGAGAAGGTCTACCGCGGCGGATTCGCGCCGTGGACCGCGCATCTCCATCCCGTCTACGGCGCGTGCGAGATCGGCGGCTTCGCGCCCTTCCTGCGCGAGAGCCCGACCATCGTGCAGGCGCGCGAACTCGGCGCGCGCACGGCGCCTTTCCTCTCCGCGCTCGCCGCCAAGCGGCCGGTGATCGAGGCCGGCGCGCCGAAGTGGACCCCGCTCGCCGACGGTCTCGCGAAGATCGAGATGCGCATCTCGAACACGGGCACCATCGCCACCACCACCGAGATGGGCCGCATCACCGGCGTCGTCCCGCCCGTCATCGTGCGCCTCGTCGACGGCGCGAAGGGCACGCCGCTCCCGCCCGAGTTCGTGCTCTCGGGCCGGCCCGTCGAGAAGATCGACCGCCTGCCCGCGGGCGAGTCCCGCACGTACACCTGGATCGTGCGACTGCCCGCCGGCGGCGCGGTCGACATCGCGACGAGCGGTCCTTTCCTCGACACCATCACCCGCACGGCTGAAGAGTCGCAGAACAACGACTCGCAGAACAACGGCGCGAAGAACAAGAGGTCGTCCAAGTGAACATGCTCCTCCACCACCCGATGCGCGCGCTGCTCGCGGCGTCCGCGCTCGCGACGGCCTCGTTCGATCCCGCGGCGCTCGCGCAGGACCGCCCCGCCTCGAAGAGCGCGCTGCGCTTCGACCACTACCGCGACTTCGACCAGCTCGTGCTCGAGTCGAAGGCGCTCGCGGCGGCGCACCCCGCGCTCCTCACCTACGTCGAGCTCGGCAAGTCGGTCGAGGGCCGCGTGATGTTCGCGCTCATCCTCAACAACCCGAAGACGGGCGCCGACACCGACAAGCCCGCGATGTACATCGACGGCAACATCCACGGCAACGAGATCAACGCCACCGAGACGGTGCTCTACACCGTGTGGTACCTCGTCGAGAACTACGGGAAGCTCGAGCCGATCACGAGGCTCGTCGACCGCAGCGCGTTCTACTTCGTGCCCTGCGCGAATCCCGACGGCCGCCAGAACTGGTTCGACCTGCAGAACAGCCCGCACTCGTCGCGCACCGGCTACAAGCCGACCGACGACGACCGCGACGGCGCGACCGACGAGGACGGCCCCGACGATCTGGACGCCGACGGCTCGATCGGCATGATGTGGCGCCGAGATCCGAACGGCACGCACCGCCGCAGCGAGCTCGACCCGAACGAGATGGAGCGCGTCGATCCCCTGCCGCGCGCCGACGGCACCATCCGCCGCGGCGACTGGTCGATGGCGGGCATGGAGGGCTTCGACAACGACGGCGACGGACAGGTGAACGAGGACGGCCCCGGCGGCTACGACATGAACCGCAACTGGCCCGCCGGCTGGAACCCCGACCATGTGCAGGGCGGCGCAGGCGACTGGCCGTTCTCGTACCCCGAGACCGAGGCGATCGGCCGCTTCATCATGACGAAGCCGAACATCGCCGCCGGCCAGGCCTACCACAACACGGGCGGCATGATCCTGCGCGGCCCCGGCGTGCCGCAGCGCGAGGGCGCGTACGCGGGCGACCGCGGCACCTACGACGGCATCGCGCGCGTCGGCGAGCAGATGCTGCCCGGCTACCGCTCGATGGTCATCCACTCCGACCTCTACCCCGTGCACGGCGGCTTCGTGAACTGGATCGCCGAGAGCCTCGGCATCGTGAGCTTCACCAACGAGCTGTGGACGGAGAAGCGCATCTCGCAGAACGGCGGCGAACCGTCGCCGCAGATGCGCGACATCTGGCAGGACCACGTGCTGTTCGGCCAGACGAAGTCGCCGCTGAAGGAGGTCGACCATCCGACGCTCGGCAAGGTCCTCGTCGGCGGCGGCACCAAGTGGTCGAGCCGCATCCCGCCCGCGTTCATGCTCGAGGAGGAGTGCCACCGCAACGCCGCGTTCACCTACTTCCACGCGAACGAGATGCCGCGCGTGTCGATGGGTCCGTCGCTCGTGCGCAAGCTCGGCGACCGCCTGTGGGAAGTCACGCTCGAGCTCCGGAACGACGCGCTGATCCCGACGCGCACCGCGCGCGCCGCGCAGGCGAAGGCGGGCGTGCCCGATCGCGTCACCCTTTCGGCGCCGGGCGGAGTGTCGATCGCGGCGTCCGGCCTCGCCGACCGACGCTACGACCGCACCTTCGACGTGCAGGCGGAGCAGCCGACGGTCGTCGTCCTCGAGTCGGGCGTGCCCGGGCGCGGCTCGACCTTCGTGCGCTTCATCGCGAGCGGCCCCGAGGGCGCGGAGATCGCCTTCGCGTTCACCGCCGAGAAGGCGACCGATGTGAAGGGCTCGGTCAAGCTGGTGGCGGCCGATCCGGCGGAGTCGATCAAGAAGTGACGGAGGCAGCGCCTGGCTCGTGGGATGTGATCGTGGTCGGCGCGGGCGCCGCGGGCTTGTTCGCGGCGATCCACGCGGGGCGCGCCGGCGCGCGCGTGCTCGCGCTCGATGGCGCGAAGACGCTCGGCGCCAAGATCCTCGTCGCGGGCGGCGGACGCTGCAACGTCACGCACCACGCGGTCGACGAGAAGGCCTACGCGGGCAGCTCGCCGAACGCGATCAAGAATGTGCTGCGGCGCTTCGGGGTGGCGGAGACGGTCAGGTTCTTCGAGGCGTACGGCGTCGAGCTCAAGCGCGAGGACACGGGCAAGCTCTTTCCGACGACCGATGACGCGCGCACGATCCTGAACGCGCTGCTCGCGGCCGCGCGCGATGCGGGTGTCGAGATCCGCCATCCGCAGCGCGTGACGGAGATCGCGCGCAACGAAACGGACGGCGTCTTCACCGTGCGCGGCGACTGGGGCGAGGCACATGCGCCGCGCGTGATCCTCGCGACCGGCGGCAAGGCGCTGCCGAAGTCGGGCTCCGACGGCGCGGGCTACGACTACGCGCGCGCGCTCGGGCACACGGTCACCGACCAGGTGCACCCCGCGCTGGTGCCGCTGATCCTGCCGGGCACGCATCCGCTGCGCGCGCTGTCGGGGCTCACGCTCCCAGCGACGCTTTCGCTGCGCGCGGCGTCTGGCAAGGTGCTCAAGGAGTTCACGAACTCGCTCCTCTGCACGCACTTCGGCCTGTCGGGTCCGTGTGCGCTCGACATCAGCCGCTACTGGCGCGCGGCGATCCTCGAGGACGCGGGCGCCGGGCTCTTCGCGAACTTCATCGCAGGCGAGCGCGAGGACACGCTCGACGCGAAGCTCCTCGCAAGCCGCGCCGCCAACGCCCCTGCATTCCTGCGCGAGTTCGTTCCCGACCGCCTCGCGCGCGCGCTGTGCGAGATCGCGGCGGTCGATCCCGCGACGAGCCTGCGCCAGCTCACGCGCGACCAGCGCAAGGCGCTCGCGCGCGCCGCGTGCGCGCTGCCGCTCTCGGTCGAGGGCGACCGCGGGTTCACCTACGCCGAGGTCACGATGGGCGGCGTGCCGCTTGC